>MGPK01000034.1:40585-80482 GCA_001795535.1 Deltaproteobacteria bacterium GWA2_54_12
AAGACCTACCCACGAGCAGCTCGCTGCCATGATAGGCTCTTCGAGAGAGGTCGTAAGCAGGGCCCTTAAAAAGATGACCCAGGAAGGTTATATTAAGATAGAAAAGGACAGGATACTCCTTTACATCTCAGAGTAAGCTTTTTCGCTTATCCCGCTTAATTCCAATGGCCCGGACAGGTTTCCAAAAACCTGTCCGGGCTTTTGTTTTTTTATTCCACATGAAAATCAGGTGGATACATTTGCCCGGCAAACACGGGTGACGGCTGTCACTGCCTGCTTAGCCTGCTTTGAAGTAGACTGCCCTCAGGTTTTCTTCGGCGAGAGCCAAAAAACTTGACAAGGAGGGCGGCTGCGTGCTAAGGATTACATTCCAAAAAAGAACCTTCACAGGGTTTTCTCCTTCATCCCGGCCTGGTTCTTTCAAGTTTCTCCGCTTCCTGCCGAAATAAGGAGGTCATCGGGGATTGTCAAACGGCCCGCCCGTCACCGGACGGAGGCGTCGCCGGGTTCAGACTCGCCAGACAGCCGGTCCTTTGGCCGGCGGCAAAGGCGGCCCTCAAGGGCCGCGAATGCAGGGCCGATTTCACCGACAATAAAGCAATAGGGAAAATTAAAGGAAGGGAGGTCCGAAGTTGGATAAGAGATTTTTCACGCTGTTCGTCTTGACCAACGACGCCTCAAAGACCAGGCAGTTCAGGCTCCCCTTCAGGTCTCTGAAGATAGCCGGAGCGGTCTCAGGCCTTTTTGCCCTGGTGCTCGCGTTCGTCCTTGTCGATTACGCGCGCATAAAAACAACAGACATGGAGTACGGCTCCATGAAGACGGCGAACTCCGAGCAGAAGCTCGCCCTCCAGGGCTTCGCTTCGAAGATAAAGGAACTTGAAGGCCAGCTTGCTAAACTGAGCCTCTTCGACAAAAAGATAAGAATTATCGCTAACCTTGAAAAAGAGCCCAGGCCTGCCGGGCACTCTGACAATCAGCTTCTCGGCATGGGCGGGGATTCGGTCGTGGAAGAGGAGATGTTCACAAGGCCGGGCGCCAAGGTCGGCGAGCTCGTGGACAAGATGCGCTCTGACCTCATGAATCTCGAGCACATGGCGAGCACTCAGGAAGAGAGCTTCACGGAGCTGAAAGACTACCTTGCCAGGCGTTCGGTAATGCTTGCCTCTACGCCTTCGATACTGCCGGCCAAGGGGTGGGTGACTTCCAATTTCGGCAGCAGGGTATCGCCCTTTACCGGCACCCCCCAGCACCATACGGGCATGGACATCGCCAATCGCATTGGCACGCCTGTTGCGGCTTCGGCTGACGGCATAGTCGTGCAGGCCGGAAAGAACACGAGCCTCGGCAATTTCGTAGCTATCTCCCACGGCTACGGAGTCAAGACGACTTACGGCCACCTTTCCGAGACCCTGGTGAACGCCGGGCAGAAGGTGAAAAGGGGCACTCAGATAGGCCTCATGGGCAACACCGGAAGGTCTACCGGCCCGCACCTCCATTACGCGGTTTCAGTAAACGGGCTTAATGTAAACCCGGAAAAATATATAATCGATTGAGGGTTTTAAGCGCGCCCATGCACGAAGCCCTGACGGGGACGGTTCCCCGCAGGGCTTTTTTTGTTGTTGCCAGGCTGCTCAAAAAGTCCATCTGCTTCGTTGTCAGCGTCACTCGTAATTGCGGCGTACGAGCAGAGTACGCCTCATTCCTCACTCCTCGACGCCTTGCATATGGAGCTTTTTGAGCAGCCTGAAGAGAATAACCTCAAGTTAGCTGGAAGGCCCAAAAAAGTCCATCTGCTTCGTTGTCTTTGTCACTCGTAATTGCGGCGTACAAGAAGAGTACGCCTCATTCCTCGCTCCTCGAAAGCGCCCGTCATGTTTTTGACAGTCTTCGGGGGCTCAAATGCGCATGAAAAAAGGTTTCATCGGTATGGAAATGTCAATATGTTTATGCTATCATAACTGTTTACGGAACCATCTATCGGGGCGTGAATAGCGTCCGGAAACCCATGAAAGGACAGCTTTTTTCATAGCGATAAAAAATGTTCAATAATCTTTTAAAGAAAGTTTTCGGCTCCAGGAATGACCGCGAGGTAAAGCGGATAATACCGGTTGTCGAGCAGATCAACGCGCTCGAGCCGAAGATGAAGGCCATAAGCGACGAGGGATTCAAGGAGCTTACGGCAAAGTTCAGACAGGAGCTTGCCGGTGGCAAGACCCTTGACGACCTTCTGCCAGAGGCCTTCGCCGCGGTAAGGGAAGTCGCCTGGAGGCGCCTGAAGATGCGCCACTTCGATGTCCAGCTCATCGGCGGCTTCGTCCTTCACGAGGGCAAGATATCCGAGATGAAAACGGGCGAGGGAAAGACCCTCGTGGCCACCCTTCCTTTGTACCTGAACGCCCTGCCGGGCAAGGGCGCGCACCTCGTGACCGTGAACGACTACCTGGCCAAAAGGGACTCCCACTGGATGGGAGCGGTTTATCATGCCCTCGGCCTTACCGTGTCCGTCATACAGCACGAGGCGAGCTATCTTTACGACCCTTCATACGCCGAGGGGCCGGGAAGCTTCATCCATTTCCGCCAGATTTCCAGGAAAGAGGCGTATAACGCCGACATAACCTACGGCACCAACAACGAATACGGCTTCGATTACCTCCGCGACAACATGAAGTTCTCCCTCGAAGAGTATGTTCAGAGGGAGCACCAATATGCCATCGTCGACGAGGTCGACTCCATACTCATCGACGAGGCCAGAACGCCCCTCATCATCTCAGGGCCCACGGACGATTCCACCGACAAGTATTATGTCATAGACAGGATAATGCCGTCCCTCAAGAAGGAGGAGCACTACACCGTCGACGAGAAGGCCAGGCAGGTCCTCCTTACGGAAGACGGCATGACCAAGGTCGAAGAGCTCCTTGAAGTGGACAACCTCTACGACCCGGCCCACCTGGAAACGCTCCACCATGTGAACCAGGCCCTGTACGCCCATGTGTTGAAGCACAGGGATGTGGACTATGTCGTGAAGGACGGCCAGGTCATCATAGTCGATGAGTTCACGGGAAGGCTCATGGCTGGCAGGCGCTGGTCAGACGGTCTCCATCAGGCCGTTGAAGCCAAGGAAAAGGTCAAGATAGAGAACGAGAACCAGACTCTGGCGACCATCACTTTCCAGAACTACTTCAGAATGTACGACAAGCTCTCAGGCATGACCGGCACCGCTGACACAGAGGCCTCCGAGTTCCATTCAATCTACGGCCTCGAGGTCATGATAATCCCGCCGAACAGGATACTTGCGAGGAAGGACAACACCGACCTTGTCTACAAGACCAAGAAGGAAAAGTTCAAAGCGGTAATAAAGGACATAGAAGAGTCATACAAGCTCGGGAGGCCCGTGCTCGTCGGCACCATATCAATCGACGATTCGGAAAAGCTCGCGAAGATGCTCGCGACCCATAAGGTACCCCACACAGTCCTGAACGCCAAACAGCACGAGCGCGAGGCCGAGATAGTCGCCCAGGCCGGACGCCTTCGCGCTGTGACCATCTCGACCAACATGGCAGGAAGGGGCACAGACATACTCTTGGGCGGCAACCCCGAGTACCTTGCCTCCTCTCGCGCTGGCAAGGACGACTCGACCGAAAACTACCATGAGGCTGTCGAGAAGGCCAAGGCGCTCTGCGAAGAAGAAAAGCAGAAAGTGCTGGCATTGGGCGGCCTGTACATACTCGGCACCGAGAGGCACGAGTCAAGGCGCATAGACAACCAGCTCAGGGGCCGCGCGGGCCGTCAGGGAGACCCTGGCGCCTCAAGGTTTTATCTGTCGCTCGAGGACGACCTGCTGAGGATATTCGGCTCCGAGAGGATTGCCTCCATCATGGAGAAGATAGGCCTCGAAGAGGATACGCCCATTGAGCACGGCCTCGTTTCACGGGCCATAGAAAACGCGCAGAAAAAAGTCGAGGGGCACAACTTCGAGATAAGAAAGCACCTGCTTGAGTACGACGATGTCATGAACCAGCAAAGAGAGGTCGTCTACGGGTACAGGAAGCAGATACTCGGGCAGTCGGGCCTGCGCGATATGGTCAAGGAGTTCTCGGAAGAGGTCTGCCGTGACATCGCGGCAACCCATGTAGAGGAAAAATCGGACCCCGAGGAATGGGACTTCAAGTCCATTAACGACGCGTGCCTTATCCAGTTCGGCGTAGGCTTCACCAGCGCCGACACCAACGGCGCGGCCACCCCGGATGACCTTGCCGGAGCGATAGCCGCCAAGGCGTGGAAGTCTTACGAGGAAAAGCTCGCTGCCGTGGGGGACGAACCCTTCGCACAGTTCGAGAAAGTAATAATGCTCCACACGCTCGACACGCTCTGGAAAGACCACCTCCTTTCAATGGACCATCTGAAGGGCGGCATCGGGCTTCGCGGCTACGGGCAGAAGAACCCTCTCCAGGAGTACAAGAAAGAGGGCTACGACATGTTCGTCGAGATGATAGCGAGGCTCAAGAGCGAAGTCTGCGAAAGGCTCTTCAAGGTACAGATAAAGAGGGAAGAAGAAACCGGTACAGCTCCTGCCCCGGCTCCCAAGCAGCATGTGAGGTCTCAGAAGGTTACCTATTCCCGTGGAGAAGAGCCCGAGGAGGAAGCCAAAGAGCAGCCAGTCACGCGTTTCGGAGACAAGGTCGGCAGGAACGACCCGTGCCCTTGCGGAAGCGGCCTCAAGTACAAACGGTGCTGCGCCGAAAAGAGCGCGAGATGACCGGGGTGGCTGAAAAGGGGGCTGAAGATCACAATGGCATCTGATAAATCGAAGCCCGGCAGGCTGCCCGCTTTAAGGGTCACCGGCTTCAGGGCCGCGGGAGTGGCCGCTGGCATAAAGAAAAACGGCAAGAAAGACCTTGCCCTGATCGTGAGCGACAAGCCCGCCCAGGTGGCGGGTCTTTTTACAACCAATAGCGTCAAGGCCGCTCCTGTGCTTCTTGACATGAAGCGCGTGAAAAAAGGGGTCGCGAGCGGCCTCATCGTAAACAGCGGCAATGCCAACGCCTGCACCGGCGTTGACGGCGCGAAAGTAGCCGAAGAGATGACCGCGCTCGCGGAAGCTGCCCTCGGATTGAAGAAGGGCTCCATGCTCGTCTGCTCGACCGGCGTCATCGGAGTGCCTTTGCCCATAGCGAAGGTCGCCTCCGGATTGCCTTCGGCGGTAAAGGCCCTTGGTTATGACGGCCTCCCTGCAGCCGGTGAAGCCATGATGACTACCGACGCGTTCCAGAAGGCCGGTGAGCGCAGGGCCAGGATAGGCGGCCGCGAAGTCATCATAGCCGGGCTCTGTAAGGGCGCGGGGATGATATGCCCCAACATGGCGACCATGCTCGCCTTCTTCATGACCGACGCCGACATTAAGGCCCCTTTGCTCGCTGAAGCGCTCAAAAAGGCCGTAGCGGCATCTTTCAACAGCATAATCGTAGACAACGACACCTCGACCAATGACACTGTCCTTGCCTTCGCCAACGGCATGAGCGGGGCCGATGAGATAAAGGCGGGCACAAAGGAATTCAAGGAATTCTCCGACATCCTCACCTCGCTTTCCGTGGAGCTGGCGCAGATGATAGTGAGGGACGGAGAAGGGGCGACCCGCCTGGTCGAAATAGAGATAAAGGGCGCATCCAGTGCCCAGGACGCAAGGAGCGCCGTGCGCACCGTAGCCGAGTCGTTCCTCTGCAAGACCGCCTTTTTCGGCGGCGACCCGAACTGGGGCCGCGTCATGGCGGCCATCGGCAGGGCTGGCATAAGCATGAAGGAAGAGCGCGTATCGATAGAGTTCAACGGAGTGAGGGTTGTGGAAAAGGGTCTGGACACGGGCAAGGAAAAAGAGGCTGCAAGAGCAATGAAGCAGGACACGCTCGTTGTATCTGTCGACCTGAAATCAGGAAAGAGCTCAGACAGGGTCTGGACCTCAGATCTCACATACGAATATGTAAAGATAAACTCCGCCTACAGGACCTGAAGGAGGCGCAATGGATATTTTCTGGAAAGAGGCAGAAAGATGGCTCAGGCAGGCTGAGTATGACCTCAAGGCCGCCGAGTGGTGCCAGCAGGGCGGGTTTTTCGCGCCTGCTACCTTCTGGTCCCAGCAGTCGGCTGCAAAGGCCCTCAGGGCGTTCCTGTTCCTCAATAAGGAGGACGCCAGGGAAACCCGTTCAGTGGTAGACCTCCTGGACAGGGCGCTTGT
The DNA here is from genome assembly GCA_001795535.1 of Deltaproteobacteria bacterium GWA2_54_12. GTDB lineage: Bacteria > Desulfobacterota > GWC2-55-46 > GWC2-55-46 > GWC2-55-46 > GWA2-54-12. The sequence continues at coordinate 46,818 of MGPK01000034.1, forward strand.
TTACGAGGAAGGCTTCAAAGGTTTTGTCTCGTCTTCAAGGCGGCTCGACATCTATTACAAGACCTCCCGCTTTCCCGACGCTCTTCCCGGCGGCGTGCCTGCCGAGGTGATATCCGACAAAGACGCGGTCGAAGCCATAAGGCAGGCCGCCGACATACTCGAGATCATCGAGAAGAGGAGGAAGGGCTATCTTCCCGATGCCCTTTAGCGGATTGGGGAAAACGCCGTTTCTTCAGGCTGCTCAAAAAGCTCCAGGACGCAAGGCGTCGAGGAGCGGGGAATGAGGCGTGCTCTCCTCGTACGCCCCATGAGCGACGATGATAACGATGCAGATGGATTTTTTGAAGTTCCCGCGACTCAATCGCGGGAACTTCGAAACCTAAGGAGGTCTCGATTTCCTATTCGCTCGCTTGACCCCGCAGAAAGACGCGTGGATTGCGCTCGCTATGGGTTTTCAGCAGCCTGCCAGTGGATAACTTAATCCCTTTAATTATTCCTTTCCTGTTCGGTGCCGTAGTGGGCAGTTTTTTGAATGTCTGCATCTACAGGATCCCGCTGGGCATGTCTATCGTGACTCCTCCTTCGAGTTGTCCGAACTGCGGGTCGCGCGTGCCTTTTTATTTAAATGTCCCCATCTTGAGTTATTTAATCCTTGCCGGGAAGTGTTCGTCCTGCAAGGTCTCATTTTCCGCGAGGTACCCGGTTGTCGAAGCGTTGACCGGCCTCCTGGCCGTATTTACCTTCATGAAGTTCGGCCCCTCAACAGACGCTCTCATATATTACGCCTTCATAAGCGCCCTCATTGTTATAACCTTCATAGACCTTGACCTCCAGATAATCCCGGATGTCATAAGCCTGCCCGGCATTGTCCTTGGCTTTGCCGCCTCTTTCGTGTTGTTTGACCTGACCGTCCTGGAGTCTGCCATAGGGCTTCTCGTGGGAGGAGGCATCCTTTACCTCATAGCGTTCGGCTACCACCTTATAACCGGACACGAGGGCATGGGCGGCGGAGACATAAAGCTCCTGGCCATGATAGGCGCGTTCCTCGGGTGGAAGGGCGTACTTCTGACCCTGCTCCTCAGCTCATTTACCGGCGCCATAACAGGCGGCGTCCTCATGTACGCCTTTGGAAAAGGCGGCCGCTATGCCATACCGTTCGGCCCATTTCTCGCCCTCGGGGCCGTCCTCCATCTTTTCTTCGGCGAAAGGCTCATTAGCTGGTACATAATGAGGGCGTCAGGGTTTTGAGATGAGGCAGCCATGAAGCGAAAAGGCCAGGGCATACGCTTCCAGCTCACGGCCGGAATAGTCATAATGACTATCGCCGGAATAGGGCTTATCGGCCTCATGAGCATCAAGATAGTCGAGAGAAGCGCCCTCCAGTGGAAGATAAGCCAGGCAGAGGATACCGTGGGCTTTGTGCGCGCCTCGATGCGCCTGTCTTCCGAGGGCGGCCAGCCCTGGGGCGCGAGATTGTCCGGCGTACTCAAGAACGAGGCTCGGATAGAAGATTTCAGGCTTACGGCGCCTGACGGAAGGCAGCTTGCCGCTTCAGGGACAATGCCAACTGATGCGGGCAAGCTCATATACGGGGCAGTGGGCATCGAGGCCTACATGTACGGCGGCGGCCTCCTTACCGGCATTGGAGAGTCCATGAGGGTTTCGGCCCTCGTGCCGGACGCTGGCAGGTTAGAGTTCATCCTGAGCCTGGCCGAAGTAAATGAAGACATGGCCAGCGTCAGGAATTTCCTTGCCCTGTACGCCCTCATAGACTCCGTCATCATCATCGCCTTCGGCGTATATTTTCTCTCCCGCTCGATTATCGAGCCTCTTAAAAAGCTCGAAGAGGCCGCTAAGAAGATAGCCGGAGGCAAGCTTTACGACAGGGCTGATGTCGCGGTACATAACGAAGTCGGAAGCCTCGCCGCCTCGTTCAACAGCATGGCCGGAAGGCTGGAGGACGAGATAAAGAGCTTAGAGCGCGTCAACCTGGAGCTTACCACGGCGCAGGACGAGCTTCTGCGGAACTCGACCCTTGCCGCTGTCGGAAGGCTCGCCGCCGGCATAGCCCACGAGATAGGCAACCCGCTTGGCGCTTTGCGCGGCTACATAGACATCCTTTCAAGGGAAGGGCTCGACCCAGCCGAGGAAAAGGACATGGTAGCGCGCGCCGGGCGGGAAGCCGACCGCATAGATTCCATTGTAAGGGACTTCCTCGAGGTCGCAAGACCTGCGAAAAGGGCCGTTGTCCCGGTCGATGTGAACGCTCTTCTTAATGAGACGCTCACCGGCCTTTGCGTGCGGAGCGACTTCAGCGGGGTCAGTACTGTCCTCGATCTCGGCCTCAAAGTCCCGGCGGTCATGGCTGACGAGGGCAAGCTGAGGCAGGTATTCTCGAACCTCTTTATAAACGCGGCACAGGCAATGGAAGCCGTGGAAGAAAAGACCATCACGATTTCGACTCTGGCTGAGGCCAGGCCCGCGCCCCTCAAAGCCGGCAGGAGAAAGGGCGACGCTCCGGCAGCCAAGGAGACCTTTGAAAGGGATTTCGTGTTCGTGAGTTTCAGGGATACCGGCGTGGGCATCCATGCCGATGATTCAGCCAGGATATTCGACCCGTTCTTTACCACTAAAGAGGTGGGCAAGGGCACGGGCCTCGGCCTGTTCGTTTCCCAGTCGATTATAAAGGCTTATGGCGGGGAGATAACCTTCAGGAATGTTGAAGGCGGCTCCGAATTCATTGTAATGCTTCCGGCAGGAAAAGAGGCCGTATGAAGATACTCATAATAGACGACGAAGAGTCCATGCGCCACATGCTCTCGGTGATACTCAAAAAAGAGGGCTATGAGACGGTGTCGTTTAATGACGCCAGGCGCGCTATCGATGCCCTTGAGGCCGAGGAGCCGGACTTCATACTCTGCGACATCAGGATGCCCGGCATGGGCGGGCTCGAATTCCTGAAAGCCTTGAGGGAGCGGGGCGAGCAGAGGACTGTCATAATGATGAGCGCCTACGGCACGATGGACAATGCCATAGAGTGCATGAAGCTCGGGGCGTACGACTACATATCAAAGCCTTTCAAGACCGCCGAGATAGTCCTTACCCTCAAGAAAGCCGAAGAGAGGGAGGGGCTCAGGAAGGAAAACCGCCGCCTCAAGGAAGAGGTCGCCAAAGACTACGACATCTCCAACATACATACCTCCGACGAGAAGATGCTTGAGATACTCGCCATGGTAAGAAAAATAGCCGACTATTCCACATCGGTCCTTATAACAGGCGAGAGCGGAACCGGAAAAGAGCTTATCGCCAGGGCCATCCATTCGAGCGGGGTAAGGTCGGGAAAGCCCTTTGTCGTGGTCAACTGCGGGGCCATACCGGCCGCTTTGCTTGAAAGCGAGCTTTTCGGCCATGTAAAGGGCGCGTTTACCGACGCGCACAGGAACAAGGCCGGGCTTTTTCAGGAGGCCGACGGCGGCACCATTTTCCTCGACGAGATAGGCGAGCTTCCGATGGAGCTCCAGGTAAAGCTCCTGCGCGTCCTTCAGGAAGGCGAGCTCAGGAGGGTAGGGGACAATAAGGCTGTCAAGGTCGATGTAAGGATAGTTGCCGCGACGCTCAGAGACCTGAAAGAAGAGATAAAGAAGGGCTCGTTCAGGGACGACCTTTACTACAGGCTCAATGTCATCGAGGTAAAGCTTCCGCCGCTTCGGAGCCGTCCCGGCGACATCCCGGGGCTTGCCTCTCACTTCATAGAAAAATACGGCCGCCGTTTCGGAAAACCGGCGAAGGCCCTTTCCGGGGAGGCCGCCGCCGCGCTCATGTCATACAACTGGCCCGGCAACATAAGGGAGCTTGAGAATGTGATCGAGCGGGCCATGATACTCGAGGAGACAGGCACCATCAGAACACTCGCGCTGCCGATAGCGCAGGGCGAGGCGCGCAAGGAATTTCATGAACTGTCCATAAAAAAGGCCGAGGAGGAGCTTGAAAAAGAGCTCATATCCAGGGCCTTGGAGCTTACAGGCAACAACAGGACAAAGGCCGCCCAGATCCTCGAGATAAGCCACAGGGCGCTCCTTTATAAGATAAAAAGTTACGGACTATGAAAAAATTGCATAGTTTCATGACGCCCCGCCTTTTTCAACTCTAATCAATTCAGCAACTTAGCTCCTGGCACAATAATTGCGTTTGAATCCATGCAGAGATGTTTGCGCGTGCAGGCAGCGGCGCGTATAAAGTAGCCCTGAATGTCTGCCGGGTCGATTTTGCCAATGGAAAAAGGCGCGTGATGAACACGGGTATTCTTGTGACTCTGGTCATTTAGTTTGAAAACAGGCGGGATTAAATTAAAACCATGTCAACAGTAAAGACTGAAAAAGGTTTCACGCTTCTCGAGCTCCTTGTGGCCATGTCGATCCTTACCATAGGGCTTCTCGGGCTTGCCAGCATGATGTCCTCAGGCATCGGCACTGACAGGTTCGCCCACATGGTGGCGGTCGAGGGTTCCGTGGGCTCGCTGGTCGTAGAGGAGATAACCTCCCGCGACGGAGACGACCCGATTTTCGCCTCAACCGTCGTCGGGGCCACCTACGACCTTGACACGGGCAGCGTAGCTACTACCAGGGTCGTGAACGGCAGGACATACACGGCCACCTACTCTGTCACTCCCAACTCTCCGGTCACAGGGGTGTCGATGGTGACAGTCAACATAACAAGCGGCGGCAGGACCGTGACGCTCAACGCATTCAAGTCAACCATCTGAGGATATATATGCACGCCCGACGCGACATGGGTTTCACGATAATAGAGCTGGTTATAGCAATGGCCATACTTGGCGTGCTTACGGCAGGCATCTTCACCCTTTACAACAGCCAGCACAGGGTTACGCACATCGAAGCGGATGTGGTTGATGTGCAGCAGAATCTGAGGATGTCGCTCGACAGCGTCTCCAGGGACGCCCGCATGGCCGGTTTCGCGCTCACCAACGGGGCCAACCCTCTAGGCACGGCAGGTAACGGCACCGGACTTGGAGGTTCGGACACCATCACTATCAACGCCGCCGGGGCTATGGGGGTCGCTTCCAGGCTGGATGCGGACCTGAGCGCCACTGTCACAGCCGGTACGGCCTTGACTTTTACCGTGCTGGCGGGGGATGTCAGCCTCTTTACCGCCGGGGACGCCATCAGAATAATACACACCGGCGACAGGAGCCAGCCCGCGGCCACTGTCTTCACTGTCAACTCTGTGAACCCGGCCGGCCCCACGGTAACCGCGACGCCCTCGGCGAACGCCGGGGCGGTCGAGTTCAAGCGGGGTTTTCTTGTCGTGAAGACCGGGAATTCGGCGCCGGATACATTCCCCAACACGGTCCAGTACTGCCTCGGGCCTGACGCCTCGTGCGCCCCGTCGGTTGCCTGCCCCGCAGGGAACTGCCTCATGAGGATAGTCAACGGGACGGCCGATATAAGCTCCATCGTGGCGAGCAACATCCAGAATATGCAGATGAGCTATGTGCTCGACGACGGCACGACATCCCAGGCACCGGCGAACCTTGCCCTGGTCAGGGACCTTATTGTGACCGTCTCCGGCCAGACGGCCGCGACTGCCGGGCTTTCAGGCGCTCCCAAGACCAGGGAAATGACAGTTTCAGCCAAGATACGCAACAGGTAAGGGGACGATGAAAAGAGATAAGATAATCGGCAACGACAGGGGCATGGCCCTCGTACTGGCGCTAATAGTCCTTTTCCTCATGAGCGTCCTGGGGACGATGATGTTCACCAACTCATCCTCCGAGACGCAGGCGTCGAGGAACTACCGCGTGAAGCAGGACGCGTTCTACGCCGCGGAACGGGCCATAGAGTATGCCAGGACGGATGTGAACATCTATTCGGCCATCGGCTCCGGCAGCGTGAATATACCTCTTACGGGCATAAGCCTCCAGGCCGGGACGAGCGACGCGAGCGGAGCGGTGACATACCTTTCAAACGGCAACCCGCCCAGGGGGTCCGGCATGGACGCTACAGAATTCCAGGCGAACTATTTCGCCATTTCCGCAACCGGCACAGGCCCGGTGAACTCAAGGACGGAGGTAGAGACAAATGTCGCGAGAATCATCCCCAAGAATTAAGGTGCGTTCTCTTGCTGTTGCTCTGCTGGCCGCCTTCCTTGTTCTGGCGGCTTCGCCCCGCGGCGCGGCGGCCCTCGACCAGTACCCCGGTGATACGGTCATCTACGGCGTGTCAACCGGCACCATACAGCCCAATGTGCTCGTCATACTCGACAACTCTGGCAGCATGAGCGGTGAGATCATAACCGGTGGCCCCTATACTCCCTCGACCACCTACGCCGTCACCAACGGCTGTTCCGGGGCGGCCTGCCAGTCCAATGCGGTCTACAAGTGGAAAAGCGGGGAAAACAAGTGGGTCAGTTACATCGCTAATGTCTCCTCCGTGACCTGCACCAAGGCCAGGAACGGGCTCAATAACTCTGGCATGTACCAGGGCAAGCTCAATACAGGCGGGGCATGCTCCGGCAAATCCGGCAGCTTCGCCCTCGGCAACTACATAAACTGGCTTACCGCCGGCGGCGGGTACCGCGCTAAGATGGAAGTCGCCAAGGAGGTTTTGAGCGACCTCATAAACAGCACCTCAGGCGTGAGGTTCGGCCTCATGATATTCAACTCGTCCGATGGCGGCCATATAGTCGGCGTTGGCGACTCATACGGGTACCTCAACTACGACGCCTACATCCAGGACATGGACCCTATTTTCTCCGGCACGGTAACGAACAGGGACGCGCTCGTGCAGACCGTCAACAATGTCTCGCCGGGCACATGGACGCCGCTTGCCGAGACACTTTTCGAGGGGATGAGGTATTACAAGGGCGGCCAGACGGCCTTCAACGGGAGCTTCACTTATTCGAGCCCGGTGCAGTACGCCTGCCAGAAGAACTATGTCATCCTTATTACTGACGGCATGTCCACCCAGGACAGGAACGCGGTCCTGAGGACCATATGCAGCAACGGTGACTGCGACGGTGACGGCTTCGAGCCAGCTAACGACCCGGACAAGGAATATGACTCGGACGGGTCTGACTACCTCGACGATGTCGCGAAATACCTGTATGACAGCGACTTCCTCACCGATGGCGTAGAGGAGAGGACCATCGGCAAGCAGAATATCATAACCTACACGGTCGGGTTTGGCCTGGCTGGCGTCGACTACGCCGAAACACTCCTGCAGGAGACAGCTACAAACGGCGGCGGCAGGTATTTTTCGGCCGACTCGACCGGAGGCCTCAGCGAGTCTCTCCGCCAGATAATCGCGTCCATCGTGGAGGACGACACCTCGTTTGTGGCCCCGGTTCTGCCAGTTAGCCCGGAGAACCGCACCTATACGGGTGACAGGCTCTACATGGGATTTTTTAAGCCCAAGACCGACGCGTTCTGGAGCGGCAACCTCAAGAAATACGGCCTTGACATTAACGGCAACATCCTTGACAGGTACGGCAACGCCGCCACCAACGCCGACGGCAGCATAAAGGACAACGCCGTTTCATACTGGGGCACGGTTTCCGACGGCAGCGATGTCGAAAGCGGCGGCGCTGGCGCTCTCCTCCTGACGAGGTCAACCGCAAGGAACATATACACCTATACGGGTTCGAGTGCTTCTCTCACGGCCTCTTCGAACGCTTTTTCAACCTCAAACGCCGCCATTACCGCGGCCTCGCTCGGCGTGGCGGACAGTACGGAGAAGGACAAGCTCATAAACTTCGTCTACGGCCTTGACGCGTACGACGAGGACGGCAACGGTCTGACCACTGAAAAAAGGGATTGGGTCCTTGGGGATGTGCTCCACTCGAAGCCGACCGTGGTGAACTACTCAACCTTCGCTGGGGCTGATGAAGGGGACTGCTCCATCAACATGTCCCTGGTATTCGTAGGCAGCAACGACGGCATGATGCATGCGTTCAAGGACTGCGACGGCAGCGAGCTCTGGGCTTTCGTGCCCCAGGACCTGCTCCCAAACCTCCAGCACAGCCACGGGACGACGCATTCATACTTTGTCGACTCTTCGCCTTCGACATATGTATATGACGCGGACCATGACGGCAACATAGAAACCGCCGACGGCGACAAGGTGATTATAATGTTCGGCGAGAGGAGGGGCGGCGGGTTCTATTACGCCCTCGATGTCACGGTCCCGTCTTCTCCGCAGTACCTCTGGAGGCTGAGCGCGACCGAGAGCCCCTTTACCGACGACTACTCGGAGCTGGCAGAGACCTGGTCAGAGCCGGTAATATCAAAGGTGTACATCGATTCAGGCGGGACGAATGTCGTTAAGGTGGCCGCTTTTATCGGCGCGGGCTATGACAATGTAGCCGAGGATGCTGAACCGGCCGGTACCGCGACAAAGGGAAGGGGCGTCTACGCGGTCGAGATAGCGACCCTTACAAGCGGAGTGCCGGTCTTCACGACAAGCGGCCACAGGATCTGGGGATACACCATAGCTGACAACGGCAGCCTTACGAGGCCCATCCTCTCTCAGCTCGCCATACTCGATATAAACGGGAACGGGTACGCTGACAGGCTGTACGCCGGCGACACCGGCGGCGCCCTCTGGAGATTCGATGTCGGCAGCAATCTCACCTCGGCCTGGACAGGCAGGAAGATATTCCAGTCCAACCCCGGGGCTGACTCTTCGACCGGCAGGAAGGTATTCTACAAACCTGCCGTAACCCTCGAGGTCGGCTATGAGCTGCTGTTCTTCGGCACCGGCGACAGGGCCCACCCGGTTTCCGCAACTGAGGTAAACAGGCTGTACGCTGTCAAGGACTCCGGGCAGACCACGACCAAGACCGAGTCGGATCTTTCCGACGCGACCACCTCGACGAGCGTCAACATAGCGTCTACCTACGGGTGGTACGCGAAGCTCAACACGAACACTGAGGAAAAGGTGCTCGCGCAGGCGGCGGTCTTCGGCGGCGTGGCCTATTACACCACATACACGCCGGTCGTCACCGCGAGCATGTGCTCGACCGGAGGAGGGACTTCAAGGCTGTACGCTATGGAGTACTTGACGGCGGCCCCGTCCTACAACTATAACGCGTCAAATGACAGCGGGGGCGTGACTGTCAAGGACTCTACCGACCGTTCGACCATCATCGGTTCGGGCATAGCCTCAGGCATAGTTACCGTTGTGAGCCCGAGGGGGTTTACCGCTCTCGTCGGCTCCGGAGGCGCGATAGTGAAGCCTGATGTCAAGCAGAGCGGTTCGAGCATACCCACTTACTGGAGGGAGGTACGCTGATATGAACAAGTCAAGATTTTTAGCCGTCGCCCTTTTAGTCCTGTTCTTTGGAGCCCAGGCTGCCTGGGGCGCGGAAGAGGTCGATGAGAGAGAGTACAAGTTCATGCAGGGCGTCATAAATGCCAGAGGGCCCGGCTCAGTTGTGCTGAATGAGACCGTCAGGGTTAACCTGACCAGAGATACGAAGTTTTTCGATTCGAGCCGCAGGAAGTCCACGCCTGAGGCGATGTTACGGCATAAGTGGTTGTATGTCGAGGGCGTCAAGAAGCCGGACGGCAGCATAACCGCCGATGAGGTCTATTACCTGCCCGGTTATGTCAGCAGGAAGGAAAAGTCAAAATACGGGTTCATGCAGCTGCCATGAGAAAAAAGACAGGTTCAATCATAGTAATCTCGTTCATCGCGGCCGCGGCCCTCGCCGCCCAGTCGTGTACGAAGGATGGGGCTGAAAAGGCTGGGCAAGAACTGAAAATGGGAAGCTCCGGCGGCCCGGCAGAGGTGGCGCTCTTGCCTGAATCGCCGAAGGCAGGGACCATGCTCAGGGCGGTCGTTTCAGGGGACGGAGTGGAAGTCCGCTGGCTGCGGAACGGGCAGCCGCTGGCAACGGAAGGCGACACGCTCTCGACAACCGGCTTCAGGAAAGGCGATGTAATAAGGGCCGTTGCCGGGCCAGCGGGCAGCGAGAGGGCTGCCGAGGCTGTCCTCCTTAACGCCCCGCCGGTAATAAGGTCGGTCACGATCTTGCCCAGACCGTTTTACAAGGGCCAGGACATCGTTGCCGGGGCACAGGGATGGGACCCGGACGGCGACAGCATATCCTACAAATACGAATGGACCGTGAACGGCGAGAGGGTTTATGAAACTGACGGACATGTGCTCTCCGGCGGCAGCTACGGCAGGGGCGACGCGATAGCCGTAAAGGTAGTGCCATTCGACGGCGAATCCGAGGGCGAATCCTTCAAAGCTGAGGCAGGCCAGGCCGGGAACTCGCCGCCCAGGTTCACCTCAGCCCCGCCAGCCGACTTTACCGGCAGGTTTCTATATTCGCCGGTTGTAATCGACACTGACGGCGACAGCGCGGTCCTGTCGCTCGAAAGGAGCCCCGATGGCATGACAATCGGAAATGGCGTTATCGAGTGGCGCGCGAAAGACGAGCAGAAGGGCTCCTTCGAAGTGACGATCGCCGCGGAAGACGGCTTCGGGGGCAAGGCATTGCAGACCTTCGAGCTCAAGGTGGGCCAATGAAGACCCAGAGAGGATTCACCCTTGCCGAAACGCTCGTCGTCATAGCCATCATATCCATCCTCAGCGCGATAGCGTTGCCGGTCTTCTACAAGTTTCAAACCTCGGCGAAGTATAAAGAGGCCGCCTGGGGAGTTTCTTCGGGCCTCCGCCTTGGAAAGCAGATGGCCCTTTCGACCAACCGCGAGCACAGGATGGAGTTCGACCTTGACGGCAGGAGGTACAGGGTCTCGCGCGGGAACCTGCCCTCAGGCAGCACCACATGGACAGGGGTCAACGCCTGGACCGCGCTGTCGGCCGAAGTAAACTGGTCGAGCGGGGCTGCCTGCAACGGGACCGCTGACTTTGACATAATCTTCAGGCCTAACGGCTCGTCTGAAACAGAGGTGCTGTGCGTCAAGGACGCGTCAAACGCGGTCAAGTACACGGTAAGCGTCAACGCGACAAGCGGAAGGGCGGTCATAAACTGAACGGGCAGCCCTGGATAATGCCGGAAAGAGCCCCATACCCATTCACCTTCTGGAAAAAATTTTAATTTGCAGCCGACCGGCATTATTTTCTAAACAAAAATGTTTTCCCGTCCGATAAGGACTTAGCGTGCCTGACGGCCCGCCGCCGGATCGTTTTTTATTATATGTCTGTTATGTATAATTATAGGTAAATTAATAGAATTGAGTTGACATTTATGCCGCATTGGAATAGATTTCATGTAAAAAGCAGCATACCTTCGCTGAATTTAAATACATCTTATTAAAATTCAAATCTTTTTTTTCGAAGGTTGTGACTTAGGTGCTTGTGATATGTCCAGAAATAATCTAAAAAAGATAAGAGAAGGGATGCTCCTCAGCAAATCCGAGCTGGCCAGGAAGGCAAGCGTGTCGCCTCTTACCATCGACAGGATTGAAAAAGGGTATCCCTGCAGGATGGAGACCAAGCGCAAGATAATCCAGGCGCTCGGCTTCAGGGTCGCCGAAAAGGGCAAGATCTTTCTGGATTGACGGGGGTGTAATGATTTTACCATTCGCGAGGAAGCGTGATGCCGTTGCCTTCGACATCGGCTCCAATTCCATAAAGCTCGTACAGATGAACCAGACCAAGAAGGGCTGGGAGCTCGTCAAGATGGGGATGGCGGAGCTTCCCCCGGAAGCTATCGTGGACGGCTCCATAATCGACTCCATGACGGTTACCAACACCTTGAGGGAGCTCGTAAGGGAGCACGGGGTAAAGGTCAAGGATGCCATATCATCTCTCACCGGCCACTCAGTCATCATAAAGAAGGTCAGCTTCCCGGCGATGACCGAAGACGAACTGGCCGACTCCATCCAGTGGGAGGCCGAGCAGTACATCCCTTTCCCGATAACCGATGTCAACATCGACTTTCAGATACTTGGCGCGGACACGGACGGCAGGGGCCAGATGGATGTCATGCTGGTAGCCGTTAAAAAAGATGTCATCAACGACTACACCAATGTCATCAAAGAGGCCGGGCTGAACCCGGTCGTCATAGATGTCGATTCGTTCGCCCTCGAGAACATGATGGAGATAAACTACCCCGTGACCCCCGGCGAGAACATCGCGATGGTCAACATCGGGGCGTCCATCACCAGCATAAGCGTCATAATGGGCGGGCTCACAATCTTCACCAGGTCCATCCCCATGGGCGGCAACCAGTTCACCGAAGAGCTGCAAAGGCAGCTCAATGTCAGCTTCAAGGACGCTGAGGACATGAAGCTCGGCAGGAAGGCAGGCGACCATGACCCCGAACAGCTCGCCTCTTCCATTGACTCAGTTTCCACGAACCTGACCTTCGAGGTGAAGAGGTCCCTGGACTTCTTCCTTGGCGGTGCGCAGGGTTCCTATGTCACCAAGATATACCTCTCGGGCGGCGGCTCGAAGGTCTCTGGCCTGCAGAACCTCATGCAGGAGAAGACCTCGATACCCGTTGAGCTCGTGAACCCCTTCAAGGGCGTTGAGGCAAGCTCCAAGCACTTCGACAAGGAAAGGCTCAAGGAAGCCTCTTCCTTCTTCGGGGTCGCCGTAGGGCTGGCGACAAGGAGGTTTGCTGACAGATGATACGCATAAACCTTCTGCCCGTAAGGGCCGCAAAGAAAAAAGAATCGATAAGGTTCCAGCTCACGGTGGCGGGCCTCGTGACCTTCCTCGTGGTCGCCGTCTCGATGGCCGCGTACCTGGTAGTAAGCAGCGAAGCAGGGAACCTGAAAGACCAGATTTCCTCCGGCCAGCAGGAGCTCAATCAGCTGAAGAAAAAAATCGGAGAGCTCTCGAAGATAAAGGAACAGAAGAGGGTAGTCGAGGAGAAGCTCAGGATCATAACCGAGCTCGAGGCCAACAAGACGGGCCCGGTGAAGCTGTTCAAGAGGGTAAGCTCCGCCATGCCGGAGAAGGCGTGGATAAAGTCCCTCAGGGAAGACGGGATAGTCATCAGCATCGAAGGGTTCGCGGCTGACGACGAGATAGTCGCGGACGCGATGAGAGGCCTCGAGCGCTCCGGCATGGGCATGGTCGAGCTCGAAGTGGCCCAGCGCGTGGTTGAGAAAGAGACCGGCGTTGAAGTCGTGAACTTCATCATAAAGGTCGAGCGGCAGGCTCCTCCCAAGCCTTTGGAGAAAAAATAATGGCTCTTTCACTTAAGATAAACTTTGATTCAGTCCTGAAGCTTCCCCTTGCCAAAAGGGTGCTCATACTCCTGGCGGTAAACATCGCCGTAGCCGGGTTCGTGTACTGGTTCCTCACAGGCCCCAAGTACGACGAGGTCAAGGCCTTGAATGTCGAGATACAGGAACTCACGGCCAAGCTTGTCGAGAACAGGCAGATAGCCGCTGACATCCCGAAGTACATACGCGAGAAAGAAGAGATGGAAGCCAAGCTTGCGGCAGCCGTGGCTCAGCTCCCCAATGCCAAGGAGATCCCCGACCTTATAGACGGCATCAGCAGCTCCGGCGAAAAATCCGGCCTCAAGATACTGATATTCAGGCCCGGCAGGGAAGTCCCGAAGGGCTTCTACTCGGAAGTGCCCGTTAAGATGACCGTCGAGGGCAAGTATGAAAGCCTCTTCGAGTTCAGCGAGAAGATTGGAAACCTGCCGAGGATAGTGAACCTCGAAGGAATGAACATATTATCCATGGGTCACAGGAACCGTGTACCCATGCTGAAGGCTGATTTCACCGCCACGACCTTCAGGTTCATACCCCAGGCGGAAGAGCCGAGGAATAAGAAATGATCAGGATCTTCACCGCAATCATAGCGCTTACGCTGCTCATCTCCTGCAACAAGGCGGAGGAGCCCCAGCAGCCCCCGATAAAAAAGCCAGCCAGGGCCGTCAATCAGGCGCCGTTGTCTGAATCAACGGACTTGACCGCCGGGGTTTCCGGAAGCGCCGAGAGCGCGAAGTTCAGGAACCCCTTCCAGAGCCATATCATCCTCATGAAGGCCGTCCCTGGCGCGTCCCAGAAGGTAAAAGGGCCGCTCGAGTGCTGCGAGATCAGCTCGTTCAAGGTCCTGGCAGCAGTCGTCGGCGTGAGCGACAGCGAAGGCTTCGCTCTCATACAGGCTCCGGACGGCAAGAGGTATGTCGTAAGGCGCGGGGATGTGCTGGGGGCCAGAGATGGCAAGGTTATAAAGATACATTCCAAGGGCATGTTGATACGCGAGCACACGAGGGACGAGGACGGCAAGATAAAGTCTACAGAGGACATCGAGCTGAAGTTGGAGAAGAAGGTTTAATAACCCGGATCCAGGGGTCCGGTTTTCCGGCAAGAGCATGAACGGAGGTCTTAAAATGAGTTTGAGAGAAGTTCGGTTGAGGCAGGCCCTCTTCGCGATGGTACTTGGAGGCGCCTTTGCCGTCACAGGCTGCGCGTCTACCGGTACGATGGGTACGGGAGAGGCGGATAAGGCTGAGACGCAGGCGGCGGACGAGGCAAAGCCAGACTCCGGTGAGAAGATCGCCGTGGAGTATGTTAATGTCGTCGGCGACGGCGACAGGGTGCTCATCGGGACGACCGGGCAGGTTAAATACACGGTCTTCAAGCTCTCAGACCCGTCGAGGCTCATAATCGACATGCCAGGGATAGACCTCTCGAAGGTAGTCTCTCCCATGCAGGTCGGCAACGATTACCTGGGCGAGATAACGGCCGTGACCTACGGCGACGACAAGGACATTGGCAGGATAGTAATAGCCCTTAACGAGAATATCGACCACGAGGTAAAAACCGGCGACAACAGCATACTCGTAAGCCTCACCAAGTTGACAGGCGAGCAGCCGGCCGGGTCGATAATCGCGGCATCCAGCGAGACAGTTACTGAAGTGGCGCTTGAAGCCGCACCTGAAAATGCAGTAGAGGCGGTTGAGGCCGCGCCTTCAGCGATAGCCGCCAGCCCCGCGAAGGCCGCGTCCAAGGTGCTCAAGGTAAGCTCCTCGAAGGAAGACGGCAACACTGTAATAAGGATAGCGACCGACGGCCTGGCGGCCAACTTCAACTCATTTGTGCTCTCCGACCCCGCCAGGATAGTCGTTGATGTGCTTGGGGTTTCGAACTCCACAGGCAAGGATTCTCAGAAGCTTCAGGGCTCGTTCGTAAAGAATGTCAGGATAGGCAGCTACTCGGACAAGGCCAGGTTTGTTTTTGACGGCTCAGTCAAAAAGCTCCCGCCTTATTCCGTAACCGCCGAGGACGGGGCGATAGTGCTTGCAATCGGCCCCAGTGTCACTCCAACGCCCAAGGCTGCACCGGCAATGGTACAGGCCCAGAAGGCCGAGCCAGTCTCCGCCCCTGTCGAGACAGTAAAGGCTGAGGCCCCGGCACCGGCGGCTGTTGAGGCCCCGGCTTCAGTGGCCGAAGGCCCGAAAGTTGAAAAGGTCGATTATAAAAAGGTCGGGGACAAGGGCAGGCTTACGATAGTCAGCTCCGAAAAACCCGAATACAGGATAAGGGAAGGCAAGGACGGCAAGACAGTCGTCCTCGATATAAAGAATGTTACGATACCGGAGGCCCTCACCAGGACGCTGGACGCCTCAAAGCTCAACACCATGGTCGCTTCCATCAGCTCCTATCAGGAGTCGTTGAGCCCCAGGTCGGTAAGGGTGCTCGTGAAGCTCAAGGATAAGGCTTCGTATAATGTCCAGGAACTCGAGAACTCGCTTGCCATCGACTTTGTCCAGGCGGCTTCGGCGCCTGCGATTGACGCTGAGGCCCCATCGGACGGAAAAATCGTTTTAGACAAAGGCATAAAAATAGCCGAACCGGAGTACAACGGCAAGAGGATAGACCTCGACATGATGGATGCGAATGTCTCTGATGTGTTGAGGCTTCTGGCCGAGATAAGCAACCTCAATATAGTCGCCTCGGACGATGTGAAGGGCACCATCTCTCTTCGCCTGAAGAATGTGCCCTGGGACCAGGCTTTTGACATCATCCTCAAGTCCAAGGGCCTTGACAGCATACGCGAAGGCAATGTCATAAGGGTCGCTCCGGCTCTCAGGGTAAGGCAGGAGAGGGAATCCGCCCTTGCCTCCAGGAAGGCCGAAGAAAAGCTCGAGGACATGGAAATAGAGTTCGTGGCCGTGAACTACGCCACCGCCGAAGATCTGGTGGCGCAGGTCAAGGGCGTGCTTTCCGACAGGGGAGATATCACGACAGACAAGCGCACGAACATGCTCATCATCAAGGACATCAGGAGCGGGATAGACAAGGCCAGAAATGTCGTGACCAAACTGGACACGGCTATCCCGCAGGTGCTCATCGAAGCCAGGATAGTCGAGGCCTCGTCGAGTTTCGCAAGGGACCTCGGCATACAGTGGGGCGTTGACTTCCAGTCCGCGGGCAATCCGTTGACCACGACTTTCGGCTCTACTACTACGGCCGGCCAGGCGTTGGCGGCCCCGGCAACCGCGCCGACTTTCACCAGCGTCACCGGCGCGCAGAAGTTCGCCGTCAACCTGCCTGCCACCGGAAACGCGGGCACCCTCGGCGCGTTAGGGTTTATTCTCGGCAAGGCCGGAGTCAACCCGATGGTCCTTGACCTGAGGCTCTCAGCCGGTGAATCGCAGGGACAGCTGAAGACAATATCGCGACCGAGGATTACAACCCTCGATAACAAAGAAGCCACCATAGAGCAGGGCGAATCCATACCCTATGAGACGACCTCCGCGGCAGGCACCTCCACGACTTTCATTGACGCGAAATTGAGCCTCAAGGTCACCCCGCACATAACGCCGGATGGCAGCGTGCTGATGAAGATAGAGGCGACGAGGAACTCGGTAGGCTCTTTGACCTCGGTAGGAGGGGCTCCCTCAATAAGCAAGAAGGAATCCAGGACAGAGGTCCTCGTGCAGGACGGCGAGACGACCGTCATAGGCGGCATAGTCATAACCGACAAGAACAACCAGGAAAAGGGCATACCCTTCCTGAAGGACATCCCGCTGCTCGGGTGGTTCTCCAAGAACAAGTCGGTAACCGACTCCCAGCAGGAGCTTTTGATCTTCATAACCCCGAAGATCATAAAAGACAAGTCAGTAGGCTGACGCCGATTAAAGCTGGCCGTTCAAAAAATGCACCCTCCGGGGTGCATTTTTTTATTTATGGAAAAGCGGAAAAGATATATAAGTAAAGCTACTCCATTTGGGACAGGTGACAGAATGAGATACCTTACCGCCGGCGAATCGCACGGACGGGAGCTTACCGCCATAATCGAGGGCATGCCAGCGGGACTTGCCGTCGCTTCAAGCGACATAGACCGCGAGCTCGCAAGAAGGCAGTCCGGATACGGCCGGGGCGCCAGGATGAAGATAGAGACCGACCGGGCTGAGATAACATCAGGCATAAGGCACGGGAAGACCCTTGGCTCGCCCATAGCCCTGGTCGTAAAGAACAGGGACTGGGAGAACTGGACGGAGATAATGTCGCCGGGTGTTGTAGCCGCGACAAGCGACAGCAGAGCGGTCACCAGGCCCAGGCCCGGACACGCTGACCTGACTGGAGGGCTCAAGTACGGCCACAGGGACCTTCGCAATGTTCTCGAGCGCTCGAGCGCCAGAGAGACCACGATGAGGGTTGCCGCTGGCTCCATCGCGCGCCGTCTTCTCGATGAGTTCGGCATCGGGGTCTACAGCTGGGTGACTGAGATAGGCGGGGTCAAGGCAGAGTTTGCAGGAGAGCCAGGCGCGCTTTTCAAAAGCGCGGAAGGCTCACAGGTAAGGTGCCCTGACGCTGCAGCCTCGAAGGCCATGATGGAGCGGATCGACAAGGCAAAGGCCGAAGGCGACAGCTTGGGCGGCGCGTTCGAGGTCGTCCTCACAGGCGTGCCTCCTGGGCTCGGCAGCTTCGTTCACTGGGACAGAAAGCTTGACGCGAGGCTCGCCTTTGCCCTCATGTCCATTCAGGCTATAAAAGGCGCTGAGGTAGGCATGGGCTTTAAAGTCGCGTCCATTCCAGGCTCAGAGGTGCACGACGAAATATCTTATTCCCAAAAGGGCAAGTCAGCCAGATTCTGGCCCAGGAAGCCGGGGTTTTCAAGGAAGACAAATAACGCGGGCGGCATAGAGGGCGGCATGTCAAACGGCGAGCCGATAGTCCTGCGCGCGGCCATGAAGCCGATACCGACCCTGTACAAGCCGCTCCGCTCAGTTGATATCGATACGAAAAAGCCTTTCAAGGCGAGCGTGGAAAGGTCTGATACCTGCGCTGTTCCGGCTGCTGCTGTCATAGCCGAAGCGGTCGTGGCTTTCGAAGTGGCCAACGCGTTTCTGGAAAAGTTCGGCGGCGACTCCATATCCGAGATAGTGCGTAATTATATGGGCTATCTCGATAGCGTTACTGGTTACTGACAGGCTGCCTCAAGCTTCCATCTGCGTCGTTGTCATCGTCGCTTGTAATTGCGGCGTACATACAGAGTACGCCGCATTCCTCGCTCCTCGACGCCTTGCATATGGAGCTTTTTGAGCAGCCTGAATAAAAACGGAGTTTTCAGCAAGCATGAACAGCGAACCTGTCCCACAGACCCGCGCCATAGTACTTACCGGGTTCATGGGCACTGGAAAATCTACCGTCGGAAGGCTCCTTGCCAAACGGCTCGGCTTCGGGGTTCTTGACCTTGACGAGCTGATTGAAAAAGAGGCCGGGATGCACATAAAAGAGATTTTCAGCGCCCACGGCGAGGCCCGCTTCAGGGAGTTCGAGGCCCGGGCCATAGAAAGGCTCGCGTCCAGCGAGCTTGGCACAGCACTTGTGGTCTCCACCGGCGGGGGCGCTGTCGTAAGGGATCTGAACAGGTCGCTTTTGAAAAGTTTCGGCGTACTTGTGTGCCTGAAGGCCTCTCCTGAGGAGATATTGAGAAGGGTCGGCAACAGGCCGGAGCGGCCCCTTCTTTACGGGCCCGACCGGGAAGACAAGCTCCACGCGCTCTTGAGTGAAAGGCAGACGGCCTACGAGGACTGCGACCTTGAAGTGGACACGACAGGGCTGAGGCCCGAAGAGGTGGCAGGGATGATCCAGGAGTATCTTTCCGCTGGCAAGCCATAAATAAACTTTTCAAAAAAAACGCCAAATGACGATTGAAGGAATATGCGCACTGTAAGAGTAGAGCTGGGCGAAAGGTCGTACGATATCTCGATTGAAAGGGGCCTTCTCAAAGAGATTGGCCCCATGACGGCTGCCCTCGGCCTCAAGGGCAGGGCGGCTGTTGTTACCAACCCGACGGTCAATGCCCTTTACGGCGATATTGTCGTTAAAAGCCTTGAGGCGGCAGGCTTCAAGACCGTTGTCATCACTGTGCCTGACGGCGAAGAGTACAAGAGCCTGGAAGAGGCTGGGAAGGTCTTTGACGCCCTCATCGATGGCAGGTTCGAGCGTTCTTCGCCGATTGTAGCTCTCGGCGGCGGCGTAATAGGGGACATGGCAGGGTTCGTCGCCGCGACTTATCTGCGCGGGGTGCCGTTCATACAGGTCCCCACGACTCTCCTTTCGCAGGTGGACAGCTCGGTCGGCGGCAAGACCGGCGTCAACCACCCAAAGGGCAAGAACCTTATCGGAGCGTTCTATCAGCCCAGGGCGGTATTCATAGACCCGGAGGTATTGAAGACACTCGACGAAAGGGAATTGAGGGCAGGGCTTGCCGAGGTGATAAAATACGGCGTCATATGGGATAATGAGTTTTTTGAATTCCTTGAGCAGAGCACTGACAAGCTCCTTGAGCCGGGCGAAGAGATAATAAAGGCCATAGAAAAGTCATGCGCGATCAAGGCCGAGGTCGTGGGCAGGGACGAACGGGAGGAGGGGCTGCGCGCGATATTGAACTTCGGCCATACCTTCGGACACGCCATAGAGGCTCTTTCAGGCTACGGCACCTTCAGGCACGGCGAGGCAGTGGCTATCGGCATGGTGATGGCCGCCGGTCTTTCAGCGAAACTCGGGGGCTGCACCGAGTGCGGCCCCAGGATAATCGCTCTCCTTAAAAAGCTCGGCATGCCCTTTATACCTCCTTCCATAGAGACTGATTCATTTATTGAAGCCATGAAGCTCGACAAGAAGGTCTCGGGCGGTCATATAAGGTTCGTCCTCGCGTCCAGTATGGGCAAGGTTTTTTTGAAAGAGGTGGGTGAGGAGGCTTTGAGGGATTTCCTGGCCGCCGGAGCCGGACGCTGAGTTTTCACCCCTTGCCCTCAGGTCAGGTTTATCTTGACTTAAGGGCTGTTTTTTAATACTTTATGTCATTAAACTGGGGTTCTTTCATGGGCAATATAAAGGCTGGCGACGACATGTTTTTCACAATCACGATGGCCGAGGTCCTTGAAGACCAGGGCCATTACGAAGACGCCCTTATGATATACAAGATACTCATCGATACGACCCCCTGGGACCAGTCGCTCAACCTGAGGATAGACAAGCTCAAGAGCCTCGCTGAAAGGGGCAAGCGCAGGCCCCAGAAGCAGGACACGGTAGCCTGATGTCTTTTCTTGAAGTCTTGAAAGAGCTTGTCGAAGGCGTCGAGGGCGGCATTGCCGCTACTCTCATGGGCATGGACGGTATCGCCGTCGAGCAGTATATAAAAGCCGAAGGCTGCGATGTAGAGACCGTAGGGGTTGAATACGGCAAAGTGATAGAGGAGATAAAGAACGCCTCCAGCCTCTTAAACCTCGGCACCGTCGAAGAGGTGATGGTCGCCACAGCGTCAAGCGACCTGCTTCTCAGGATGTCGACGCCGGAGTACTATATAGCTTTTGTCCTCAGCCACAATTCCAACATAGGCAAAGCGAGATACCTCGTTCGACGCGCCGCTGAACGGACCGCCAGTGAACTCCTCTGAGATAAAACCCCTTTACAGGGAAAGGCTTAAAAGGCTCAGGGCTTCGATGGCCGCGAAAAAGCTCGGCGCGTTTCTTGTGACGGACCTCAAGAACATCAGGTACCTCACGGGCTTCACCGGGTCGAGCGCTTACGCCATAGTTTCCGCTGACAAGGCTTTTTTCCTCACTGACCCGAGATATACGGCCCAGTCCCGCGAAGAGGTAAAGGGCTTCCGGGTCAAAATATTCAAGAAGGCTCTTGATACGGTCGTTGAAATTCTGGGCGAGATAAAGGCCGACGCCGTCGGGTTCGAATCAGGGTCCGTGAGTTTCGATAATTACTCGAAGCTTGCGAAGGCGCTCAAAGGCAAGGCAAAACTCAAGGCTTCCGCTGGGCTGGTCAGCGCGCTCAGAAGCGTTAAAGACCCGTTCGAGATAGAAAAGATAACAGAAGCGGCAAAGCTTCTTGATAAGGGCTTTATTCATGCGATGAAGGTCGTCAAACCCGGCGCCATCGAGCGGGATGCCGCCTTCTCGATTGAGACATTCTGGAGAAAAAGAGGGGCAGAGGCTCTTGCCTTTGACACAATAATAGCCTCAGGGGAGCGCGGCGCGCTCCCGCACGGAAAGGCATCTGAAAAGCGGATAAAAAAGGGCGAGCTGGTCGTCGTCGACATGGGCGCCCTGTTGAACGGATACAACTCTGACGAGACCAGGACCTTCGTGACCGGCAGGCCCACGGCGAAACAGAAAAAAATCTACCAGATAGTCAGGGACGCGCAGGCAGCGGCCATAGAGAGCATACGGCCCGGCGTGAAGGCTTCGGCGGTTGATCTGGCCGCGAGAAGCGTCATTGAAAAAGCCGGTTACGGAAAATACTTCGGCCACGGCACCGGACACGGCGTCGGGCTTGACATACACGAAGCTCCGGGGCTTGGGCCCACGAGCAATGAAGTCCTCGAAGAGGGGATGGTAATAACGGTCGAGCCGGGCATATACGAACCAGGATGGGGCGGCGTCAGGATAGAGGACATGGCCCTTGTCATGAAAAACGGAGCAAAGCTCCTTACAAGCACAACCAGGGATCTCGTAATCCTTTGATCAGGAGGATAGATGGACATTAAGGATATAAAGAACATATACAAGTTCCTGAGGGAGACTGACATAGTCGAGTTCGAACTCGAGGGGCCCGACGGCAAGGTCAGGATGAAAAGGGGAAACGCCTATGCCGTCAGGGAGTCCTTGCCCTTTGAGGCGCAGGAGTCCAGGGAAGCCCCGAGGGAAGTAAAGAAAGAGGAGCCAGCCCCGGCCAAGGCGGACAATATCAAGGTGGTCACCTCTCCGATGGTAGGCACTTTCTACCGCTCGCCGTCGCCGGAAGCGGCCTCGTTCATCGAGGTGGGCAGCGTAGTGAAACCCGCGCAGACCCTGTGCATCATAGAGGCGATGAAGCTCATGAACGAGGTCGAAAGCGAGTTCGGCGGAAAGGTAGTCGCCATTCTCGTGGAGAACGGCCAGCCGGTCGAGTACGGCGAGCCGCTTTTCCAGATCGAAGTCTCGAAGTAATTAAAACAGCCGCCGGGCAGCTTTCTTGCTGGTCCCGGCCTTCAGGAATAGAATGTTTAAAAAGATACTCATAGCGAACAGGGGCGAGATCGCGGTCAGGATAATAAGGGCCTGCAAGGAGATGGGCATAAAGTCTCTTGCGGTCTACTCCGAGGCTGACAGGGAGGCCCTGCATACCAGGAACGCCGACGGCGCCATCTGCATTGGCCCGGCCAAGAGCAAGGACAGCTATCTCAATATCACCTCCCTCATAAGCGCGATGGAGGTGGCCGACGCGGAAGCGGTGCACCCGGGCTACGGCTTTCTGGCCGAGAACTCGGGCTTTGCCGAGGCTTGCGAGAAGTGCGGCATCAAGTTCATAGGCCCGACATCGACCGTCATGCGCCTCATGGGCAACAAGGTGCAGGCCAAGAAGATAGCCGAGGAGCTGAAGGTGCCTGTGCTTCCCTGGTCGAACAGGGCGCTTTCCGACGAGAAGGATGCCATAGAGGTCTCGAAGAAGATAGGCTTCCCCGTGCTCATAAAGGCTGCCTCAGGCGGCGGCGGCAGGGGCATGAAGCTCGTGCATACGCAGGCGTCATTGGCCGCGTCGTTCAACATGGCCAAGTCAGAGGCGGTTGCCGCCTTCGGCGACGGCGAAGTCTTCATCGAGCGTTTCTGCGAGCTTCCGAGGCACATAGAGATACAGCTTGTAGCCGACGAGCACGGCAATGTCGTCCATCTCGGCGAAAGGGAATGCTCTATTCAGAGGCGCCACCAGAAGATACTGGAAGAGTCTCCTTCACCTGCCGTGGACGCGAAGCTGCGCCATAAGATAGGCGAGGCGGCCGTGAAGCTCGCCAAGGGCATAAACTACACGAATGTCGGCACCGTCGAGTTCCTGATGGACAAGAACAAGAACTTCTACTTCATGGAGATGAACACCAGGGTGCAGGTCGAGCACCCCATAACCGAGCTGGTCACGGGCATCGACATCGTAAAGGAGCAGATAAAGATAGCCTCCGGCCAGAAGCTCGCTTTTAAGCAGAAGAGCATCGCGATGACGGGCCACGCGATAGAGTGCAGGATAAACGCCGAAGACCCCAAGACCTTCGTGCCGTGCCCCGGAAAGATAACCGAGCTGGTGCTCCCCGGCGGCCCCGGCGTCAGGATAGATACGGCCATATACTGCGGATACAATGTCCCTTCGCATTACGATAACCTCCTGGCCAAGCTCGTGGTCCATGCCGAAACAAGGCAGGAGGCCATAATCCGCATGACAAGGGCCCTCGAAGAGTTCCACATAGCCGGGATAAAGACCAATATCCCCCTGCATCTGAAAATAATGAGGGACCACGACTTTATCGCCGGAAAGACCGACATAGACTTTCTCTCAAGGTTCACCTAGACAGGCCGTTCAAAAAGTTCATCCGCGTCGTTCGCTGCAATGCTCGTCTCTGAGGCGTACTGAAAAGTACGCCTCTTTCCTCGCTCCTCGACGAGAATCATATGGAGCTTTTTGAGCAACCTGATAAACTTAATCTGTCATCCCGTGCCGCCCTCGACGAGGGCGGCGTCAATCCGTTCTACAGACTGGAGGCCCTTTGGACTGGAGGCTCATTTTCGATGATGACCTGCCGGGCCATGAAAACATGGCAAGGGACTCATCTATCCTTCAGGCCCTGGAGGATGGCTCCGGCACGCCTACGCTGCGCATCTACGGCTGGAACGCTCCGACCATCTCAATAGGATATCTGCAGGGCCCGGCCCCTTTTCTGGGCCTCGGCTTGCCCGTCGTCAGGAGGATAACAGGCGGCAGGGCCGTGGTCCATTCCAGCGAAGTCACTTATTCGGTAACGGGTTTGATGGACAGCCCCCTTTTCAGCGGCGGGATAATGGCAGCCTACTGCGTCATAAGCGCTTGCATAATCTCGGCCCTCAATGACGCCGGGGTCGATGCAACTTATTCGCGCGGGTCGGCCTCCGGGGACAGAAGCGAGGCCTGTTTTCATACGCCTTCGCGCTACGAGGTGCTCATCAATGGCAGAAAGCTCGTCGGCAGCGCCCAGAGGAGGCTCAAGAGGGCCTTTATTCAGCACGGCTCCATTCTAATGGATACGGACGATGAACTTAACTGTCAAGTATTCGGAAGGAGCGTTTCAGGCAAGATGGCCGGGGTCTCAGAGTTCAGTCCGGTTGGCGCCGAGAGGTTAAAGGAGTTGCTGGTAGAAAGGTTTGCCCAGGGCTTCGGCGTATCGTTCAAAGGCTGCGGGCTTACCAATGAAGAGCTGAAGGCAAGTCTGGCATTGGCAGACAAGTGTCTTGTCACGCCAGCCGTCTCCGGTGAAAAGACCGCCGCGAGAGCCTGAACGGTTTGTTTTTACTAAGATTTTTAATAATGCTATAATATCAGCGATTTAAACTTTATTTTTCCCGGAAAATGCCGATAAACAGTCCTGGGGGACCATGGCTTTAAAGGAAAAACTTATAGACAAGGCTCAGAAGCTCATACAGAAGGGCTATCTGGACAAGGCAATTGTCGAGTACAGGGCCGCCGCTGACGCGGACCCCAGGGACATCTCCATCCGCCTTCGGATTGGCGACCTTTATGTCAAGCTCGGTAAGAAAAGCGAGGCCGTAAAGGAATACACCGAAGCGGCCAGGGCTAACGCGCAGAGGGGTTTTTATCTCAAGGCTATCGCCGTATACAAGCAGGTCCTGAAGCTCGAAGAGAACCTTGACACGCACAACAAGCTCGCCGAGCTTTACCTGAAGCAACGGCTCATAGCCGACGCGATGGGCGAGTACAGCCACATAGTCCACTGGTTCGAGAACCGGGGCAAGACCAGCGAAGTCCTGGAGCTCCTTAAAAAGATGGTCGACATAGACCCCGAGAATGTCGGGGTCAGGTTGAAACTCGCCGACCTCTACCAGAAGCTCTCCTTTGACAAGGACTCCCTTTCCGAGTATTCCATTATCTTCGAAAAGCTTCTTTCGGCCGGAAAGCTCGACAAGGCCGAAAAGATATATCTTTCCCTTTACAACGCAAACCCCTCCGAAGAGCGCGTCCTGTCTGGACTTGCCGAGCTTTACAGGGTCAAGGGCGACGATACCCAGCGCCTCAAGTTCCTCAAGGGCCTGTTCAATTATTACAGCGGCGCTTCCATGACCGAAGAGGCCAGAAGGGCAGCGCAGGAGATAATCAGGATAAACCCGGATGACCCCCACGCAGCGAGGTTCCTGAGGAAGGATGAAAAGAGCGAACCTCAGGTCAAAAAAGCCTCTCCTGAAACAGAGGGGTTTTCCATTGCCTCGTCCATAGAGGTTCCGGTTGACGGCGTGGAAGAGAAGGCGTCCGAAGAGCCTATTGTCTCGTGGCCTGAAGAGGAAATAGAAATAACCATCGAGGGCTTCGAGGAAGGCGGAGTCGAAAGCAGGTCTGAAGACGCCTCAATGCCTGAATCAGAGATAGTCCTTGAGGCAGGTTCGCCCCCGGCAGCGGAGGCAGGCACGGGCGCTGTCGGCGCCTCTGTTAAGCCGCCTGCCGCTCAGGCATCGCATGCGGGAACGGCCGATGAAATTGATATTGATATCGATGATCTCATAAGGGGTGATCTGCCCCGGATGGACGCGGTTGAAGTGACTGTTGAGCCCGTACGTTCCGAGCCTCCTTTACAGATTGCTGATGACGCTCAAGCCCCGGTAAGCGAGCTTACCGTAGAAGAGGCGCGTATTGATCAGGTAACCGCGCCCGCCGTATCAGAGCAGGTTGAGGTTGAAGAGACTGCTGAAGAAGCGGGCATAGAAGATGTTATTTCCGTGATCTCTGCAGAGCTGCAGGAAGACCTTTCGGTGTCCGGCACAGAAAAGCCGAGCTATCCGCAGGAGCCGCCGGTTGAAGCGCCTGAGCCTGTTCTCCATGTTGAAGAGAGCATGGAGCCCGTTGAGGCTGAAACCACCGCGAATATGGCCGTGGAGGGTGAACAAGCCCGGGAAGATGTTCCGGCGCAAACCGCAAGCGGGCCAGAGCAAATTGCTGAAATAGAATCAGAGCCGGAGATAGAGCTTCTGGAGCTCGACGCACCCTCACGCGAAGCAGTCGAAGCGCCCCTGGACGCTGTCGAAGTAATCGAAGCCGTCGAAGCCGTACAAGCCCGGGCCGCATCTGATGAAAGCGAGTCGATCGAAGCCGTCGAGATAAAGGCGGAGCCGTTGCCCGAAGAGCCCTCAGCTGACGCTTCCATTACGGAGGTTTCAGATGAAGATGCCAGTGCTCCTTCGCAAATCGAAGTTCAACTCGCGGAGCCGGTAACGGATATAATGGAAGAGGCTTTCCCCGAGACGCCGGAAGAAGATGAACTGGATGAGGACCTCTCCTCGGCGATTCAGGAACTGATGGAAAAAATGGAGCCTGAGGAATCACGGTTGCCTCAAGAGCAGGCCCCGATGCTTGAGGGCGTCGCCTCTAAAGAGGAGTATGTCGATCTTTCGGCTGAGCTTGGCATGGAAGAGGCTTTAAAAGACCTTGCGGGCCCATGGGGCGGCAAGGAATCCGCGGAGAGTTTTGATGAGTTCAAGGACGGCATAGGAAATCAGCTCAACAAGGAAGACTCCGAGACGCATTACAATCTCGGCATAGCCTACATGGAGATGGAGCTCTTCAGCGAAGCCTCAAAAGAGTTCAAGATAGCGCTGAAGGACGCCCGCCTGGAGCTGGACTGCTATACGAGACTGGGCCTGTGCGCCATGGCTGAAAAAAATCCGGAAGAGGCCGCTGGCTATTACTCCAGGGGGTTAAAGGCAGCGGCCAGGTCTGATGAAGAGAAAAAAGCCTTCATGTACGAGCTTGCCCTTGCTTATGAGGCCTCTGGCAGGGATGACGAGGCATTGGAGTTTTTCAGGGAGATATTCGCGATGGACCCGGATTACAGGGAGGCTGCTTTGAAGGTGAGCTCCTCCATGTTTACCAGGCCGCTGGTGCCGCTTGACGACGGCTACATAGAGGTCGAGCTCTTGTGAGCGGGATGAAAGATAAAAATGACAGGACGGGCCGAACCGATTCGGCCCGTTCGTATTTTAAGCCCCTGAAAGGGCTTGAGCGCCTCAAGGGAGACCGCGTGTTCGGGGCCGTTGCCGAAATCGTGCCCGCCTCAGGTCTGTATCTCGTGGGTGGAGTGCTCCGCAATATCGCACTGGGAGTACAAGCCGCGCCAGATTATGATTTTTCGTTCGACGGAGACACCAGGGCCCTGGCCGCGGCCGTATCCGGTATTCTCGGCGGCAGTTTTTTTGCCCTCGATGAACAAGCCGGGGCATGGCGGGTTATATCAAAAGATGAAGGCCTCACAATCGACTTCACCCCGATGGCGGGCGGCGATATTCTTGCCGACCTCGGGAAGAGGGACTTCGCAATTAACGCCCTGGCCCTTCCGGTGAGGGATTTTTTTGATGGTGAACTGGTTGTCGCTGACCCTTTCGGAGGGATAAATGACGCTGGCTCGACTATCCTGCGGAAGGTCTCTGATTCCATTTTCGACGATGACCCTGTCAGAATGATGAGGGCCGTAAGGCTTTCCATGCGGTACGGCCTGAAAATCGAGCAGGCCACATGGGAGCTGCTTGTTTTAAAGGCGCCGCTCCTTTCCAGAACTTCTCCTGAAAGGGCGCGCGATGAGCTTGTGCAGCTCATGTCGTGCGCGAACTCTACAGAGGGCGTCAAGCTCCTTTACTCTTCCGGGCTCATGGAAGTCATGGTGCCGGAGATGAAGGGGTGGAAAGATGTTTCAGGGTACGACCTCCTTTCCCATTCGCTTCGCGCTCTCAGCGAAGCGGACAAGCTCCTTAGCGGCATCTCTGAAGATACCTTCCCGGGCCTCTCAAACAAGCTCAGGGAATACTTCATGAGGCCTGCCCCTGTGCCGAACGCCGCGCTTTTCAGGCTCGCCGCGCTTTTTCATGATTTCGGGAAGGCGTATACGCTCACCAGAGAGGCCGGGAAATTGAGGTTCATCGGCCATGATACCGAGGGCGCGAAAAGGATACCTGAGGTTATGGAACGGCTCAGGTTCAGCAGAAAGAACGCATCCGACCTTGCGCATCTTGTAAAAAACCACCACAGGGTGTTCATGCTCGCGTCTCTCAAGGAAAGGACCTTCAGGGCAAAGGGACACTTTTTCAGGGCAGCGGGCAACGAGAGCGGCCTTATGCTCCTTTGTCTCGCCCTTGCTGACGCGAGGGCTACGAGGGGAGGCGAGGACCCTGAGCTTTATGAAGTCGTACTGGATATGATGCGCTTTTACTATGGCGTTTACATCATGAGAAAACCAGCGCCGCTCATGACGGGCCGTCAGGTGATGGAGGCATTCAAAGTGCCGGAAGGGCCGGTCGTGGGAGATATACTGCGGAAGATGAGCGAGGGGGTCGAAGCGGGCGCGGTAAGGAACAGGAAGGAAGCGGCAGCTTATATAAGGAAGTGGCTGAAGGAAAAAAAGGGTGATACGGGTTGACAATCTCCCGCCTCTGGGTTTTACTGTAACTCATTTGATTAACGGGAGGGAGATATGAAATATATACTCGCGGTATTCATGCTGTTAATACTGGCTTGCGCCCCAGCGGGCGCCGCCAATTCGAAGGGGGCGAAAAAGATGGAAGCGAAGAAGACTCAGAAGGCTGTTATTGAAACGAAGTTCGGGGACATGGAGATAAAGTTTTTCCCTGATGTCGCGCCGAAGCATGTTGAGAACTTCGTGAAGCTCTCAAAAGAGGGTTTCTACGACGGGACGATATTCCACAGGGTCATCCCGGGCTTCATGATACAGGGTGGAGACCCGAACACCAAAGGGCCTGACACAAGGATGTACGGCACCGGCGGGCCGGGCTGGAATGTGCCGGCTGAGTTCAACGACACCCCGCACAAAAGGGGCATACTCTCGATGGCCCGTTCGCAGGACCCGAACAGCGCTGGCTCGCAGTTCTTCATAGTCGTCAAAGACTCTAACTTCCTCGACGGCCAGTACACGGTCTTTGGCGAAGTCACCAAGGGCATGGAAGTGGTCGATAAGATAGTGAGCGCTCCGCGCAACTCCAGGGACCTTCCGAACGAGAGAATAGAGATGAAGGTTAAGGTAATAGAAGAGTAAAGTTAAAAATTGTTCTTTTTCCTGATCTCTTCGTTAGGGTGGAAATAAAAATGCTCACATATTGCCATATATGCTCTGCTTTTTACCCACCCTGCCTCGACCTCAGGAAAATAACCAATTTTTAGAGACACCTTTAAATCATAGCGTAAAAGAAAAGGCCCCGGAAGGGGCCTTTTGCTTTTCAACTTCCCCCTTTTCTAAAGGGGGATTCTGGTGTAAGTAATCTCCCCTAACCCCTCTTTAGAAAAGAGGGGGATTAAACTTGCAAGGGTGGGCTGTGCATACCATTTTGTGTGCAGAAAGGCCTTTTTGCGCGCTGTGCGCTTTTTCTGTTTACCCGGCTCGCTCGCTTTCCGCCTCCTGCTCCTCGCAGGCCCGCTTACCTTTCTCGCCCCCTTCGGGGGGCATTCCTACCGCCCCGCCTGCTCGCCCTTCCTCCAACTCTATGCTTCGCTACGCCTGGTAAACCGTGTCTGATTTAAAGACAAAAAGACGAGACTTGCTTTTGTATTGTTTTTAAAACATACCCCGTAACAGGGCGGAGCTCGCTATGTGAGGAAGGGCGAATCTCGCCGAGGCTGCGGGAGCGAAGCGACCTCAGGGGCGCCCTTCGCGGATTGGGGAGGCAGAATGCGAGTAGAGCCCTGTTACAAAGAGCGGCGACAGCCGCGTTACATGGTTTTTTGGTAAACGATCTTGCTTGCACCAAAAACAGTTTTCTTCTCCGCGCTCACAATGACGAAATAAAAAAAGCCCCCGGAACTTCCGGGGGCTTTTTTTGTTGTTATGCCGGGTGGCTTACTTGCCAGTCTTTACCGCGTCTTCGAGCTTCTTCCATTCTTTCTTCGGAATGTCGAAAAGCGCTTTCAGTTCTTTTTTCTGGGTTTCGAAAAGGGACGCCACCTTCACTCCCTTTGGCGTCTTTTCCTTTGCCTTGCAGTTCTTCTTGAGCGGCAGGTCCGCGAAAAGCTTTCCCCTGTGCCAGGTCACGGGATAGGTCCTGCATATCGTCGGGACTATCTTCTTCGGAAGCTGCTCTTTTATCCACAGGTAAAAGAGCGAGCAGCCCTTCGAGCCTTTCAAATGGAAGCAGCACAGCTTGTCGCTCTTCCTGACGGCGGTTTCCCTGTACGCTCCTCCGATGTAGTCCTCGTCCTGCTTGAGCGGGGTCTTGAAGCAGTCCTCAACCTTCGCGCCGGTCAATGCCTCGACCTTGTCCCTGTGCTTGGTTATGAGCTTTATCGTGGCGAAGTCGATGTCGCAGCCCCAGCCGCAGCACTCGTCCTGGCACTGGCTGCCGTAGCAGCCCTCGTCGAACAGGCCTTTGTGGGAAGCTATGTTCAGGTCTACGATCTTGATGGGTATTCTGGTGATATTCTTTGTCTTTACAACCTTTGCCGCTTTTACAGTCTTGGCTTTGGTTGCCTTTGCTTTTACAGCCTTCTTTGCCTTGACTGTTTTTGTTTTGACGGTTTTCTTTGCTTCGACTGTCTTCTTGGCCTTTACTGTGTTCTTTGCTTTTACAGTGCTCTTTGCTTTTGCAGTCTTTTTGGTGCTCTTGGCTGCATCGCCAGTTTTCTTCATCTTCGGTACGGCCTCCGGCAGTGAGATTGTTTTATTGGACATTCCTTGAATTGAAAAGGAATTTTTCTGGAAGGGTCAGGGGAGCTTGTGCACGCTGGTCTCGTCTACTAGGATGTTGTTAACGACATTGTTCACGCCCCAGGTGAACCATGCGTCGTCTTCGGCGGCTTCGCGCTCGGCAACGCTTCCGGTAATGCCTTCGAGGGTTACGACATAGCCGTTAGTGTAAACCCTCAGGCTCTGCGCGTCGACCAGCATGTCTTTTTCGAGCGCGAGTTTTATCGCGTCGCTCAGCTCGCCGTCGGAATCCGCTTCAGGCGGGTTGACCTCTATCGAATTTATGACATCCAGGGCCCCGGGTATCCACCACGCGAGCACGCCCGCGAGCCTCTTGTGGCTCAAGGACCAGACCTGGCCCTCGAGGTCGACTACGCCGTCCCTGACCTCGATGTTTATATCGAGGCCGTTTAACGCGCTTTCCTGGGTGAGGGCGCCGAGCATGTGGTCCCTTATCTCGTCGTCAGACATCTTGACGGACGGGCGCACCCTCAACCTGTCAACCACGCCAGCGACATCCTGAATGCCCATCGCCAGAAGCAGCGATTTTTTTTTGAGGGCGACATTCTCCACCATGCCTTCCATGACGATGGAGCCGTCCTCCATCTTGAGAGCGATGGGGAAGTTGTTCGGGTCGAATTTGAGCTCTTCGGTCAGCATGGCCCGTAAGGCCTTTACGGCTGGTTGTGAGGTCATTCGGTCCCCGTTCGCGGGCGTTAAAGGATTAAACTGATT
The DNA here is from genome assembly GCA_001795535.1 of Deltaproteobacteria bacterium GWA2_54_12. GTDB lineage: Bacteria > Desulfobacterota > GWC2-55-46 > GWC2-55-46 > GWC2-55-46 > GWA2-54-12. Next base: position 78,731 of record MGPK01000034.1, read on the forward strand.
TTGAGTATAGCAGAGCATTTTCTGTTTAACAAGGGCGTTTTTGGACCGCACGGGCGCGGCTGTTATCGCGTCGAATCAACGCGTTAAAGCCCTCTTTCCGCATGGAAAATCCTGATTTTGCCCTTGCAATACCCGTTTTTGTGTGATAAATTTATAATCATTAAAACCCCTCTTACATCTGAAGTGGGCACTTTGCTCACTTTTTTTGTTTGGAGAAACAACGGGTTCTCCTTCGGGAGAATTTTATTTTCAGGGTTGGCCGTCCCGGAGGAAAAGCTTTGAAGCCTGAAGGGCTTGAGGACAAGATAAGAGCGCTTGCCGCGCCCGTTGCTGAGGGTTTCGGCCTCGAGCTGGTTGATGTTTCGTTTGCCTCAGAGTTTGGCCGCAGGATACTGCGCATCTGCATCGACAAGCCGGGCGGCGTGACCGTAGAAGACTGTGAGCGGGTAAGCCGCGAACTCAGCACAGTGCTCGATGTTGAAGACCCTATCCCGCAGAACTATAACCTCGAGGTATCCTCCCCCGGCCTGGACAGGCCGCTTAAGACCGAAAGGGATTTCGCGAGGTTTGTCGGACGCAGGGCCCGCATACGGTCGAAAGAAGCCCTGGAAGGCAGGCGCAACTTCAAGGCCGTTATAGACGAGGCATCCGGCGGCCAGGTGAGCGTCACGGATTTTGACGGGAAAAAATTTACTATCGCCATTGCCAATATAGATAGAGCGAAGCTTGAAATAGAGATTTGATTATTCAGTTTTTGGAGTTTGGAGGATTGTAATGAATATGAATTTGGCGAACATAATAGACCAGGTTGGCAAGGACAAGGGCATTGACAAGTATATATTGATAGAGGCCCTTGAAACAGCTCTCCTCAAGGCCGCTGAAAAGCGGTTCGGCCCAACCAAGGTCATTGAGGCTCATTACCAGGAAGAGATGGGTGAGATCGAGCTGTTCCTGTTCAAGACGGTCGTCGAGGAAGTTACCGACCCTGATACCGAGATCGGCGAAGAAGCGGCAAAGGAACTCGACCCTGAGGCGATTCTCGGCGACAGCATCGGCGTGAAGCTCGACTCAAAGGAGTTCGGCAGAATAGACGCCCAGACCGCCAAGCAGATAATCATCCAGAAGGTCAGGGAAGCAGAGCGCAATATAGTTTATAATGAATACTCCTCGAAGAGGGGAGAGATAGTGACCGGAATCGTCCAGAGGTTCGAGAAGGGCGACATAATCGTCGACCTTGGAAGGGCCGAGGCCATCCTGCCCAAGAAAGAGCAGGTCAGGCGCGAGGGCTACAGGCAGGGCGAGCGGGTAAGAGGCATAATACTCGAGGTCAAGACCGAGGCGAGGGGCCCGCAGGTAACGCTCTCCAGGACCCATCCGGGTTTCATAATGAAGCTCTTCCAGAATGAAGTGCCTGAGATATACGAAGGCATAGTCGAGATAAAGGGCGCGGCCAGGGAGCCCGGCGACAGGGCCAAGATAGCCGTCGTCTCCCACAATTCGGATGTTGACCCGGTCGGCGCCTGCGTCGGCGTCAAGGGCTCAAGGGTCCAGGCGGTCGTCCAGGAACTCAAGGGCGAGAAGATAGACATAGTCCACTGGTCTGACGACCCGGCCATTTTCGTAAAGAACACTCTCTCCCCGGCCCAGATAGCGAGGGTTATAACCGATGACGCCGCGCACGCGATGGAAGTCATAGTACCCGACGACCAGCTTTCGCTCGCCATAGGCAAGAAGGGGCAGAATGTAAGGCTC
>MGPK01000035.1:0-4585 GCA_001795535.1 Deltaproteobacteria bacterium GWA2_54_12
CGGGCTCCGGTTTTCCGGAGCCCGTTTTCTATTGGACGGTTAAATTGCGGACTGTCTTCTGGCGCGGATGAACTCGATTACACCCGGCATTACGGAGAGGGCTATGATGGCCAGGATGACGAGCGTGAAGTTCTGCTTTACTATGGGCAGGCCCCCGAAGAAGTACCCCCCAAGGACGAACAGGCAGATCCAGAGCACCCCTCCCACGATGTTATAGGTGAGGAACCTGCCGTAGCTCATCGCGCCGATGCCCGCCACAAAAGGGGCGAATGTCCGCACGATGGGCACGAACCGGGCAAGGATTATGGTCTTGGCACCGTACTTCTCGTAGAACCTGTGGGTTTTGTCCAGGTACTCCTTCCTGAATATCCGGCTGTCCTTTTTCGAAAACACTTTCGGCCCCATGTAGTGGCCTATCGCGTAATTCAAGGAATCGCCGAGTATGGCGGCTATCGTGAGGCCCGCGAGGAGGTATTCGAGCTCCAGGGCGCCGAGGGCCGCGAAGGTGCCGATGGCGAAAAGGAGCGAGTCTCCGGGGAGTATCGGCGTGACCACAAGGCCGGTCTCGCAGAATATTATGAGAAACAGGATAAGGTAGGTCCACCCGCCGTAGGCCTGGATGACGCCCGAGAGGTGCCTGTCGAGGTGCATGAATATCTCTATGAAGTCCTTCAGAAGCTCCATTCGCTCTCCTTTCGAAAGGACAATATAAGATACAAACGGGACGGGAGTCAACAGGCGAGGAGGGAAAGCTCAGCGTTATCTGTCATTCTGAGCGCAGCGAAGAATCTGCTTTACTTAAGGAAGCTCTGATTTATTTACAGCCGAGATTCTTATCTCGCCCCATCCCTGGGGCTCGACCCTCCGGGCCCGCGATAGCTCGAAGTTCAATTTTTGCTGTCCTGCAAAAATTGTCGTCGCCTCCGGCTCCTCAGAATGACCTTTGCTTTATGTTTGCCAACCAGGCGCAAAAGCCGCCGCTGTGACGCCCCAGCAGTCCCAATCTCGCCTACTTGCCTGTATTCTCTAAGGAAAATTGACACGGCCTGAAGCGGCTATATAATCAAAATTAGGAAGCTGGCAGTGTATCTGCGTATTTTGCATGAATTCAAGAGTTTAAACCCTCAAGGGGAAAGAAGGTGATCTCATGCTTTCATGGGCAATAACCTTTCTGATCATAGCCATTATAGCCGCGGTCCTCGGCTTTGCAGGGGTGGCCGGAACCGCTGCCTGGATAGCAAAGGTCCTTTTCGTCGTCTTCATAATCCTTTTCGTGGTCTCGCTTATCGCCGGAAGGGGCAAACCGGCGGTGTAAACTGCTGTGCCAGGGCCTCAGCTCCTTTGAGGTTACGCGCGGAGCGCGTAACCTCTTTTTTTGTGTCCTCCGGGGCGGCCGTTATGTTATATTTCCCCTAATTCCCTTTGAAAATCCGGCCTCAAGCAGCTGAAATAGGTAAAGACCTTACGGCTCAAAAGGTTTTCAGGTTCCAGGTCAGTTGTGTTATGATATAAGAAAACCTCTAAAGGTGTCTGTCTATGAATACCAGGGATTTCGAAAACGAGATACGGATCCACATAGAGGCCAGGTACCCTATCCTGTGGCTGGTTTCCTTTGAAGAGCGCAGGGTGGAGCGGATAATCGAGAACCTCTGCGATTCCATGAAGCTCAGCTTCTGGTCCTGGTCGGTGTCGCGCGGACTGTACGGCGGCGAGAAGAAAAAGCGCGAGCCCATAGGCAGGGAGAAGATACTCCCCGTAATAGAGGAGAAGATAACCAAAGGGGAGAACATCAACAACCTCTTTTTACTGAAGGACATCGCCTCTTATTTCAGCTCGCACGAGTTTTTGAGGCGCTTTCGCGACCTGCCTGCCATAATCGACGAGCGGCACACCGTCAACTCCATCATCATCCTGTCGCCGACGCTGGGCGAGATACCCCCTGAGCTCGAAGAGGACATCGTTGTCCTCGAGCTTTCACTCCCGGACTACGACGAGATAGCCGAGATGGTCTCCAGGACCTACGGCCACCTTATCCCTTCGAGCTGGCACGCTTCCACGCGGTCGATACTCTACAAGTCCCTTCAGGGCCTTTCGATGGACAACATCAGGAGGGTCGTAAGGAAGGCCATAAGCCTGAACAACGGCTTTCTGAACGAGACCTGCATCTCCTACATACAGGACGAGAAGCAGCAGATCATAAAAAAGCAGAAGATACTCGATTATTATCCCCACAGGGAGATGATAGAGAACATCGGCGGCCTCTCGGAGATCAAGAAGTGGTTCATTGAGCGCGAGCAGGTCTTCAGGCTCTCGCGGGACAAGATAGACACCCTGGGCCTGGACATCCCCAAGGGCCTGCTGCTCATCGGCGTGCCCGGCTCTGGAAAGAGCCTGTGCTGCAAGGCGCTTGCTGGCATCTGGAACCTGCCGCTCCTGAGGCTCGATGTGGGCCGCCTTTTCGGCTCCACCGTGGGAGAGTCGGAAAAGAACATAAGAAGGTGCATACAGCTTGCCGAAGCCGTGGCCCCGTGCATACTCTGGATCGACGAGATAGACAAGGCCTTCGGAGGCGTCGGCGGCTACCAGGGCGACTCCGGGACGCAGCTGCGCGTGTTCGGCACCTTTATCACCTGGCTCCAGGAAAAGGAGCAGCCCGTCTTCGTCATATCAACGGCCAACGAGCCCAGGAACCTTCCGCCCGAGCTGTGGAGGAAGGGGCGTTACGACGAGGTGTTCTTCGTCGACCTGCCGAGCGTTGAGGAGAGGGAAGAGATATACAGGATACACCTGGAAAGAAGGGTGCAGAACCTCGCCAGGCTGAATATAAAAGAGCTTTCCCAGAACAGCCAGGGCTTCACCGGAGCCGAGATAGAGCAGGCCGTGAAGGACGCGGTCGTCACGACCTTCAACAACCTGCACGAGAACAACGGGGAAAGGAACATCGAGGATGTCATCGAGGGGCTCCTTTCGCTGGATGTGACGCAGGAAGCGCTATTGAAGGCCATAAGGAACATAACCCCGCTTTCGGTGCTGAAAAAAGAGGAGATAGAGGAGCTTCGCGCGTGGAGCCACCAGAGGGCGAGGCCTGCCTCGAAATCCCTGTTCCTCCAGCGGGCCGAGTCGCTTTCGGATTCCGAGAAGCGCGGCATCTCCATACACGAGGCCGGACATGTCATACTCATGAAGTACCACTTCAACAAGACCCCGGCCTTCATAAGCGTGGACAACTACAAGAACTACGCGTCTTTCATACCTGTGGACGAGGCCATAAGGACGACCTATACCAAGCGCGACCTTGAAAAGGAGATAGGCGTCATAATGGGCGGCATGGTCGCCGAGGACGAAGTCATCGGCGGGGACTCCAAGACCGTCGGCGCTTCCCACGACCTCATACAGGCAACCGGTATCGCCAGGAAGATGGTCGTGGAGTACGGCTTCGGGGAGATAATGAGGAACAAGAGCCTCATAGTCCTCCAGGACTACGCGCTTACCTCCGGGGGCGATGTGCTCGAAGACATCCAGAAGATACTGGACAACGCCAAGGAGGCGTCCTCGAAGATAATCTCGGACAACAAGGAAGTACTCGAAAGCCTCGTCAAAAGGCTCATGAAAGATGTGCTCATAAACGGCGAGGGATTGAACGCTTTTTTCAGGGAAAACCCCCTGACTTGAGGAGGCTCTCATGTCTTTTTACACCGTCGTAAAGACCGAGCTGTCAAACAGGAAGTACCTCATCTGCGCCCTCGACGAATTGAAGAAAAGGGGCGAGATAACGAACTTTGTCGCCAACGAGCGCAAGGACACTGTCGAGATAGACAGGGACGGCGACATCATGACCGTGATAAAGGAAAAGACCGGGAACTACCAGCTCGGCGGCGACAACAGGGTTGTGGGTAAATTCTCGAACAGGTTGAAGCAGATATACGCCTACGAGTCCATAAAGGACAACCTGCCCCTCGATTTTGAGATAGCAAGCGAGCAGGAGACAGAGGGCGAGATACAGATTCTCTTAAAGGGTTAGAGGGGTGCTGAAAACACCAATTTGGCTCAGGCTGCTCAAAAAGGTCCAGATTATAGGAGCCGAGGCGCGAGGAAAGAGGCGTACTTTGTAGTACGCCGCAGTGAACTCGCGCCGAAGACGACAACGCAGATGGGCAGCTTGAGGGCAGCCTGTCAGGAGGAACGATGGACAGGCAGATAAGGATAAGGATAACCCCTGACGGGAAGGTCGAGATAGACTCCAGCGTCTACAGCGACTGCAAGGAAGTCGCCCGTCACCTGACAAAGAACCTCGGCCAGATAGAAAGCTTTTCCGAAAAGGACGAGGTACTGGGCACCGAGATCCCCGTAAAGCTGGAAAGCGGCGATTAACGAAGCTCTGATTGAACCGTCATTGCGAGCGCAGCGACTATTTTTGCAGGATAGCAAAAATTGAACTTTGAGCAATCGCGGGCCATAAAGGTCGAGACCCACGGACGGGGCTCGATAAGCAATCTCGCTTCAGGTAAAATCAGGCATTTTGAGATTGCTTCGTCGCTTCGCTCCTCGCAATGACAGCAGAAACCGGAATTTACCAGAGGTAACC
>MGPK01000035.1:4629-5157 GCA_001795535.1 Deltaproteobacteria bacterium GWA2_54_12
CGCCGTGCTGGCGCGCTCAAGGGTCAACGGGCCCGGGACAAGGCTTGTCATATTCTTTCAGGGCTGCGCCAGGGCCTGCGACGGGTGCTTCAACCCTGATACTCACTCTTTCGAGGAAAGGGAGCGCGTAACCCCTGAAGCCCTCCTCGGGAAGCACCTTTCAACGGGCATAGAAGGCATAACCGTAAGCGGAGGCGAGCCTTTCGCGCAGCCCCGGGGGCTTTTAAGGCTCCTTGAGCTCGCGGCCGCAAGCGGCCTTTCAACGCTGGTCTACACCGGTTTCACGCTCGAAGAGATCATGGACGACCAGGCAGGAGCCAGGTGTCTGGAATTCATAGATGTGCTCGTTGACGGGCCGTTTGACAGGAAGTTGGCAGAGCCTACGCTCCTGGCCAGGGGTTCGTCAAACCAGAGGATACACCTTTTCACCTCACGGTACTCCCTTGAGGACCTTTACATGCCCGGCAAGGTAGAGGTGATAATCGGGCCGGACGGCGACATAAGGAAAACCGGCTTCAGCAGCCTGGG
>MGPK01000036.1:0-1093 GCA_001795535.1 Deltaproteobacteria bacterium GWA2_54_12
ACAACCGGCAATGGTTCAGAGGCAGTAAGAATTAATGCAACCGGCAACGTCGGCATCGGGACGACCACTCCATGGCGTGTGCTATCAGTCACAGGCACTGTCGGCTTCGACGGGCTCACGGGGGCGACCGGAGCGGGTTCGCTCTGCCTCGACGCCAACAAGCAAGTCGTCTACAACTCCGCTTCCGACGCCTGCCTCTCATCCACGCGCGCGACCAAACACGACATCTCCAACCTCTCGCTCGATGGCCTTACCGTCGTCGACCGGCTCCAGCCAGTCTCGTTCGTCTACAACCAAGGCGACGGCCGTACCCGCTACGGCTTCATCGCCGAAGACACCGCGGCTGTCGATTCGCGCCTTGCGACGTATGACGCGAGTAGCACCATCTCGGGCATCGACGACCGCTCCATTCTTTCCATTGTCGTAAAGGCGATACAGGAGCAGCAGGACGAATTTGACGCGCTTACCGGTTCGACTACGCTCACGGCAAGCGGCCCGCAGGCGCAAAACTTTGCCACCGCATTCTTCTCAAACCTCTTCGCAAAAGTGACCGCATGGCTGGCGGATGCCGCCAACGGGATAGGGGACGTGTTCGCCCGCGCCTTCCACGCCAAAGACGAAATTTGCATCGGAGACACCTGTGTCAACGAAGACCAGCTCAAGGCCCTCCTGGCGGCTCAAAACGTGGCTCAGACGGCCTCTGCCGCCTCCGTCCCGCAAGACGAAACTTCGGCGAGCCAAGGCGGCAGCTCGAGTGCGGGAGGTGACTCCTCCAGCACTCCCGACACCGAACCCCCCACCCTCACCCTAAACGGCGAGAACCCAGCCGCAATCCTCACGGGCGAGACTTACGCGGATATGGGAGCGACCGCCACCGACAACCACGACACCGTACTCTATATATATGCCAAGGTTGACGACGGCCCCACCATCCAGCCGGGGGACATGATTACCCTCGATACCACCGAAGCAGCCGACCACACCATTACCTTCACCGTGACCGATGAGGCGGGGAACATGACCACCGCCACCCGCATGGTAAACGTCGTCATGCCCGTGGCACCCGCACCCGCACCCGCACCTGCACCTGCAC
>MGPK01000036.1:1268-20623 GCA_001795535.1 Deltaproteobacteria bacterium GWA2_54_12
CGAACAGAACGCGCTCCCTGGGCTTACTAACAGGGCCCTCGGCAAGTTTGTAGACAGGGTCTACATATCATTCGAAGAGTCCCGCAGGTTCTTCCCCGGCGGGCGCACCATCTTGAGCGGCAACCCGGTGCGAAGGGACATCATAACGAAGTTAGAGGACAGGCGGGGCAGGGCCGAGCGGTTCTCCATCCTGGTTTTCGGTGGAAGTCAGGGCGCGACCGCCATTAACGCGGCGTTCCTGGACGCGGCCGAGTTTCTGACCGACATCTGGAGCGGGCTTAAGGTCGTGCACCAGACCGGGCAGGACGGTTTCGAGACTGTAGCGGCCGCCTATAAAAGGAAGAACCTCAAGGTAGAGGCGCAACAGTTCATAGAGGCAATGGGCGAGGCCTATAATTCCGCCGACCTGGTCGTGTGCAGGGCAGGGGCGACCTCTCTGGCGGAGATAACGGCGGCAGGGCTTCCGTCGATACTGATACCGTACCCGTTCGCTTCGGACGACCATCAGACGGTAAACGCCAGGAGCCTCGAAAAAGCCGGGGCAGCCGTGATGATAAAGCAGGAAGGGCTCACCGGAGCCGTCCTCGCTGGCGAGATAAGAAGGCTCTACGGCGACCCTCAGGCCTTGAGGTCGATGAGGGAGAGGTCAAAGGCATTGGGCAAGCCCAGAGCGGCCCAGGAGATAGCGGAGAATTTTTCAAGGTTAATCATCTAAGGAGTAAGAGAGTGTACAGAGGCAAAATAAAGAAAATTCATTTTATTGGCGTAGGCGGCAGCGGCATGAACGGCATAGCCGAGGTCCTCGTGAACATGGGCTACAAGGTCACTGGGTCGGACCTTGCCGAGTCTGAAACTACAAAGAGGCTCAGGAGCCTGGGTATAACCATATTCGTGGGCCACAGGGAAGAGAATGTCATAGGCTCTGATTGTGTGGTCTATTCCTCTGCCGTAAAGAAGGAAAACCCGGAAATACGGGAGGCGACCTCTCGGCAGATTCCGATAATCCCCAGGGCCGAGATGCTCGCCGAACTCATGCGCATGAAGTACGGCATAGCCATAGCGGGCACCCACGGCAAGACGACCACCACTTCGATGGTCTCGATGATACTGGCTTCCGCCAATATGGACCCCACTATAGTCACCGGAGGCAAGCTCAACAGCCTCGGGGCGAACGCCAAGCTCGGCACAGGCGACTTCCTCGTGGCCGAGGCCGACGAATCGGACGGCAGCTTCTTGAAGCTCTCTCCGACAATCGCGGTCGTCACTAACATAGACCGCGAGCACATGGACCATTATCAGGATATGGGAGCCGTTGAAAAGGCGTTCCTCGATTTCATGAACAAGGTCCCGTTCTACGGCTGCGCGGTCATCTGCCTCGACCACCCGGTCATACAGAGCCTTATCCCGAAGATAACGAGGCGCTTCAAGTCCTACGGCCTTACGGCACAGGCAGATGTGCACGCCAGAAAAATCGTCCATGACGGCATGAAGACCACATACGAGGTCTGGCACAACAAGGAGCTCATGGGCTCGCTCACGCTCAACCTGCCGGGAGAGCACAATGTCTATAACTCGCTGGCGGCCATAACTGTCGCCATGGAGCTTGAGATACCATTTGATAAGATAAAAGCGGGGCTTGAGGGCTTCACCGGGGTAGAAAGGCGCTTCCATGTGAGGGGCACGGTCGGTGACATAGTCGTGGTGGACGACTACGGCCATCACCCCGTGGAGATAAAGGCTGTATTAAAGGCCGCCAAGAAAGGCTGGGTCAACAGGGTCGTCGTAGTGTTCCAGCCGCACAGGTATTCGAGGACAAGGGACCTGTTCAACGAGTTCCTCTCGTCCTTCAACGACGCGGAAAAGCTCATACTGACGGAAGTATACGCCGCTGGTGAAGAGAAGGTCGAAGGCTTCTCCGGAGAGGCGCTTTACAAGGGCATAAAGGCTTACGGCCACAAGGATGTTTCGTTCGTGCCGGAGACAAGCAAGATACCCTCCTATCTGGAGAGCGTGGTGCAGCCCGGTGACATAGTCATAACCCTGGGGGCCGGTGATGTCTGGAAGGCCGGGGTCATGTTCGTGGAATCTCTCAAGGCAAAGGCCGCCGCAAAGGCCTGAGGTAAGGAAAATGAAAAGCGCGACAGGCAAAAACAAGGGTGAGGACAAGGTACAATACTCGCTCTTTTTCATCCAGCGGTTCAAGGGGAAGGTGCTCTTCAATGTCCCCATGAGCGATTACACATCTTTGAGGATAGGCGGGCCCGCCGATGTCATGGCTTTCCCGCAGGACGAAGGGGACTTGAAAGACCTCATGGCCTTTGCCGACGCGAAGGGCTTTCCCTTCTATGTGCTCGGCTCAGGCACTAACCTCCTTGTGCGTGACGGCGGCATAAGGGGGATAGTCGTCAACATGACAGAGGGCTTCAAAGACATCACCTGGCTCGAGGGCGGCAAGGCCATAGTCGGGGCCGGGGTAAAACTTCCCGACCTCGTCGTACAGGCCAGGGACAGGGGCTTGTCAGGCATAGAGTTTGCCGCCAACATACCGGGTACGGTCGGCGGGGCGGTCTCAATGAACGCCGGGGCTTACGGCGGCGAGATGAAGGATGTCGTCGAGGGAATAGAGATAGCCGGGCGCAAGGGGCAAAAGGGCTTCATACCCAAAAGCGAGCTTAACTTCTCGTACAGAAGGGCTGAGGTCCCAAAGGGCTCGATTGTCACGAGGGCCCACATGGCCTTTGAATTGAAGGACCTTGAGGAGATAAAAGCCAAGATAACCGAGTTCAGGGAGAGGCGTAAGGCCTCGTCAAGCGCCATAAATTTCCCCAACGCGGGCTCCATATTCAAAAACCCGGACGGTGCTTCAGCTGGAAGGCTCATAGAAGAGGCCGGGCTCAAGGGTGAGCGCATCGGCGGGGCGCAGGTCTCTGAGGTGCACGCGAATTACATCGTAAATACCGGCGGCGGCAGGGCAAAGGATGTACTGGCCCTGATGGCCCTTGTAAGGGACAGGGTTTACAGCTCAAGGGGCGTTGTGCTTGAGCCAGAGTTGAAGGTGGTAGGAGAGGATTAGAAGAGATGGCAGCACTCAAAAACAAGAGAATAGGCGTCCTCATGGGCGGCATATCCGAGGAGAGGGAGATATCTCTCAAGACCGGGACAGCCATATTGAAGGCGCTTCTGGAAAAAGGCTACAAGGCCGTCGGCATAGACGCTGGCAGGGACATCTCCAGCGTGCTCCTCAAAAAGAAGGTCGACATAGCGTTTGTCGCTCTCCACGGCCGCTACGGCGAGGACGGCTGCATGCAGGGCCTCCTGGAGGTCATGGCCATACCTTACACCGGCTCGGGCGTCAAGGCGTCGGCCCTTGCGATGGATAAGACCGCGGCTAAGAAGATAATGCTTTATCACGGGGTTTCAACCCCGGCTTCCTGCATATACGAGGAAGGCGTGAAATCGAAGGTCAAGGCCCCGCTCGTGGTGAAGCCCGCGTGCCAGGGCTCGGCAATAGGCGTGAGCATAGTAAAAAAAGACTCCGGCCTAAAGGCAGCCTTGAAGGAGGCCTCCCGGTTCGGCGGACCTGTGCTGATAGAAAAATACATAAAAGGGCGCGAGCTTACGGTCTCCATACTCGACAAAAGGGTGCTGCCCACTATAGAGATAAGGCCGAAAAAAGGGTTTTACGACTACACGAACAAATACACCAAGGGCATGACTGAATTCATTGTGCCTGCCGCTATTACGAAGTCAGCCGAGAAAAAGGTCGCGAAAGAGTCGTTGAAGGCGTACGAGGCGTTAGGGTGCAGCGGGGCCGCGCGCGTCGATGTCATTCTTGACGATAAAGGGACGCCTTATGTCCTTGAGGTCAACACCATTCCGGGCATGACCGAGCTGAGCCTTTTCCCCAGGGCGGCGGAGGCGGCAGGGCTTGATTACCCGGCGCTGGTCGAGGAGATGCTCAAGGGCGCGGGTTTGAATAAATTCTGATGATGAAGATAAAGCCGATAAAAACGAAAAAGCGCAACAGGAGGCACAGGGAGCCGCTTTCGGCAAGGGCCTCGAGGAGCGCGAAAAAATGGGGCAAGGTGCTCGCTTTCGTTCTGCCAATTCCCGCGTTTGTCTACGGGGCCTGGTGGGCTTACGGGCAGGTGACCACGAGCCCGTACCTGAACATAACGGATATAACCGTCGCGGGAGCCCAGAGGGTCGCCAGTGAAGAGGTATTGGCTGCCTCGGGAATAGTCCAGGGACAGAATATCTTCTCGTTCAGCAAGGACGAGGTAACCTCCCGCCTCAAGGCCAACCCCTGGCTGGAGTCCGTGGAGATAAACAGGGAGCTCCCGGGCACGATCGAGATAACGGTCAAGGAGAGGGACGCCATAGCCCTCGTGAAGCTCGACTCTTTGTATGTCATGGACTCCAACGGGGTCATCTTCAAGAAGTTTACGGCTGAGGAAGGGCTTGATCTGCCGGTCGTCACGGGCCTTTCAAAGGAAAGTCTTGCAGCGGGCACGGAAAATATTGAAACAAGGCTTATGGAGCTCATATCTGTCTTGACAAACAGGAGCGGATTTAACATAACAAATGTATCGGAAATAAAAATAGACGCGGACCACGGTCTGAGCCTTTTTACCCTCGATGAGGGAGTGAGGCTGGATGTGGGCATGGGCTCTTTCGAGGAGAAACTCGCCTCTTTTGAGAAGATACTCGGGACCAGGGATGGGGTCTTGAAAGGGATAGAGGCTTTCGACCTCAATAACCACCGCGAGGTAATCGTAAGGTTTACAACCGACGTGGTAAAGGAAGGCGGAGAAGGCGATGGCAAAAAGGGATAACATCATAGTCGGCCTCGACATAGGCACGACCAAAATATGCGCCATAGTGGGTGAGAAGACCAGGGACGGGGTCGAGATAATAGGCATAGGCACGCACCCGTCCAAGGGCCTGCGTAAGGGCGTGGTCGTGAACATCGAGTCCACGGTGGAGTCCATAAAGAAGGCCGTCGAGGAAGCCGAGCTCATGGCCGGCTGCGAGATAAACAAGGTCTACTGCGGTATAGCGGGCGGCCATATAAAAGCCTTCAACAGCCACGGCGTCATAGCGATAAAGAACAGGGAGATAACCCAGGCCGACATAGACAGGGTGATAGAGGCGGCCCAGGCTGTCGTCATCCCGCCGGACCGCGAGGTCATACATGTTATCCCTCAGGAATACATAGTAGACGACCAGGAGGGCATACAGGAGCCCCTCGGCATGATAGGCATAAGGCTCGAGGTGAAGGTGCACATCGTCACCGCCGCCGTCACCTCGGCGCAGAACATCGTGAAGTGCGCCAACAAGGCCGGTTTGGATGTCTCTGACATAGCCTTGCAGCAGATAGCCTCGAGTGAGGCGGTCCTCAATCCGGACGAGAAGGAAATCGGCGTCGTTCTGGTCGATATCGGAGGCGGAACCACTGATATTGCCCTTTACCACGGCGGCACAATAAAGTATACTACGGTAATTTCATTAGGCGGAAATCAGGTAACCGGAGACATCTCCGTTGGCTTGCGCACTACGGCGAACGAGGCCGAGAAGCTCAAGCGCGAGTACGGGTGCGCCATGACCGCGATGGTCTCCAGGGACGATAACTTCGAGGTCCAGAGCGTAGGCGGGCACAAGTCCAGGAGCGTCTCTCGCTACATGCTTTGCGAGATAGTGGAGCCGAGGATAGAAGAGATATTCCAGCTCGTCAAGCGCGAGATAGTCAAATCCGGGTACGAAAGCTTCATCTCCTCCGGCGTTGTCTTGACTGGCGGCACCGCCGCCATGAACGGCATAGTCGAACTTGCGGAGCAGGTATTCGCGCTGCCGGTGAGAAGGGGCCTCCCGATAGGCATAACCGGGCTCATCGATGTGGTCAAGAGCCCGATGTACTCGACAGGCGTGGGTCTGGTCCTGTACGGCGGGAAAAATGTAGAGAGCATGCAGTTCCAGAAGGGCAACGACACTACTCTCTTCAACAAACTGACTACCCGCATGAAGGGTTGGATGAAGGAATTTTTCTGACAGATTTGAAATAAGTCCATCTGCTTGTTGTCGTCGTCGCGCGTAATTGCGGCGTACAAAAAAGTACGCCTCGTTTCCCGCTCCTCGACGCCTCGCAGCTGAACTTTTTGAGCAGCCTGAAAGAAAGCGGACTTTGGAGTTTTATTTACTGAATCGGATTATCGGGATTTGAAAAAACGGCGGCGGCTATTATTGAGGAGGTGGATTGATGGTGATTGAGATGGATGAGAGCTTTAACAGCGGAGCCAAACTGAAGGTCGTCGGAGTCGGCGGCTGCGGCGGAAACGCCGTGAACACCATGATCGAGAGCGGACTTGACGGAGTCGAGTTCCTCGCCGCGAACACTGACAGCCAGGCACTTGAAAAGTCCCTTGCCAACACGAGGGTACAGCTCGGCGTATCCCTCACAAAGGGTCTTGGCGCGGGCGCCAACCCTGAAGTGGGCCGCAACTCGGCGCTTGAGAGCAAGGAGCACCTCGTTGAAGCCATGCGCGGCGCGGACATGGTTTTCGTGACCGCTGGAATGGGCGGCGGCACCGGCACCGGCGCTGGCCCTGTCGTAGCTGAGGCCGCGAGAGCAGCTGGAGCGCTTGTCGTGGCGGTTGTCACCAAGCCCTTCGCCTTTGAAGGCGCGAAGAAGATGAAGCAGGCCGAAGAAGGCCTCCGTAAGCTCAAGGAAGTCGTCGATACAGTCATAACCATCCCCAACCAGAGGCTCCTTTCCGTTGCCACCAAGAGCACCTCCCTCAAAGACGCGTTCAGGAGGGCTGACGAGGTCCTTTTCCAGGCCGTAAGGGGCATCTCGGATGTCATAACCATTCCGGGGCTCGTGAATGTCGACTTCGCCGATGTCAGGACCATCATGTCTGAGATGGGCCAGGCGCTCATGGGCAGCGGCGTTGCCAAGGGCGAGCACAGGGCAACAGAGGCCGCGAGAAAGGCCATATCCTCTCCGCTGCTTGAAGATATATCAATAAGCGGCGCGCGCGGCATACTCATCAACATAACCGGCTCCTCCGAGATGACCATACACGATGTTGACGAGGCTTCGACCCTCATACAGGAAGAGGCGCACCCGGACGCGAACATCATCTTCGGCGCGGTCATAGACGAGTCCATGGGCGACGAAGTGAGGGTGACCGTGATAGCCACCGGCTTTGGCAAGGAGAATACCCAAAAAGAGATTATCGCCCCGGCTGTCATAGTAGACGAGAACGACCTTGATGTGCCTACCATTTTAAGGCGCAGCTTTGACAGAGGGGCGGAGATGAAGACCACCGAGATAAGAAGGCTTGGCAAGCTCGGCGGCTTCAATGTGGACGACGAAGATTTGTACGACACGCCGACTTTCCTCAGGAAGCAGGCTGACTAAACGCTTCGAATGACGGCAGGGAGGGGCAACCCTCCCTGCTTTTTTATTTTGTCATTGCGAGGAGCGTAGCGACGAGGCAATCTCAAAGTGTTGAAGTTACTTGAAGGACGAGATTCTTTGGTCGCTTCGCTCCCTCAGAATGACAGATAAGAGCTTTTCAGCATCCTGTCAGTTCTTCCCGCCTTGTAAACCTTCCGTCTCTATGGGATAATTTTTAATGGCTCTTGTGTCAGGAGGGCCTTGCAACGGAGGTATATCCATATCCTGGAATCTTAAAAAGAAGGCGCGCGAACTCCTCTCAAAGGAGAGCGGGACCGTTTACAAGGAGCATGGCGGAAGGCTCAGGGTCTGCCTCGTCTATCCGAACCGCTATGGCCTCGGCATGGCCAACCTCGGCTTCCAGGCGGTCTACGGCCTTCTCAATAATATTGATAACTGCGTCTGCGAACGGGCCTTCCTGCCTGAAAAAGAGGACCTCCCAGAGTATGAGCGCACAGGGTCGCAGCTTTTTTCCTTTGAGACCCAGACACCTTTGAGAGAGTTTGACCTCATCGCCTTTTCGGCCCCGTTTGAGGATGACTACTTCAATATACCCGTTATTTTGAAACTCGCGGGCGTGCAGGTAAGGTCTTTGGACAGAAGCGGCCCGCTTGTCGCGGCCGGAGGGGTCGCGGTCGGTCTCAACCCTGAGCCGCTCGCCCTTTTCATGGATTTTTTCCTTGTGGGCGACGCCGAAGGCGCGGCCCAGCCTGTCATAGACAGGCTCATGGATTGCAGGGCAAAGGGGCTTGGCAAGCACGAGACATTGAAGACACTGGACTCAATCGACTGGGTCTTCGTGCCTTCTTTTTACGAATTCGAGTACGACGGCATACATATAAAATCGGTCAAGGCCCTGGATGGCGCGAAAAAGACTGTCAAGGCCTCCAAGGCGCGCGATCTTGACCAGTTTCCGGTTCCGCAGAGCTTTGTCTACACTCCTTGCACGGAACTGCCTGATACCTATTGCGTCGAGGCCGAGCGCGGCTGCCCGAGAGGGTGCAGGTTCTGCGCGGCCGGGTTCTTGTACCTGCCCCCGAGGATGAGGGAAGAAAAGAAGGTCGCCGAAGCTGTAAACGCTGGCCTCAAGAGGGCCGGCAAAGTGGGACTCGTGGGCACGGCTGTTTCAGAGTACCCGGCTATAAAGGAAATATTGAAGCGCGGCATTGACGAGGGCGGCACCATTACCCTGTCGTCGCTCAGGCTCGATGAGTTGGACAATGAATTTCTTGCGTTACTCAAAGAGGCGGGCTACAGGACCATAACCCTTGCCCCGGAGGCCGGGACCGACCGGATGAGGGACATAGTCAACAAGGGCATAACAGAGGACGAGATCATGGAATCAGTCCGCCTCATCGCCGAGGCCGGGTTCACGAGATTGAAGCTCTACTTCCTCGTGGGCCTCCCTGAAGAGACAGACGAGGATGCCCTGGGGATTGCCGTCCTCACAAAAAAGATAAGAGAGGCGTTCAGGAAGGGCGGCGAGATAATACTTAGCGTAAACCCGTTTGTCCCGAAGCCTTTCACCCCGTTCCAGTGGCACAGGTTCGAGGACGCTGGCGTTGTAGACAGAAGGCTTAAGATGATAAAGAGGGAGCTTGCCAAGACCGGCGTCAAGGTGACAGACATGTCCGCGAAGGAAGCCTTTATGCAGGCCTTTCTCGCGAGGGCCGATAGAAGGGCAGCGGAAATTATAGAAAAGGCGTCAGAGTCCGGCTGGAAAAGGGCGATGAAAGGCATGGAATCTTTCATAGAAGAATCGGTTTACTCGGTCAGGGGCAGGGATGAGATACTGCCCTGGGACATCATAGACCACGGCGTGAAAAAGGGCTATTTCTGGAAGGAGTTTCAGAAGGGGCTCGAGGGCAAGCAGACGCCTCCGTGCGATGTGGGCAATTGCGTAAGGTGTGGGGTGTGCTGAAGCGCTTTTAAAATTGTTCTTTTTCCCGATCTCTTTCGATCTCGGAAAAAATAGCTAATTTTTGGTAGGGTGGGCTGCGCCCACCAATTCAGTAGTACTTTCAAATAATGTTTGTTGGGTTACGCTTCGCTAACCCAACCTACGCACTTCATCTTCTCAGAATGACAAATTTGATAAGTAAATCCAAGGATTTGAAATCAATATGACCGACATCAAGACCCTCCTTCCCCTCGTAAGAAAGCCCTCCAGGTACTCGGGCGGCGAGGTGAATTCCATAAAAAAAGACCTCTCCAGCGTGAGCCTCAAGTTCGCTATGGGCTTTCCTGACGCCTATGAGATAGGCATGAGCCACCTGGGATTGCAGATTCTCTACCAGGTGCTTAATTCACGGGAAGACATAGCCTGCGAGCGCGTATTCGCGCCCTGGGCCGACATGGAGGAGCTTCTCCGGAAAAGAGGGCTCAAGCTCACAACGCTTGAATCGAGCATCCCGCTCGATGAGCTCGACATACTCGGCCTTTCCATTCAGTACGAGCTTTCCTACACCAACATCCTCAACATGCTCGACCTGGGCGGCATAACCCTTCTTGCGAAAGACCGGAAAGAAGGCGAGCCTTTTGTCATTGGCGGCGGCCCGTCTGTGTTCAACCCGGAGCCTATAGCCGAGTTCTTCGACGCATTTTTGCTCGGGGATGGCGAAGAGGCCATCCTTGAGATAGCGGATGCGGTCATTGAAGGCAGTCGCCTTGGCGAGCCGAGAGAAGAGATTTTAAAGAGGCTCGCTAAAATACCCGGCATGTATGTGCCTTCGTTCTTCGGCGTCGAATACAACGACGACGGGACAGTGAGGACAATAGTCCCGCTTGTCGAGGGCTACGAAAAGGTCGTAAAAAGGACCATACCCGATATCAACTCCCTGCCTCTGCCGACAAGGCCGGTCGTGCCCTTTCTGGAGACAGTCCACGACAGGGTCAGCGTTGAGATTTCACGCGGTTGCACAAGGGGTTGCAGGTTCTGCCAGGCCGGCATGATCTACAGGCCCGTGAGGGAGAGGACGCCCGAGAACATCATCAAAATAATAAACGAAAGCCTCAAGGCTACGGGTTATAACGAGGTGTCCCTGCTTTCTCTTTCCAGCGGGGATTATACATTTATAGAGGACCTGCTCGCCGGGCTCATGAAGAAGTTTTCGGATGAGAAGATAGCCGTTTCTCTTCCTTCCTTGAGGGTAGGCACGCTGAGCGCGAAAGTGGCTACCGAGATAAAGAGGGTCAGAAAGACCGGGTTCACGCTTGCCCCGGAGGCAGGGAGCGAGCGCCTGCGCCTTCTTATAAATAAAGGCATAAAGGAAGAAGACCTTCACGCGGCGGCCCAGGACATATTCACCCTCGGGTGGAAGGGGCTCAAGCTCTACTTCATGATAGGCCTGCCGACTGAGACCGAAGAAGACATACTGGAGATAGTCCGTCTTGCCGATTGCGTGAAGAACATCGGAAAGAGGGCTTCAGGCGGCAAGATGCCTCAGATAAATGTCAGCGCATCGAGCTTCATACCAAAGCCCTGGACGCCGTTCCAGTGGGAGCCGCAGATAACAATGGAGCAGGGGCTTGGAAAGCAGGCGGTCCTCAGAAGGGAACTCAGCCGGATAAAGCTCGGCTTCAAGTGGCACGACGCCGACATGAGCATCGTCGAGGGGGTCTTTGCCAGGGGCGACAGGAGGCTTTCAAGGGCAATCCTCAGCGCGTTCCTTAAAGGGTGCAGGTTTGACGGCTGGAGCGAGAAGTTTGACTTCAACAAATGGCTGGAATCTTTCAATGAGGCGGGAGTTGACCCGGCCTTCTATATAGGAAGAAAGCGTCCCTTTGACGAGGTATTCCCATGGGACCACCTGAACCCCGGCGTGGCAAAAGAGTTTTTGATAAAGGAGTTCGAGCGGGCGATAGAGCTTGCCCGGACGCTGGACTGCAAGGTTGACAGGTGCTCGAACTGCGGCCTGTGCGACCACAAGGTCATAAAGCCCAGGTCAGCCAAAGAGGGCCCGGTATTCGACTCGGCCGCAAAGGCGCCGTCAATTGAAGAGTCATGCAGGGTGAGGTTCCGCTTTTCTAAAACCGGCATCGCGAGGTTTCTGGGCCATCTTGAGCTGATATTGGTCGTCATCAGGGCAACAAGGCGGGCGGGGCTGGCGCTCAGGTACTCTCAGGGCTTTCACCCCATGCCGAAGCTCTCTTTTGGCGCGCCCCTGCCGGTCGGCATGGAGTCGCTCGAGGAGTACCTTGATATCGAGTTCGCGGCGTTCGTAGCCCCTGAAGAGGCCCTCGGAAAGCTTAACGCGGAACTGCCGGAGGGAATCCGTTTTCTGTCGGCATCCCCCTTGCCCTTGAAACTTTCATTTCCCTCTGCTATTATGACAGAGTACATTGCTCAGATTAAGGACGGCCCATTGGGCATTAATATAGAGCCTGAAAGAATTGAAGGATTGTTAAGGGATTTTTCAGCAAAGGACTCCATTCCTGTACGCATCACCAGAGAGGACAAGGTAACAGACGTCGATTTGAAACCATCGCTGGCCGCTCTTTCATACGCGGGAGATTCGAACCTGTCGCTCGTATTGCGAAAGGTAGAAGGCACCCCTCCCGTGCGGCCCGCTGACGTTCTGGCCTGTCTGTTCGGCCTCTCAAGGGAAGACGCGTCCCTAATCCCCGTCCTCAAAATCAGGACCGTTCAGTAAGGTTCCTATTTCCTTCCGGAGGTCCCTCCGCACATTTGATGAAAAACGATAATAATAGCAACAGGACAGAACTGCTTATCAATCACAACCCCTTTGAGACCAGGGTCGCCCTGGTCGAACAGGGCCGTCTGGTCGAGTTCTATGTTGAGCGCGCCAAGGACAGGGGAATAACAGGCAATATCTACAATGGCAAGGTCGTGAGGGTGCTCCCGGGCATGCAGTCCGCCTTCGTGGAGATAGGCATCCAGCGGACCTCTTTCCTCCATGTCTCCGATATTCAGGAGCCGGAGCTTGATGATGAGGAAGAGGAGCACAAAAAACGCGCCGAAGCCAGGATACAGGACCTCATCAAGGAAGGCCAGGAGGTCCTGGTCCAGGCCGCGAAAGAGCCCATAGGCACAAAGGGCGCGCGCGTGACTTCGTATGTCTCACTGCCTGGCAGGTATCTTGTCTTCATGCCTACCTACGACAAGGTCGCCATCTCAAGAAGGATAGCGAGCGAGAAGGAAAGAAGGCGCCTGCGCGAGATAGTCCACTCCATGAAGCCTCCGGGCAACGGTTTTATCATTAGGACCGTTTGCGAAGGCATGTCCAAAGAGGAAATCCATGCGGACATGCAGTTCCTCATCAAGCTCTGGCAGTCCATACAGAAGAAAAAAGAGCAGGTGAAGACGCCCGGGCTTGTATGGGAAGAGCTTGATATCACGCTCAGGATAATAAGGGATGTCTTCTCGAGCGACATCGAAAGGCTCGTCATAGACTCGAAAGAAGAGTACGAGAGAGCCAAAAAGTTCGTCGAGGAGTTCATGCCCCACCTTGCCGAAAGGCTCGAGCTCTACCAGGGCGAAGAGGAGATATTCGACGCCAACGGAATCGAGATAGAGCTGACCGACGCTATTGAAAGGAAAGTCTGGCTACGCTCCGGCGGGCATCTGGTGATAGACCAGATGGAGGCCCTGACCGCCATCGATGTCAACACCGGCAAGTATGTCGGAAAGAAGAGCTCTGACGATACGATATTAAAGACGAACCTCGAGGCCGTAAAAGAGGCCGTCTATCAGCTGCGCCTCCGCAATATCGGCGGCATCATAGTCATCGATTTCATAGACATGTCCAGGACAGCGGACAGGGAAAAAGTCTATAACGCCCTGAAAGAGGCGTTGAAGGCAGATAAGGCCAGGACCAACATCCTGAAGATATCCGAGCTCGGCATAGTGGAGATGACGAGGAAGCGCGTAAGGGAGTCCCTTGTGCAGTCCCTGTGCGAGCCGTGCCCGTATTGCGACGGCAACGCGAATGTGAAAGCCAGGGACACCGTTATAATGGAGATATACAGGGAGCTTCAAAGGGAGCTGCCGTTAAGGAAGAAAAAGGCAAGCCTCTATGTGAGCGCTTCCATCGCCGAGAGGCTCAAGGAAGACCCGGCGCCTATAGCGGATATTGAGAAAAAGACCGGCAGAGAGGTGGTCGTGAAGCCGGTCGACAGGTTCCACCAGGAAAGGTTCGAGATCATCTGATAAGGCCTGAAAATTGCTCTTTTTCCTGATCTCGGCAGGCGTAAATAAAAATGCTTTAGCGGGTTCAGGTTTGTAACCTGAACCCGAAATATTCGGTTATGGTAGATCCGTTGCCAGTCTGAACTGAAAGGTTCAGGGTGCAACCCTGAACCCGCAAAGAATCAAAATTTATTTGAGTTTCGAAGGTTTCACGCAGTTTGCCTTTTGGAACTTCAGGATTTTCTGCGGCTTATCGGCGGAAAATCCTGAAAGTCCGTGTTTTCCAAAGCCTTTTCAGCCCTAATCCCCTTGACAAACTCCTTCCTTACAGTTACCATAAAAGCTGCCTTGTCCCGGTATTTTTATGGCGTCTTTGGCTGACTGACGCTGGCCGGGCCGCTCTATCGAATAAAAACGAAATTCCTTATTCCTGGTATTAGAAAAAGGAGCCGTTGAGATGATAATCAGGCGTTTATTCGCGGCAGGGCTTTTGTCTGCCGCAGTCCTTCTCTGGGCCGCCCCTTCCTTTGCCGGGGTCGACGAGGGAAAAAAGGCCTTTGACGCGAACAAATGCGCCGGTTGTCATCAGGTACAGGGGCCTGCGAAAGAGAAGACCATAAAAGACCAGTTGGCCAAAAAAGGCCCTGAGCTATGGTATTCGGGCAGCAAGTTCAAGTCCGGCTTTCTTGAAAAGTGGCTTGCGAGCCCCCAGCCCATAAGGCCGCTCGCGTATAACTCCGTTACCGACAGGAACAGGGGCGACCACCCGAAGCTTTCCCAGAAGGACGCATCCGATGTGGCGGCATACCTCATGAGCCTCAAATCGCCCGAGGTGAAACCCCTTGGCATAGCGGCTGTTGAATCCCCTAAAGGCCGGATAATATTTTTGAAGAAGCAGTCATGCTACGGCTGCCATAGCATGAGGGTCAGGGGCAAGATGGCCGGAGGCCTCTCAGGTCCGTCGTTTATCGGGGCTACCGAGCGGCTCAACCCGGACTGGGTCTACTCGTATCTGAAAAACCCCAAGGCGTTCAAGCCCGTGAAGATGATGCCGGTCTACTCCGGCATACTGAACGAAGCAGAAATGAAGGAACTTGCATCCTATGTTGGAAGCCTGAACTGACTTTAGGCTACCTCTAAAAATTGCTCTTTTTCCTGATCTCGGCAGGGCAAATAAAAATGCTCACATATTCACATATATGCTGCGCTTTTTATTTCCGTCCTTCCTTGATCTCAGAAAAAATATCTAATTTTTAGAGGCAGCCTTTATCAGAGGTAGCCTTTAAAGGAGAGCCAATGCGAGTCAAATGGTTTTCATTATCGATAATCACTTTTGCCTTTGTTTTATCCGCTGGCGCATCTACCGCCTCTGGTGAAGCTGTCGAAGACCTGTACAGGTTCCACTGCGCCCAGTGCCACGGATTGAAGGGCATGGGCGACGGGCCTAACGCCACTAAGGAAATGCCCGTGAGCCCCCGCGACCATACGAGCGCCGTTGAGATGAAAAAGCTCACGGACGCCGACATAATAAACGCGATAACGGAAGGCGGCCCGGCAACGAGCAAGTCGAGCCTCATGCCGCCATACGGTAAGACCCTTTCAAAGGCGGAGATATCCTCGCTCAAGGATTATCTGAGAAAGCTTTGCAATTGCAAGGGCAAGTAGCCTCAGGCTGTTGAAAAAGCTCCATTTGCTTCGTTGTCTTTGTCGCTCGTAATTGCGGCGTACAGAAGAGTACGCCTCATTCCTCGCTCAAGGGCGCCTTGCATATGAAGTTTTTGAACAGCCTGATAATGAGTGTTTAAAACGGGTGTTGTATGAGTTTACAATCTGAAAGTTTAAGCTATCTCCTCATGATGTTCGGCGCTCTTCTTGTGATGGAAGGCATACCGTACTTCGGCTTCCCCAAGGCCGTAAAGCAATGGGCGCACTGGATACACAGCCTGCCTGAGAAGAAGATGAGGGCCATAGGCTTCGGCATAATGGCCGTGGGCATAGTGCTTATTTTAGCCATAAGGGATATTCTGAGCTGAATATGGACGCGTTGTCCCGCCTCATCGAAGGAAGCCACACAGGCCGATGAGGATAATCGTATTGGTAACTGTAATCTCCGGACCGTCGCACCGATTCTGGTCCGTATCTTTTGACCCCCGGAAAAAAGCGTGCTCTCTTATTTCAAGGATAGGCCCTGGCGTCTTATAATCCTGTTCGTGTTCTTTTTCTCGGGGTGTCTGCGCACGGTCCCCGGTCAAGCTGACCACGGCGAACGCATTCGCGTCCTTATAATGAAAGGGACGGCTTCGCTCGAGTTGAAGGGCACTGACAGGGGTTCGCTTATAGTAAGGGACGCGGCTGCTGGGTATGCCCGGGTGAACGGAAAGCAAAAACCTCTTCCACTGAGGCTATTCCCTGAGGGCGGGCACATATTCGTGAACGGCCGCCCTTACAGGGGTAATATCGAGATCGCCGAAGGCAAGCAGGGCCTCCTGGTCATAAACGAAGTAGACATCGAGTCATACCTGGCCGGGATAATAAATAACGAGATATCTTCGAGGTGGTCTGAGGATGTAATAAAAACTCAGGCCGTCATCGCTAGGACTTACGCCCTTTTCAACAGGAACAAGCGTGCCGGCGCCCTCTGGCATGTCGAGAGCTCGGTCATGGGCCAGGTCTACAGCGGAGCGTCGGCAGAGGACAAGGCCGCGATAAGCGCCGTGCAGGCTACGGCCGGAGAGATCCTCATGTACGCTGATGAGCCCGCGCTTACGGTCTATCATTCCAACGCGGGCGGCATGACCGAATCTTCAAGATTCGTATGGTCGAGGGACTATCCGTATCTCGTATCCGTTGAAAGCCCGTTTGACGCGGGCGCGCCCAGGTACGAATGGGATTACACGGCGTCAGCCCCCAGCCTCGGCGAACAGCTCAGGCGCTCAGGGCGCAATATCGGAGACCCGCGTGAAGTCGAGGTCATGGAGACAACCCCGGCAGGCAGGGTAAGGGTGCTTGCCATAAGGGACGCTGAAGGCCGGGAGGTAAACATCTCCGGCGAGGACTTGAGGAGCATTCTCGGCTATTCGGTCTTGAGGTCGGCCATATTCGATGTCGAGCGGGGCGCGGAGATGTTCGTGTTCAAGGGCAGGGGCTCCGGACACGGCGTGGGACTTTCCCAGTGGGGCGCGAAGGGCATGGCTGAAAACGGCTACTCCTACAGGGATATCCTCCTTCACTTCTACCCGGGCACAGAACTGACAAAGGCCTGGTAAACTCGGCCTGGTTATAAAAAGTAAAGGCCCGGCGCGGGGTTCCCGAGCCCTGTCCTGACCTCACCCGGCAGACGGGAGATTTCAGGAAAGTGGCATGCCTTATGGTATGCTTCGCGTCAGGCCTGTTCAAATTTTCCGCCTGAAACAGCCGGTTGTCAAATCGGGCACGGGGTTTTTATTTATAATATTTTCAGGGAAGCTCTGGTCGATTCGCAACAGTATGTCATTCTGAGCGTAGCGACAATTTTTGCAGGATAGCAAAAATTGAACTTCGAGCGTAAGCGAGAAGGCCCGAAGGGTCGAGCCCCAAGGATGGGGCGAGATAAGAATCTCGTGTGTAAATAAATCGGCAAGTTACGAGATTCTTCGGTCGCTTCGCTCTCTCAGAATGACAGAGAAACATATGAGCTTCCTAATCAAGGCTTTCATGGACCTCAAGGATTTCACATTCGACCTGCCCGAACGCCTCATAGCCCAGGAGCCCCTGGGCGAAAGGGATTCTTCGCGCCTGATGACGGTCTCGAGGAAGGACGGCCGGGTAGGCCACCGTCTTTTCAGGGATTTTCCGGCGTGCTTGAGGCCCGGTGATCTGCTCATCCTGAATGACACGAAAGTAATACCGACGAGGCTCTTAGGGGCCAAGCCCAGCGGCGGGAAGGTCGAGCTGCTGCTCGTGGAAAAAATATCTGCCGCCGGGATTGAGGAATGGAAGTGCCTTGCCAAGCCCGCCAAGGGATTGAAGCCCGGCGCAAAAGTATTATTTGACGGCGTCGAGGGCCAGATGATGGGGCAGGACGAAGAGGGACTTTTCATCTGCCGTTTTTCCAGCGCCCTGGACCTCGAAAAGCTTGGCAAAGTGCCTTTGCCTCCGTATATAAAGAGAGAGGCGACGGATGCCGACTTAAGCCGTTATCAGACCGTATTCGCCGGAGTCGACGGGGCTGTTGCCGCTCCCACGGCAGGCCTGCATTTCACCGGGCAGCTTCTTGAAGGGATAAAGGCCATGGGCGTCGAGGTCTGCCATGTCACGCTTCATACCGGCCCCGGCACCTTCATGCCGGTGCGCGTTGAAAACATAGAAGAGCACAGGATGATGAGGGAGCGGTACAGGATAGACGCCTCCGTTTTCTCGCGCGTAATGAAGGCAAAGGAAGAGGGCAGGAGGGTAGTAGCGGTCGGTACTACATCTACAAGGGCCCTTGAGGCGAGCGTCGCTGGCGGCTTTGCCTCCCCTGTGCTCGAAGGTTCGACCAATCTGTTTATCTATCCCGGATACAGGTTCAAGGTGGTAGACGCGCTTTTGACCAACTTTCACCTGCCAGAGTCCACGCTCCTCATGCTGGTCAGCGCTTTTGCCGGAAGGGAGCTTGTTCTGGAGGCCTACAAAGAGGCGGTAAGAAAAGAGTACAGGTTTTTCAGCTATGGCGACGCGATGTTCATAATCTAAAAATTGCTCTTTTTCCTGATCTCTTTGTCAGGGTAGAAGTAAAAATGCTCACATATTGTCATATATGCTCCGCTTTTTACTTCCACCCTTCCTCGACCTCAGAAAAAATAGCTAATTTTTAGAGCAGCCTTATTCTATACTGCTATAATACACAGTTATAAAAAGCAACTGGCTTGAATAAATAAAAAGGCAACTGTAACCAGATGAAATTCTCATTCGAACTCATTAAAAACGACTCATCCGCTCGTCTGGGGCGCGCGACGACCCCGCACGGCTCTTTCACCACGCCGGTTTTCATGCCGGTTGGGACAAAGGGCTCTGTAAAGGGCCTGACCCCGGAAGAGCTCACGGCCACAGGCGCCGAGATAATACTCGCCAACACATATCACCTGTATCTTCGTCCCGGTCACAAGCTGGTGAAAGACCTGGGCGGTCTCCATGGGTTTATGAACTGGAAAGGGCCTATACTGACCGACAGCGGCGGGTTTCAGGTCTTCAGCCTCTGCAAGCTGAGGAAGATAACCGAAGAAGGCGTCCAGTTCAGCTCGCATCTCGACGGTACGAGATGCGCTCTGACCCCGGAGAGCGCCATAGAGATACAGGAAGCTCTCGGGGCCGACATCATAATGCCACTTGACGAGTGCACGCCCTATCCGGCTGACAGGGAGTACACCGTTGAGTCCATGAACCTTACGCACAGGTGGGCCAGAAGGTGCAAGGACGCCAAGGTCCCGAACGGCCAGGCCCTGTTCGGGATAGTCCAGGGAGGCATGTACGAGGACTTGCGAAAGGAGAGCGCCCAGAGTCTTGTTGACATGGACTTTGACGGCTACTCCATTGGGGGCCTCAGCGTCGGCGAGGAAAAGGGGCTTATGAAGGATATGATAGCGGCCACAGTGCCCCTCCTTCCCCAGGACAAGCCCAGGTATCTGATGGGCGTGGGCACGCCCGAAGACCTCGTCTGCGCCGTTGAAATGGGGGTGGACATGTTCGACTGCGTCATGCCCACGAGGAACGCCAGGAATGGAACTCTCT
>MGPK01000036.1:20642-21922 GCA_001795535.1 Deltaproteobacteria bacterium GWA2_54_12
GGTTATAAAGAATGCGCAGTATGAGAAGGACCCCCGGCCCATAGACGATGGGTGCGGCTGTTATGCCTGCCGGAATTTTTCCAGGGCGTATCTGCGCCACCTCTACATGGCCGGCGAGATGCTTGCCCCGAGGCTCAACACCATACACAACCTGTTCTACTACACTGACCTCATGGCCAGGATGAGGCAGGCCATCGGCGAGGGCAGGTTCGACGAGTTCAAAAAGGATTTTTACGGACAGAGGCTTCATACAGAAGATATTTGAGTACCAAACCAAGGAGGTCGTACAGTGTTTTTCTTTCCAGTAGCTCTTGCATTCGCTGAAGGCGCGCCGCAGGCGTCAGCCCCGGGACTCTCGGGCATAATGAGCATAGCTCCCCTTATCATCCTTTTCGTGATATTCTACTTCCTCCTCATAAGGCCCCAGCAG
This sequence comes from Deltaproteobacteria bacterium GWA2_54_12, assembly GCA_001795535.1. GTDB lineage: Bacteria > Desulfobacterota > GWC2-55-46 > GWC2-55-46 > GWC2-55-46 > GWA2-54-12. Next base: position 21,073 of record MGPK01000036.1, read on the forward strand.
AAAAGGGCCAAGGAGCACAAGCAGATGCTCTCGGCCATACAGAAGGGCGACAATGTCATCACCTCCGGCGGGATACACGGCAAGGTGGTCTCAGTCAACGAAGACTCTATCTCCCTTGAGATATCGGACGGCGTGAAGGTGAAGGTCTCCAAGGAAGCCGTAACAGTAAGAAAGTCCCAGGGATAACAGAACGGCAAGACATGCGCCGCCCTGAAAAGGGCGGCCTTTTGCTTTTGAGAAATACTGCGGAGTAAATAATGAAAAGCATTTTATGGCGTATAGTCATGCTCGCGGTGTTCACGGTCGCCGCGCTGGCGCTCTTCCTGCCGTCGACCCCTATTTCAAAGAGCCTGCCGTCCTTCTGGGCCGACAATGTCCCCAAGATAAACCTGGGGCTTGACCTCCAGGGCGGCATGCACCTTGTCTTGAGCGTCGACCAGGCAAAGGCCGTCGAGAGCCATACGCACAGGCTCTCCGGGACGGTAGAGGACGCCTTGAAAGCCAAGTCCATCGCGTATTACAGCGTGACGAGGACGGGCGCGAGCTCGGTAGAGGTCGCCTACCCGGATGAGAAGACAAAGGGCGAGATTAAAAAGGTCCTTGACGACGAGTTCGGCGTCTTCAATGAGCCGGTCGATCAGAACGGCCGCCTCCTTTTCAGCCTTTCCGACGAAGAAGTAAAGCGCATAAAAGACTCGGCCGTCTCCCAGGGGCTCGAGACCATAAGGAACAGGATAGACAAATTCGGAGTCGCCGAGCCCATCATCCAGAAGCAGGGCGAAGACGAGATTGTCATACAGCTCCCCGGCCTCAAGGACCCTGAAAGGGCCATACAGCTCATCGGCAAGAC
>MGPK01000037.1:0-4262 GCA_001795535.1 Deltaproteobacteria bacterium GWA2_54_12
TGTTGACGTCGCCCTGACAAATCTTTTTGCCGGGAAGGACATCCCCACGCCGACGACCCGATCGTACGGGTGTTCGGTCAAATACTAATTCGTGCTTTGAGACATCAACGAGCCCGCATATCAGTCGATATTCGGGCTTTCTTTTTTCTTCTTTCGATTTCTTCCACGTTGGATTACATCAATTGGTATTCCCATGAGACAGCGGAAACTCAAGGAGGCCGCGGATGAATATACGGCCTCCATACAATTCGGCGATTCGACCGCGGGGACATTTCGATCACTTGGCGCATCACAGTTTTTCCTCGATAGCCAGGAAGTTGCCCTGGAATACCTTCAGAGATCAGCCGCAGTTGACCAAACAGAAGCATTGACGCCGTACTACCTCGGTCTTGTCTGGCAAAAGCTGGGTCAACCAGACAGTTCCGTTAGTTCGTTCGAAAAAGCTATTACCCTCTCAAGGGTGAAATTCATCGCGGATGTACTCATGCAGATGAGCATCAGTTACGAACTCAAAAAAGATCTCGTTGAAGCTGTCGCGTCTATCAAGAAGGCTATGAGTCTCACACCCGACAACAAGGCCCTTCTTTTCTATCTTGCTTCGCTCTATGACAGGCATTATGCCGATCGTTCTGCGGCAAGGAAATATTATGAAGAATTCATCCGGATGGCACCGGATGTCGAGGAGGGCATGCTGCGGCAGGCTGTTGGGCGGCTAAGGGCTTTGAGGGAAGAAGAACACTTCAGAGCAAAATAGCTCCAAAAGCGCTTCTCCCATGTGCCGACAAATTGATGTGTTTGTCAACAAGGTCGAAATTCGTTATACTCAAGAGTATTTGTGTCGACGAGACCGTCTGAAACCCAGGAAACATCATGCCGGAATTCATTCCCCTTCAATATTCTCCCCTTTCTGAAGAAGAACAGCAACGTCGGGCAACAGCATTTTTCGAGCAATGCCAACGTCGGAGAACAGTTCGTGATTTTTCGAACGAACCCGTCTCACGTAAACTTATTGAAACACTGATCATGACGGCGGGAACGGCCCCGTCGGGAGCAAACAGACAGCCGTGGAAATTCGTGGTTGTGACAGATGCCGCTCTGAAGAAAAGAATTCGGGAAGCCGCCGAGAAGGAAGAAAAAGAAAGCTATGAACAGCGCATGACGGACCAGTGGCTCCAGGATCTTAAGGTTCTCGGAACGGATTGGCACAAGGAGTTTCTCGAATCGGCTCCAGCTCTCATCGTTGTTTTTTCATCAAACTATGAACTCGAAAATGGGGGGATTCACAAGAATTACTATGTGAAGGAATCGGTAGGGATCGCTGTTGGATTTCTCCTGGCAGCCATTCACAATGCGGGCTTGGCGGCTTTGACCCATACTCCAAGTCCGATGAATTTCCTTCAAGAGATACTCGAACGGCCGGAGAATGAAAAACCCTTCCTCTTGGTGCCTATCGGATATCCCATGAAAGGCGCACTCGTGCCAGACATTGGGCGAAAGAAACTCAACGAAATAGCCCTGTGGCGTTAAGGTATTGACCGTGGGTTTACACCATTGACCGAACACGACAGGATCTCATGCGGCTTGCTATCATATCAGACATTCATTCCAATCTTGAGGCGCTGAACAAGTCGCTCTCAATCATTGATTCGCGCAAGGTCGATTCGATCCTCTGCCTCGGTGATGTTGTTGGATACGGTGCTAATCCAAACGAATGTGTCGAGATTGTGAAGAAGCGCTGCAGCACGGTTCTTCTTGGCAACCACGACGCAGCCGCCATTGATCTCACAATTGCAAAGCAGTTTACCACTTATGCTCGTCTCTCGGCTGAGTGGACAGCTGGACATCTTCTCCCCGAACACAGGAGTTTTCTCGAGTCGTTGCCCCTGACATCGTCGAAAGAAGGAGTATTCCTTGTTCATGCATCCCCCTTCGAACCGTCGGAATGGTACTACATCGTTTCCATTCTGGATGCGCGCCAGGCATTTGCGCATTTTTCAGAAGAAATCTGTTTTGTGGGTCACTCACATTTACCGGGAGTGTTCGGAGAAACGTCAGAGAGCCAGCAAGTGGCGAGGGGAGAGCGATTCGTTGTCAATGTTGGAAGTGTAGGACAGCCGCGCGACGGTAATCCAAAACTCAGTTTTGGCGTTTTTGATACTGATCGATGGGAATATGAAAATGTAAGAGCCGAGTACGAAATCAAGCGAGCCAGCCAAAAGATTCTTGATGCCGGTCTGCCGCGCGCTCTTGCAGACAGATTATGGGCGGGGGTATAGCGGGACTATCGGGGAGAAAGAAGGGCCAACAACCGGTCTTTTCTCATTGTGGAGACCGCAGCACACAGGGTTTCGTCAACGGTCCACAGAACGATATTGCAGTCGTTGTGATGGGGGTCGGTATACCAACCGGTTCGGGCCAGAGATTCTTTAGCGGCCGCAGGCAGAGACAGCACCGATCCTACCAAGGCATCCGCCTTTTTGACCTCATAGACATACAGAAGATCATCTCCCCGTTTGTAGACAATGTGTGCCAGGTTCACACCGTCATAGGTGTTTGCCATGGCGCCGTACCAATCGCAGCTGTCATCAGAAAGAACACTCACTGTAAACTGGAAGTTTTGCCTCTGGAAATACCCCACAATGACATCTGAATAACAAGCAATCAAGGATGGCTTCAATTCCCCGGATTGGACAAGGGAGAAGTTCTTCAACGATTGATTGATAATGTCATTCCCCGCTGTGTGGGCAGAATCGCTTGATGTTTCGCGAGGTACAATCAGAAGGGCAGTGAGGGCAAGGACAATGGCGCCGGCTGCCAGCGTTGGGGCAAGGAACCGCCAGGAAAGAAGGCGATCAAGCCACGAACGACCTTGAGCCTTTTCGATTTGGCTGCGGAGCAACTGAACGACGGTCTGAGAAACGGATGACGGGGTAGGAACGTGTTTGAGGGTTTGGCGGACAACGTTTTTTGCGAGCAGCTCAATTTCATACTCGTTTCTGCAGGGGGGACACGCCTTTAGATGCGCAAGAAAAGCTGATTTCATGTCGCCGGGAAGAACCCGGTCGAGAGCATCACCCGCCATTGCATGTGCTTCGCCGCAATTCAACACGTCTGTTCCTCGCTAGTCATGAGGGACAATCCCTTGTTTTTTTGCATACTCAAAGAGCTTCGCCTGAAGAAGTTTGCGGCCGCGGTGGAGCCTTGATCGGACTGTCCCAATGGGCCGTTCGATGAACTCCGAAATTTCTTCGTAGGTCATTCCCTCGATATCGCACAGGATTACCACAGTGCGGAAGTCCTCAGGAAGTTCTTCGAGAGCTTTCGCGACCTCATCACCAAGCAAATTCCCAAAGAGTTTTTCCTGGAGGTCATTGGTGTCGGCGTAGTCTGCTCGAATGGTGTTGTAGAAATTTTCGATGTCTCCATAATCAACTTTATCCGGCTCCTTGGTCTCTTTCCGGTACCGGTTGATGTAGGAATTCTTCATGATCCGGAAAAGCCACGCGCGGATATTCGTGCCCTTCTCGTATTTGTCCCAAAAGCGATACGCCTTCAGGAAGGTTTCCTGAAGAAGGTCACGGGCATCGTCTTCGTTTCCGGTGGTGCGCAGCGCGTAATTGTAGAGGATGTCCATATGAGGAAGGGCTTCCTGCTCGAAGTCTGCATGCTTCTTGCGCGTCACACGGGAAAGAACCGCTGCAGCAACTGGAATCATGGGTCGTCTTTTTCTGTTCTTGCCCTTCAGGGCGGCATCCTCTGGACATCATCCTGCCGCCACATGCAAGCCGGAAAGACGACCTGCACTTTGAACAGGAGTTTGAAGCAACTAGTTCCGCTTCCCCGGTGGGTTCAAACCGCAGGCAGATCCCGCCCGGTGGGATCATGGTAGTCTGGGAAGGTCAAAATACGAAAAAGTGCAGTATGGCGCAACAAACGGGGATTGTGAGGGTCATTCTTTCCTCTTTATCATGACGTCGAGAAATTCTTCTCGCCGCATTGTCTTATCCATGTCTATGACGGTGGAATTGAGGAGAATTCCCCTGCAATCATATTCTTCGAATGCACCAAAGCTGCTTAGATCCCCCAAGTCTTCAATTTTTCCCATCATAATAATTTGACCAGTCAGAGAATTACGCTGTTCTGTGAGATTGACGGCAACGTCGAGATGAACCGGCGGAATAGCAGAGGCCGGCTGAAAGCGAACATTGCGGAAGATCATGTCATAGAAGTTTTTTCCATTGAGCGGAAGTTTTTCATAAGAA
>MGPK01000037.1:4280-5051 GCA_001795535.1 Deltaproteobacteria bacterium GWA2_54_12
CAACCGCCGGATTCAATAAGAACAGTACTTGTTCCCCATCTCTGAATATTGTCTCCAAAAGCCCGCGGTTCGAAAGTATCATCATACCGGGCAATGTGACCCGGAATAAACTGGTTCATCGCCTCGACAAAAGCTGCGGCAACGTATTTCGCACGCCGGCGAGTGTGATTGTCGATTTGCGACTCATCAAGGGAAGGTGCGAGCAAGGCAAGAGCTGTGACGTTTCTCGTTTGCCCGACTGTATATCGCGGGTCCTGATCATGCAAATTGAAGCCGAAATCGGGTTGGTGGCTATCCCGGATCGACTTAAGAATCCGCGCCTCCACAGTTTCCAGTTTCAACGCGTCGCGATTAAGATCAATAAGCTGGGCTGTCCTGCGCTGGAAACGCTCCGCTCCGTCAGGATTCACCATTGGGACGATCAACAATGTCAGGTCTTGTCTGATTCTCTCGACAACAGGGTGATTGGGTTGGAGAACGAAAAGATTGAGCATATCCAGCAGAGCCATAGTTGCCGTTGGTTCGTCGCCATGCATTTGGCTCCAGAGCAGAACCTTTGTGGGTCCACCTCCGAAGGAAAGGAGAAAAATCGTTCTACCCTCGGCCGAGGCGCCAACCGGCGTGGAGACATACTGACCCTGATCCAACAGGGGTTGAAGCCACGCGAGCATTTTATCCTGAGTAAACCGTCGGGAGGTTATCGAAGCGAGTTTGAGGGATTCATAGTGGTCAAACAGTTCCTGAGCAATGTTCATTTGCGCATCAAGAGGA
>MGPK01000037.1:5177-5367 GCA_001795535.1 Deltaproteobacteria bacterium GWA2_54_12
TGGGATGCAGGATCGACTTGTCTTGTTGACATTCAAAACGTCATTCTTTATATTGGCGGCAATGTGATTCGCTGTGTACGCACGTTCTGACCACTTTTTCAGTCAAGGAGAACCTCAATGTCAGACATATCGTTGGACGCGCTGGGAATGGTTGAAACCAAAGGTCTTGTCGGTGCCATTGAAGCCGCCG
>MGPK01000038.1 GCA_001795535.1 Deltaproteobacteria bacterium GWA2_54_12
GCCCGGCCTCGATATGGCCCTTCACCTCTTCGATGTGGTCGTTTTTGACCTCGATAGCCGCCATAGAAAAACCTTATTAATTAAGGAGTTGGCCCGGACCTTGGTGAAATTTGGCGCGGGCGGGCCGGATAAGCCGGATAAAAGCCGGAAGGCTGAAACGATAAAACTTTATCTTAAAAAAGTAGCACCAGAGCACAGATAAGTCAATCAGAATGAGGGGAGGGAAGGAGAAAAGAGGGGGGTGCCTTGGTTCCTGCGGGAAACTCATTTTGTGATCGCAGCCAGTTTAAGGAAAACTGGTGGGCTGAGCCCACCCTACGAGGCTTCCTGCGGCGCTCGTCCACCTCGAGGAGGACGGCGGAGGCCTTGTCAGGCGCCAGGAACTTGAAGAGCTTTACGGCGTCCTCTTCCTCCAGGGCCGCGACCAGCCTGCCTATGTCAGAGGTATGGAGCTCAGCGAGAAGGGCCGCGATCTCGTTTTCGCGCCCGGCCTCGATATGGCCCTTCACCTCTTCGATGTGGTCGTTTTTGACCTCGATAGCAGCCATAGAGAAACCTTGTTAAATTAAGGAGTTGGCCCGGACCTTAGTGAAATTTGGCGCGGGCGGGCCGGATAAGCCGGGTAAAAGCCGGAAGGCTGAAACGATAAAACTTTGTCTTAAAAAAGTAGCACCAGAGCAGGGATAAGTCAATCAGAATGAGGGGAGGGGATGTAAAAGAAAGGCGGTGAGGCTATGGTTTATGATTTACTCTCTCTTTGTGGGAAAGGGAGTTTTGTGAGCGTAGAAGAATGGGCGGGCACAGCCCACGTTACGAGGCTGCTACTATCATTTTATGAGGCTGATATATCCTTCATGATCAATGTGAATTATCCAATCAAAGGTAGAGTCAAAGATGTCAATATCATCAGGGCCAGGAAACCACATTTCAGTAAAATACTCATTCAAATCTGCAAATGCGATTTCATCCATGTCTCCATATTTGAACCACCAATCTATAAATACATTGTTTTCAGGTTTGATATTTAGACTTGATAGAAGCTGAAGCAGAGTAAAATTTTCATCCTGTGCATTAAAATCCTTGATAGGAATTCCTTGTTGAATTATTGCTTTTGCAATAATTGAAAGGTTATCTTGCATACCAATTCCTAATTTTCCAGATATCTTTAGGGCAATTACTCTTTGCTCATCAGCGCTTAAAGGACGAAAAGAAGGGAATCTTTTTAGCGGATTTTCTCTTTCAAAAATTTCAATTTTGAATTTATCCATAGCTCTTTTAGAGTAATTTTTGGGCACCGCTTTATATTATCCTATGGCTTACCACATTACCATGCTTCCGCAAACAAAAAACCTGTCCCCTTTGACAGCCCATCTACAGACACCACGTCAAAAAACGCTTTTCACTCCTCAGAATGGTTGTCGTGGAAGTCTTGTCCTGTTTTTAAACCAACCACGGTTTACCCGGCGTAGCGAAGCATAAGGTTGGGGGAGGGACGAGCAGGCGGGGCGGTAGGGATGCCCCAGAAGGGGGCGAGGCAGGTAAGCGGGCCTGCTCGGAGGCAGGAGGCGGAAAGCGAGCGAGCCGGGTAAACAGAAAAAGCGCGGCAGCGCGCAAATGGCCTTTTGTAATGAGCAGAGCCGAGATTGCTTTGCTACGCTCGCAATGACAGTTTGGTGGGCGCAGCCCATCCTACCAGCTATCGGTCTTTCAGGATGAAATAAAAAAAACGGCCCCGGCATGCGCCGGGGCCGCTTCATACAATCCCTTTTATCTCTCCAGGAAAAACGGCCCGGCTACCGTCCTCATCACATGCTCCGTCGTGGAGCCCAGGACCATCTCCACGAGCCTTGAGTGGTGGGATGTGCCCATGAAAAGCAGGTCATGGCCGTTGTCCTTGTAATAAGACTCGATGACAAGGGGCGCGTCACCTTTTTTGCTGACGAAGTTCGCTTCTATGCCGTAGGGCTTCAAGTACTGGCGCGCTTCAATGAGAAGGGCCTCTTCCTCTCCTGTTGCGGAGGCAGTCAGCACCGTGAGCGTAAGCCCCAGGGTCTTTGCCCATTCAGCGGCCGAGCCCATGGCCTTGCTCGCGTTAGGGCTGCCGTCGTAGGCAAGGAGCGGATTTTTCGGCTCGGTGAATTTTTCCGGCACGACGAGTACGGGCTTCGGCGAACGCCTCAGCACGCTTTCGGTGGTCGAGCCAAGCAGGCCATATTCGAACTGGGCGTTTACGCCCCTTCTTCCTACAACCACGAGGTCAGCGACCTTTGCCTTGTCGCATATCTCGTTTGCCACTATCCCGAAGGCTATCTGTGATTCGCAGGCTGCCTTGTTTTCAGCGCAGGCTTCTTCAAAGGAGCTGAGGATGGTCTTGCCCCTTGACTCAAGGGCCTCTCTCATCCTCGTCGAAAAGTTCAGGAAAGGCTCGAAGCCGAGCGAGCCTGACAAATCGTGCAGAAACGGCCCTTCCAGGGAAACTACATCAACCACATGGAGGCCAATGAGGCCCGCGCCGAACTTTTTTGAAAGCCACATGGAGTAATCGAGCGCCGCTTTGCCGTTAACCGAGCCGTCCTGCGCAACAAGGATGTTCTTTATCATATTAGAGCCGGTTCTCCTGCCTGAGTTGTCTCGACGGTCACTTCTCCGTCGGCTGTGTCTATCCTGAAGTTGTCCCCTTCCTTCCACGAGAGGGTGACGGGTACCTTTATCTTTTCGTCCACATGGCGCTTCAAGAACCTTGCACCGTACTTCTGGTTATATCCTTTTTCAACCAGAGCGTCAAGCGCCCGTTCGGTTACGGTGAGGTGCTTGCCGTAGCCCTCCATGTGCTCGCGTATCCTCTCGATGTACATGTGGGTGAGCTCCTTTACCTCCTCCCTCGTGAGCGGGGTAAAGACGATGATGTCGTCTATCCTGTTGATGAACTCGGGCGAAAGCGCGTTCTCGACATCTTTTACAATGTCCCTCTTGTATCCTTTGGCGTCGACATCCATCTCGGACATGAAGCCGAGAGGCTTGACATACCTTTTGAAAACATCCGCGCCGAGGTTGCTGGTCATGATTATGACCGTGTCGCTGAAGTACACCCTCTTGCCCCTTCCGTCGGTGAGCCAGCCCTCGTCAAAGACCTGGAGAAAGAGGTTCAAGACAAAGGGATGTGCCTTTTCAATTTCATCGAGCAGCACGACAGAGTACGGGTTTTCGCGCACCGGGTTGGACAGAAGCCCCCCTCTTTCAGAGCCGACTATGCCGCGCGGCATGCCTATGAGCTTGTCGACGGCGACGGCCGAGTCTTTATATTCGCTCATGTCTATGCGTATCATCTTCTTATCGTCGCCGAAGAGGAACTCGGCCAGAGATTTCGCGAGCTCTGTCTTTCCCACGCCTGTGGGGCCGAGGAAAAGGAGCACGCCGTCAGGCCTGGAGAAGTTCTCTTTCAGAGGCCCCTTGTTGAGCCGGAGGCGCTTGGACAGGGCGTTTATAGCTTCCCTCTGGCCTACGACTCTTCTTGCGAGCTGCTTTTCCATGTCTTTAAATCTGCCGATGGTGTCCCTGAATATCATGTCCCTGGGGATTCTGGTCTCCTGGGAGATGACCTCTATTACATCGTCCGATTTCACGGGCTCGGTCGGCCTGTTTATCTCGACCTTCACGCACGAAGTGTCGAGCCAGCCTATGACCTTGTCCGGCATCTTGAGGCTCCGCATGTACCGCTGGCTCATGTCCAGGGCGGTCTCGACCGCTCCGTCCGTGACCTTTACCGAGTAGCTGCGCTCGAGCCTGGGTTTGATGCCGTAGAGAATTTTTCTTGTCTGCTCAACGGTGGGCTCCTGTATGTGCACGAGCCTGAAGCGCCTTGCCAGCGCCTCGTCTTCCGCTATGAATTCCTTGTATTCGGAAAGGGTGGTCGCGCCTATTATCTGGACCTCGCCGCGGGAAAGGGTTGATTTGAAGATGTTGGCCGCGTCCGAGGGAACGCCCATCGCGCTACCCGCGCCGATAAGCGTGTGTGCCTCGTCTATGAAGAAGATGATGTTCTTCTTTTCTTTTATTTCTTTTATTATTTTCTCTATCCTGTCCTCGAACATGCCCCTGAAGATGGTGCCGGCTACGACCGAGTTCATCTGCAGGTTCACTATCTGCTTATCGCGGAGGCGCTTGGGGACCCTCTTGGGCTCAAGCTCAATTCTTCTCGCGAGGCCTTCGACAACGGCTGTCTTGCCCACTCCGGGCTCGCCAATTATCATGACGGAGTTGGAGCGCTCCATGTGGCAGAGTATCTCCATCACCTGGTCGATCTCATCGTCCCGTCCGATGATGCCAGGTAGCTTGTCGAACCTCGCCAGCTTGTTAAGGTTCACGGCAAAGTGTTTGAGGTTTGGCGGCAGCTCGTATTTTTTCTTGAGCTCCTCTTCCATCTCCTCCTTGCTGCGGACTTTGACGGTGATCCTGCGCATGACATAATCCGGGTCAAGGCCGAAGCTTCTGAAGACCTTGGCCGGGAGGCTGTGGTTTTCCTGGAATATGGCTATGAAAAGGTCTGTGGAATCGAGCTCCTCGCGCCCCCATCTCTGGGCTTCTTCGCGGGCGAGCCTGAAAACATTTCTGGTGGCGGGTGGTATCTTGAGGCCCAGGCCTATGTACTGCCTGGAGACATTCAGGTGCTCGTTCAGGAAGTTTATGACATGGTACGCGTCAAGGTTGAGGTCTTCCATGACTTCCTTGAAGAAGTTCTCCTCAATCTTGGCGAAGGAAAGGAACAGGTGCTCGACCCCGAGGTAGTAGTGCTGTCGGTTCTTGCTCTCTTCTATGGCGGCGTCCAGTACCTTGCGGGCGCCCGGCGTAAGCTTTTCTTTTATTTCTTCGAGTTCGGTCATGGTAACCTCTTCCGGTCCGTTGTACGGACCCGGGGTTTGGGCCTGACAAGCCGCGAGGCTCATTAGGTTCTTTTCTATTTTACCCTAAACGCCCTGTCTCTGACGCCCCGTTCGCTTGTGCCGTGAAAAGCGATACCTTCGACCCCTTACTCAAACCCTTAATTAAAGTTTACCACAGACCTTTGCGGGGGTCATAAGGATTCCTTTCTGAGAATTCTTCTATCAGTTCTTTTGATCTATCGTCGATGTGCCTGGGCACGGCGACATTCACGGTAACGAACTGGTTTCCCCGTTCACCCCTGGGGCCCGGGACGCCCTTGCCCTTTATCCTGAGCTTCTGGCCTCCCTGCGTGCCAGGCGGTATCTTTATCCTGGTGGAGCCGTCTACAGTCGGCACCTCTATTTCGGCTCCGATGAGCGCTTCCTTTAAAGTTATCGGGACATCTATATAAATATCATTATCCTCTCGCCTGAAATAAGGGTGCGGCCGCACCGTTGTCTCTATATACAAGTCTCCGGGAGGGCCACCTCCGATGCCTGCTTCTCCTTTCCCGGCCACCCTGACCCTTGAGCCGGTCCTGACGCCCGGCGGTATTTTCACGGTAAGCGCTTCCGGCCCGGAAGGCCTGGAAATAGTAGTTTTTACCTCGGTTCCTTTAATAGCCTGAAGAAAATCGAGCTCAAGGCGGTATTCGAGATCAGCTCCCCTTTGCGCGACCCTCCTTCTTCCGCCACGGCCGAAAACCTCGCCGAAGACATCTTCAAATCCGCCGAAACCATAGCCGAAGTCCTCGAAGTGAACTCCTCCGGGAGGGGCGTATCCTGCTCCTGGAGCGCCTGCGCCGAAGCCCGTCTGGCCGGTGAGGTCGTACTCGGAGCGCTTTTTTTGGTCGCCAAGCACCTGATATGCTTCGTTAATATCCTTGAACTTGGACTCCATCTCCTTTTTTTTGTCAGGGTGGAGGTCAGGGTGAAACTCTCTGGCGAGCTTCCTGTAGGCCTTCTTTATCTCTTCTTCAGAGGCCCCGCGCCCTACACCTAAGATATTATAATAGTCTTTAGCCATGTCTGCTGTGAGAAAACAGCGCCCAAAGTCCGGAAATGCGACTTAAGGCGCCTTCTACCTCCTGATAGATTCTATAATCCCTGCTTTTCAAGGGCAAGTTGCCGGACTGCGTGAGTTGAAAAAAATTCAGGAAGGCAAAAAAAAGGGGCCGCTAATGTTAGCGGCCCCTTTGAAAGCGCTTAGGCACCCCGGCTTCTAAGACCGGGGCGGGCCTTTCTATTTCTGCTGCTGGTCGTCCACTACCTCAGCCTCGACGACATCGCCCTGCTTTTTTTCTTCCTCAGGTGCTTCCCCATGCTGCGCGGCCCCTTTGTACATGGCTTCCGCCACCTTGTGGGACGCTGCCGTGAGTTTGGCCAGCGCGTCCTTCAGCGGGTCGAACTCGTTTGCTTCGAGCGCCTTTTTCGCTTCAACTATCGCGTCATCGACCTCTTTGGCCTCTGCTTCGCCTATTTTGGCGCGGTTCTCGTGCAGGAGCTTCTCAGTCGAGTATACCATCGAGTCGAGCTGGTTCCTTACTTCTATGACTTCTTTTCTCTTTTTGTCCTCTTCGGCGTGGCTCTCGGCTTCTTTTACCATGTTCTCGACTTCGTCCTTGGCAAGGCCGCTGGAGGCGGTGATGGTTATCCGCTGTTCCTTGCTGGTCGCCAGGTCCTTGGCCGATACATGCAGTATGCCATTCGCGTCGATGTCAAAAGCGACCTCGACCTGCGGGACGCCTCTGGGGGCTGAGGGTATGCCCTCGAGGTGGAACCTTCCCAGGGTCCTGTTGTCCCTGGCCATGGGCCGCTCTCCCTGCAATATGTGTATCTCGACCTGGGTCTGGTTGTCGGCCGCGGTCGTGAATACTTCTTTTTTCCTGGCGGGGATGGTCGTGTTTCTGGTTATGAGTGTCGTCATGACCCCGCCCAGGGTCTCAAGTCCCAGTGAAAGGGGCGTTACATCCAGAAGGACGACATCCTTAACCTCTCCGGCGAGCACGGCGCCCTGTATGGCCGCGCCGATGGCGACGACCTCGTCGGGGTTGACGCCCTTGTGCGGATCCTTGCCGAAGAACTCCTTCACGAACTTCTGTATGGCAGGCATCCTGGTCATGCCGCCGACGAGCACTATCTCATCTATGTCAGAGGGCTTCATGCCAGCGTCGCGCAGCGCCTGCTCGCTTGGCTTTCTGCTCCTTTCGACCAGGTCGGCCACCAGCTGCTCAAGCTTGGCCCTCGAAAGCCTCATTACGAGGTGCTTTGGCCCTGTGGCGTCGGCGGTTATGAAGGGCAGGTTTATCTCGGTCTCCAAGGTGGAGGAGAGCTCTATCTTGGCCTTTTCAGCCGCTTCCCTGAGCCTCTGGAGGGCCATCCTGTCCTTGGAAAGGTCTATGCCCTGGTCCTTCTTGAACTCGGAGATGAGCCAGTCGATTATCTTCTGGTCGAA
>MGPK01000039.1:0-6614 GCA_001795535.1 Deltaproteobacteria bacterium GWA2_54_12
TGCCTGGGCTTCAGAAAACCAATCGAAGTAGCTGCTCCCTTCGTTGCACTTCGAGGTTGAATTCGGGGCACCAAAACAACAAAAAATAAAAAAATCATTGGGGATGTCAAAGTGAGCAGCGGACGCAAGCTGAACCCATTCGTACTTTTTTTGAAGATCCTGTTTATCATGGCAGGCGCAGAGTTCATTGTAATGGTAGTGCTTTCAGTCATGAACTTCGGGACCTACCCCCATCTATAGTGCCATTCGTAATTAGACTAATTCAGCCATTTTCTCATATTGAAGCCTTGCGAATTCATTCGGAGAAAGGTTTCCGAGTGAACTGTGTGGCCGGTCCTCGTTATAATCCCTGCGCCATTCATTAACAACCCTGCGTGCATGATCAAGAGAAAGAAACCAGTGCTGATTGAGGCATTCATCCCTGAACCTTCCGTTGAAGCTCTCCATGTAGGCGTTGTCAACGGGCTTGCCAGGACGAGTAAAATGAAGCTTCACCTTCTGCGTGTAGGCCCATTCATCCAGGGCGTTACTTATGAACTCAGGGCCGTTGTCAACCACTATGCTCTCAGGAAGCCCGCGTATAGACCCCACTTCGGTTAAAACAGCGGCAACCCGTTTGCCGCCAATCGACGTATCAATCTCGATCCTGAGGCTTTCTTTTGTATACGTGTCCAGCATGGTAAGAAGCCTGAACTTCCTCCCGCTATGCATGGCGTCCTGCATGAAATCCATCGACCAGAGTTCATTGGGCCGCGTCGCTTTCGGCAACTCAACCCTTACCTGAGAGGCCCGCTTTTTACGCTTACGAATCCGCAAAGAAAGACGTTCCTCTCTGTATATGCGCTCCGTGCGCTTATGGTTTACCACGAGCCCTTCGCGCTTGAGGAATAAATGCAGCCTCCGACATCCAAAGCGTTTCCTCAGCTCGGCAAGCTCTTTCATCCTCTTGCGAATATCTTCATCCTGAACAGGTTGCGGCATGTATCGAAAGTTGTTCCTGCCTACCCCGGTCAGGGCGCTTGCTCGCCTTTGCCTCACCCCAAAGCTTCCAACGACGAACTGCGCCGCTGCCCGCCGCGCCTTGGGCCTTAGAAGTTTTTTGCGACAACAGCCTTCAGAGCCTGGTTATCGAGCGTCAGATCGGCAACCAGATGCTTAAGACGCCTGTTCTCGTCCTCAAGTGCCTTAAGCCGCCGAACATCGTTTACCACCATGCCGCCGTACTTTGCCTTCCAGTTGTAGTAGGTGGCATCGCTCATCCCGTACTTACGGCACAGGTCAGAAACCGAGATACCGGCCTCCCCCTCCTTCAGGATACCTACAATCTGCTCCTCCGTGTACCGGCTCTTCTTCATATCCAGCCTCCTTGTTTAGAATGTTTTATTACAACCCCATTCTAATTACAAGTGGCACCGTTTTCGGGGGACAGGTCCTCGATACTCCTCCACGATATTCCGCTCGCAAAAGCGACGGGAGCTATATGAAGTTTTTGAACAGGCTCGCCAGGACTGATGTGCTGGTGGTTGACGACTGGGGGCTTGCTCCCCTGACCGAATCGGAAAGAAGGGACTTCCTGGAGGTTCTTGACGACCGGTATGGAGTCTGCACCATATTATTTAAGCGGTAATGTACTCCCGAACATCAACCTGTACGCCTGCTCTCGCGGCTTCTTCTGTTGCCTTAAGAAGTCGTGCGGTAGTCTCTTCGGTTACATATTCTTCACCGCAGTTCGAGCAGACCATGGCCGGGACACCTTTAATCACAAGTGTCGTGCCATCAAGCTCAAGAGTGACAGTTGCCTTGCCTGGATACGTCTCTCCGTGTTTGCAGATGGCACACTTCATGTCCTTTTCCTCCTTTTGAAGCCCGGCTCCCACTTACCGGAGTCTGGTTCGTATACTGTCATAACGATTGTTTTTTCGTTTCCATGTTATCAGTTACAACCGCGTGCTCGCTTTAAAGGTGCTGTGTTTGTTTGTGTAGTACTCGTTGCATTATATAAGACGATTGTCCTTTTGGCAGTGATATTTCTTAATTCTGGTTTTTGCAGTGTTTTTGAGAAAGTCCAAGCGAAGCGAGTTGGTATGCCCTGTTCCGCTCAGATCGGCCACTCGTGTCGGCGAGAATAAAGCTGCTCGTAATTATCTTGAGAGAATCATCAAATAGTGCTAAAGTCAAAAACATGGAACTACGCGCAACCCTTAAAGAAAGAGAGAAAGAATCCTACCGGAAGATGTCTCGCGGCAAGAGGATTGAGCAGGCCATCGAGCTCTCGGAGTTCGTCCTCAAATTAAGCCGCGGCATGAAGGCTCATGGAAAGAGAATTCAAAGAGATAGTAGGGGTCTTAAAAGAAGCTAAACGCCGTAAATTTATCCAGGACTTCGCCTTAACTGGCGCGCTCGCCCTCTCTGCACTAACCCAGCCAAGAGCCACAAGGGACATTGATTTTATCATCTCTGTTGAAAAGGACAATATCCCCTTTTTTGTGGACTGGCTTAAATCCTCCAAGGAATACAAACTCACCAAGCATCATGTCGGACGCCGGAAGGACCGGATAAAAGACCTTGTTGAAGTTCCGTTAGGCAGCACATGGGCAGACATGATAGTAGCTACTCATGAGATTGAAAAGAAAGCTGTTTTTACAGGCATAACCGCCTCAGCCTATAAAAACATCAAGATAAAGGTAGTCCGCCCTGAGTATCTCATAATATTAAAACTCCTTGCAGGCTCTGACCAGGACTTCATTGACGGAGCGCACCTGTGGAACGAAAAGATTGACAGGAAACTTGTAAGAAAGATGGCAGATGAGCTATACATAGACAGCAAGCTTAAAAAACTCGAAGCGACCGCGAAAAGGATTCTAAGAAAGTAAATTTTCGCCTCCGTACCAGGTATGACACCCTCCGATGATACCAATAGTCTTAAAAAAAGCCCTCGCCGAGTGTGTTCGCCTAAGGGAAGAAAACAGCAGAAATGAGAGGGAGCAGTGATTAAAAAAACCACGAGTTATCAGGAAGACTTAATCGAGGCGTTAAAATGTCCCCGCGAGGCCGTCGCATATCTTAATGCTGCTATCGAGGACGGAGATAAGGAAGTGTTTCTCCTGGCACTGCGAAATGTAGCACAGGCTCATGGTGAAATGTCTACGAGCGCAACAAAGCGCATGTAAATTGCCCTGAATAATATTTGCGTTTACGGTTGGTCTCACGAGATGCCACGCTTGAAGCAAACCTCCTGGACACGAACACCGGCTTCTGCCTCCTTGAGGATGGCAACGGTCTGTGACTCGGTAAAGCGGGACTTCTTCATCTTGAACCTCCTTGCTCCTTATTCCCGGAAAGCTCTACTTTTTACATGTCCACTTTTAGGGGAAGCTTACGAGAGTTGTGACATGAATATAAAAAAACATGACGATGACGGAATTCGAATATGTCTCTCTTTACTTTCAATGAAGCTCTTATGAGCCATTCAAAACGCACAGCCGATTGAAGCGCCTTTCTTGACAATATATACAGGTTATTCAAGAATTTTATTGACGGCTCCTGAGAAAAAGGTATATTGGAATGTATAGGATAGGTTTTAAAAATGACCCGTATTGGTAAATTCATAGGCTTTCTCCTCCTGATCGTCTTCACATTGCAGGTGACTGACCTTGCTTGTGTTGGAGAAGATTTGCCTCGGAGCGCCCTTGGAATACAGGGCGGCGTACAGCTGATAGCTGCTGACCTTGATGAGGGAAAGCGCTCTTATTCCCCTTCAGGCATTCTCGACGAGTGTCAGTGCCCCTGCCACCTGAGCTTCACGAACACCCCCTCCACTGAAGTAAGCTCCATTCAAACAATCTCCTTATCCTTATTTGCCGCAGCCGATTTATCTCTCAAGAAGATATCCGCAGACATCTTTCAGCCACCCAAAGTCCTTATCTAATATCCCACTCTAATACACAGCGATAAGCTATGCCTGGAGCCGGAAGGCCTGGCCGCGTGCTTGTATTCCCGTAGCCTTTTTTACGGCGTCAATTCGATATCTCAAAAACGCAGGGAGGCTTGTCCTTTGAAAGGATTTAGACCATACGTTTCTATTGTCTTTTTTCTTATGGTTTTACTGATTCCCGCCTTCTCGACTGCGGAGGAAAAGAAAGTTTTTACTCTGAACGAGTTGCTGTCCATGGCAATCGATGTGAACCCAACATCTGCTGTCTTTAAGGCCAACCTTGAGGCGAGCAGGGGAGACGCCGTCTCGGCAGGTGCCTATCCCAACCCTGAAGTTGAATTCGAGGTGGGCAGGGGCAAATCCATCGAGACTGGGGAGTCGAAAGGCGAGTACTCCCTGGGCATAGGCCAGGCGATTGAATGGCCTTCCAAGAGGCATTTCAGAAAACAGGCCGCTAAGGCTTCCGTAGAAGCAACTGAGAAAGAACTGGACGATTTCCGCCTTCAGCTGCGCTCCGAGGTCAAGACGGCCTTTTACCGGCTCTTGAAAGACAAAAAAGTCCTCGAGACAGCCGGGGAGAATTCAAGGATAACCGGTGAACTCCTCAAGACCGTCGAACTCAAGGTAAAGGCAGGGGAGGCGCCTGAGTTCGAGCTGATAAAGGCAAAGGTTGAGGCGCTCAGGGCGGACAAGGAATTGAAGAGGTCCGGTAACGCAATCGCCGTTTCAAGGGCTGTATTGAACGGGCTTTTAGGCAATTCCCTGAAAGGTGCTTTTGATGTGGAGGGGGTTTTCAGGTCGCCTGAAAAGAAGTACGAGCTTAAGACGCTTTTGTCGGCCGCCCTGGAAAAGCACCCGCTGGTCTTGAAGGCGAAAAAGGACGCCGAGGCAAAGGGCTATTCGCTCGAAAGGGAGCGGGCATCGGTTTTCCCTGATGTTACTCTGAGAGGCTTTTTCAGCAAAGAGTTTGACAAGGACTCATACGGGGTCGGCCTGTCCGTACCAATACCTTTCTGGTACCAGAGGAAAGGGGAGATCGCGGCAGCTTCCGCCGGGAAAACAAGGGCAGAAGCTGAAGTCTACAGGACAAAGGTGGAACTGGCAAAGTCCATAACCGAAGAATACCAGAATTATACGACCGCCATTGAGCAGATAGAGGTCTTTGACAAGGGGCTCCTGAACGAGGCTCAGGAGGCGCTAAGGATAGCGGAGTTCTCATACAGGCACGGTGAATCCGGGCTTCTCGAGTACCTTGATACCCAGAGGGTATACCAGTCGACCTTTGTCGAATATTACCAGTCGCTGTTCGAGCTTGAATCGTCCCTGGCGGCGCTTGAAAGGGTGGCAGGCGGCCTGCCGCAATAAAACGAAATGAGAGTATGGAGGAGATTTTAATGGTTTTCAGGAAAACTTTATTTGTCCTGTTCGCTTTGTTTTTCTTTTTGGGATGCGGAAAATCAGAGGAACCGTCAACGGAAGCCGGCAAAGGGGATACCCATGCCGGGGAAGCGGGCAAACATGAAGGCGAGCGTCCCGGTGTCATAGCCCTGAGCCCCGAAGCTGTTGAGAGCGCCGGCATAAAAACCGAGGAGGTCTCCTTGAGGCCCGTCAATGTGGAGTATTCCTTTACCGGCAAGGTATCCGTAAACGAAACCAGGCTTGCCCATGTCGGCCCGAGGATACCCGGGAGGGCGGTCGAGGTATTTGCGAATGCCGGTGATTACGTGAAAAAGGGGCAGCGGCTCGCCATAATCGACAGTCCCGAGCTTGGAGAGGCGCAGAGCCAGTATCTCAAGGCGAAGACGGCGTTTGAGATTGCGGAGAAGTCATTCGGGCGGGCAAAGATAGTCCTTGAGGGCAAGGTCATATCAACAGGTGAATTCCAGAGGCGCGAGGGTGAGTACCTTTCGGCGAAAACGGATTTGAAGGCGGCAGAAGACAAGCTTCACCTGCTTGGAATGACTGAAAAGGAATTATCAGCGATAGGCAAGGAACATACCATCAATTCGAGGGTCGCCATATATTCGCCGATCTCTGGCGCGGTCATAGAAAGGCATCTTACGCTCGGCGAGGTGGTGGAGCCGGTAAAGCCTCTTTTTACGGTGGCGGACCTCTCCAACCTCTGGGTCATCGCAGACGTTCCTGAGGCCGATGTCCCCAAGGTGAAAAAAGGACAGTCCGTTGCGATAGTAGCATCAGCCTATCCTGAAAAAGTTTTTAAGGGAAAGCTCAGCTACATATCCGAGGTGATCGACCCTGAGACAAGGGGTGTAAAGGTCAGGGCTGAGGTCGATAACGCAAAAGGCGCTCTTAAGCCAGAGATGTTCGCGACCGTCAGGATATCGACCTCTGAAAAGGAAAAGGTGCTCGCGGTGCCTGAAAGCGCTCTGCAGCGCGATGGCGATAAATCGATCGTATTCGTGGCAATCGATGAGCACGAGTTTGAAAAGCGTGTTGTGGAGGTGGGCTCCAGGCTCAATGGCCTCCACAGGATATTTTCAGGCCTCAATGAAGGTGAGAAGGTAGTCGTGAAAGGCGCGTTCACCTTGAAATCCGAAGGGCAAAAGGGTGAGATGGAAGGTCACGGGCATTGACTGGCGCAGGGGTATGCCCGAAATCCGTAATTGAAATCGGAGGAGCAGTTTAATGATAGAGAGGCTTATTGCTTTTGCTTTAAAGC
>MGPK01000039.1:6644-9402 GCA_001795535.1 Deltaproteobacteria bacterium GWA2_54_12
CTCCCCTGTTGAGGTGGAAAAGCTCATCACCTATCCGGTAGAGGTGCAGATGACGGGGCTCCCGAAGATGGAGGAGTTGAGGTCTCTTTCCAAGTTCGGCCTGTCGATGGTGACGGTCGTCTTTGAGGACGATGTTGACATCTATTTCGCCAGGCAGTTGATATTGGAACGGCTTATTGAAGCCAAGGAAAAGCTGCCGGCAGGGGTAGAACCCGTAATGGGTCCAGTTTCAACAGGACTCGGCGAGATATACCAGTATACCCTTGAGAGGCCTGAGGGCTCGAAAAACGATATTGCCGGGCTGATGGAGTTAAGGACGATTCAGGACTGGATCGTACGGCCTATACTCAAGACAGTTTCAGGGGTCACCGACGTAAACGCCTTCGGCGGCCATGTCAAGCAGTACCAGGTGCTGATCGAGCCGGACAGGCTGCGCAAATTCAACCTTACGCTCAATGAGGTATTCGAAGCGGTCGCGGAAAATAACTCAAACGCGGGCGGAGACATACTCGAGCACGCCTCCGAGCGTTATATCATAAGGGGCGTCGGCTTGGTCCAATCGTTAAAGGACATAGAAGACATCGTCATCAAATCGTATGGCGGGACGCCCGTTTATGTTAAAGACGTCGCAAGCATAACTTTCGGCCCTGAGACAAGGCACGGCGCGATCGTGAAGGACGGGAAGGGCGAGGCCGTCGCCGGTATAGTGATGATGATAAAGGGCGGAAGCGGCAAGGAGGTCGTTGCGGGGGTAAAGAAAAAGGTCGAGGAGATCAACGCCGGAAATATTCTGCCTGACGGAGTAAAGATAAAGCCCTTTTATGACAGGACCGAACTTGTAAACGCCTGCATCGGCACTATTACAAAGGCTCTCGAAGAGGGCGGGATCCTTGTGGTTGTCATCCTCTTCCTCTTCCTGGGCAATATAAGAAGCGCCCTGATAGTGGCGGCAACGCTGCCTGTAGCCGCTCTCACTACATTTATAGCCATGCAGTGGATGGGCATGTCCGCAAACCTCATGTCCCTCGGGGGGTTGGCCATAGCCATAGGCATGATGGTGGATGGTTCGGTCGTAATGATCGAGAATATCTTCAGGCACCTTTCTGAAAAAGAGCACCATAAAGAAGGGCGCCTCCATAAGATCCTTGAATCTGCAAAAGAGGTGGGAAGGCCGATAACCTTCGGCATAGTAATAATCATTATCGTCTTCCTGCCGCTCTTTACCCTTGAGGGCATGGAAGGAAAGATGTTCAGCCCGATGGCATATACCATAAGCATAGCTCTTTTTGTCTCGCTGATTCTCTCATTGACCCTTTCCCCGGTGCTTGCCTCGCTGTTTTTAAAAGGCGGGCAGGAGGAAGATGTCTTTATCGTAAGATGGATTAAAAGGTTCTATATGCCGGTTCTAGGCTGGGCATTGAGAAAAAAGTTTGTCGTGCTGGCTGGCGCGGTAGCGATGCTCATCGCGAGCCTTGCTATTTTCCCTCTTCTCGGCACCGAGTTTATGCCGACACTCGATGAAGGCTCCTTAACCACTCAGGTCATAAGGCTCCCGAGCATCTCGCTTCCCGAATCGGTCGAGATAGAAAACAAGGTCCAGCAGGCCCTTTTGAAGTTTCCTGAGGTAGTAACGGTCGTCTCAAAGATAGGAGCGGCGGAGATAGCCACCGATCCGATGGGCCCCAACATAAGCGACCCCATAATAATCCTCAAGCCGAGAGATGAATGGACGAGTGCTTCGACAAGAGAAGAACTTGTAGAAAAGATAAGGGAAGAGCTCGAAAAGATACCCGGAATTGGCCTTAACATTACCCAGCCGATCGCGCTTAAGGTCGATGAGCTCATCTCAGGCGTGAAATCACAGGTTGCCGTGAAGTTGTTCGGCGACGATATGGACGTCCTGAATGAAAAGGCGGATAGCATCGCAAAGGCAATGTCTTCGGTAAAAGGCGTAACCGATCTGAGGGTGGAGCAGACGGCAGGCCAGCCTTATATAACGGTCGACATAGACAGGCGCAAGATTGCCCGATATGGCATCAATATAGCCGATATCCAGGAGATCATAGAGACGGCGATCGGGGGTAAGGTGGCAACGGACGTCTTTGAGGGAGACAAAAGGTTCTCCGTCCTCCTCCGTTTCCCGGAGGGAAAAAGGAACTCCGTTGAGGCGATTGGAAATATCTTTGTGAATGCCTCAAACGGCGCCAACATCCCGCTCTCGATGCTCGCGCGGGTATATATGTCAGAGGGTCCCGTTCAGATAAGCAGGGAGAACTCCAAAAGGAGGATCGTCATTGAGTCAAACGTTGAGGGCAGGGATATAGGAGGTTTCGTAAAAGAGGCGGAGGAAGTGATCGCCAGAGAAGTGAAACTGCCATCCGGGTACTACATCGCATGGGGCGGGGCCTTTGAGAACCAGCAGAGAGCCATGAAGAGGCTTTCAATAATCGTGCCTCTGACGATAGCGCTCATATTTTTCCTGCTTTTCTCCGCCTTCAATTCGCTGAAGTACGCGGCCCTTATAATCATGAACCTCCCCTTCGCGCTCATTGGAGGGATTTTCGGGCTCCTGATTTCTGGCCAGTACCTGAGCGTGCCGGCTTCCGTAGGATTTATCGCGCTTTTCGGTGTGGCTGTCTTGAACGGCGTAGTGCTCGTATCTTACATAAACAAGCTTCGCGAGGAAGGTCTCGGCCTTGAAGAGGCCATTTCAACAGGGTGCGAAAGGAGGCTCAGGCCTGTCCTTATGACCGCGCTC
>MGPK01000040.1 GCA_001795535.1 Deltaproteobacteria bacterium GWA2_54_12
GGGGTCGCCGACGACATCCTTCGCCTCTATCTGTCCGGCCGTCTCCTGGACTATCTTCATGCCCCTCTTGAAGTCCTCCTTCGAGACGGTGAAGGTGAGGTCGGTGTGCGCGTCCTGGCTTATGTTCTGGACTATCATGTCCACATTGATCCCGGCTTCGGTAAGGGGGCGGAAGAGCTTTGCCGCTATACCCGGCCTGTCGGGCACCCGCAGGACCGAAATCTTTGCCTCGTTCTTGTTGTAGGTGATGCCCGAGACTACGACCTTTTCCATTTCCTCGTCCTCCTTGCAGACAAGGGTCCCGGCGGCGTCGTTGAAAGAAGACCTCACCATTACAGGGACCTCGTATTTCTTCGCGAACTCTACTGACCTCGTCTGGAGCACCTTGGCCCCGAGGCTCGCCATCTCAAGCATCTCGTCATAGGAGACCCTCTCAAGCTTCCTGGCCTCCTGGCATATGTTCGGGTCTGTCGTGTAGACGCCTTCCACATCGGTGTATATCTCGCAGAGGTCGGCCTTCAGGGCCGCTGCTATGGCGACCGCCGTGGTGTCAGACCCGCCCCTGCCGAGGGTCGTGATGTTGCCGTGGGAGTCCACGCCCTGGAACCCGGCCACGACGAGTATGGAGCCCTTTGAAAGCTCTTCTTTCATCCTCTGGCCGTCTATCGACTCTATCCTCGCAGAGCCGAACTGGGAGTCTGTCACGATAGGCACCTGGTGGCCGAGGAGGCTTTTGGCGCTGTAGCCCATCTCCTTTAATACCATGGCCAGCAGGCCTATCGTCACCTGCTCGCCGGTCGAGATGACGAGGTCGTATTCCCTGCCGATGGGGAACTCGCTCGCCTCGTGGCACAGGCCAACGAGCCTGTTTGTCTCGCCGGACATGGCCGAGAGCACGACAACGACCTCGTTGCCTTCGCTGAAGGTCCTGGCGACCCGCCTGGCGACATTCCTTATTCTTTCGATATTGCCGACTGAGGTGCCGCCGAACTTCTGGACTATCAGGGCCATAAAAAGATCCTTTCGAGCTTTAAGCTTAAACGTTCTTTTTCTTTTTGCTGTCATTCTGAGCGAAGCGAAGAATCTCGGCATTTCAGCGAATCAGCTTTGTTACGAGATTCTTATCTCGCCCCATCCCTGGGGCTCGACCCTTCGGGCTTTTTCGCCTGTGGCGAAAAATTCAATTTTTGCTGTCCTGCAAAAATTGTCGGTCGCTCCGCTCCCTCAGAATGACAGAAAAGCACTTCCCTTCTGACGGGTGATTACATCTTCTCAGGCGCGGACACACCGAGGAGCCCCAGCCCGTTCGCGGTGACTGTCGCTACCGCGTTGCACAGGAGCAGCCTTGCGGCAGTCAATTCAGGGTCGTCGGTCACGACCCTGTTCTTATTGTAGTACGGGTGGAAGAGGGCCGCCAGGTCCATGAGGTAGAAGGTAATCCTGTGCGGCTCCATCGCCTCGGCGCTCCGTTCGACGACCTCTCCGAATGAGCCCAGGTGTCTGATAATTTCGGCTTCTTCCTTCTGGTCGAGCCGTGAGAGGAGTTTCGCGTCAAAATGCTCGGGCACTACAAAACCCTTTTCCGCCGCGAACGCGATTATGCTCTTTATCCTCGCGTGGCAGTACTGCACATAATAGACCGGGTTTTCCGGGGCCTGGCTCTTGGCGAGGTCAAGGTCAAAATCGAGCTGGGCGTCCGAGCGGCGCATGAGGAAGAAGAACCTGCACGCGTCCTTGCCAACCTCGTCCATCACCTGGCGGAGCGTGACGAACTCGCCTTCGCGCTTGCCCATCGCGACAGGCACGCCGCCCCTCAGGAGGGCCACAAGCTGTATGAATATTATCTTCAGGATGCTGTCGTCGTGTCCCAGCGCCTTGATTAAAGCCCTTATCCTGTTTTCGTAGCCGTGATGGTCAGCGCCCCAGATGTTGACGATGGATGAAAAGCCCCGCTCTATCTTGTCCCTGTGATAAGCGATGTCGGATGCGAAGTAAGTTCGTTCGCCGTCGGCCTTTATTAAGACCCTGTCCTTGTCGTCGCCGAACTCGGTGGTACGGAACCAGAGCGCGCCTTCGGATTCAAAGACATGGCCCTTGCTCTTAAGCTCTTCTATGGTCGCGGCTACCATGCCGGTATCGTCGAGGCTTCTTTCGCTGAACCAGTTGTCGAACTCGATGCCGAAGTCCAGAAGGTCGCTCTTTATCCTCTCCAGCATGGATTGAGAACCAAAGTCCTTGAGGCTCGGCGCGCCGGGCGCGTCAATTGCTCCGTACTTTTCAATGTAATCCGCGGCGATATCTTTTATATACTCGCCCTTGTAAAAGTCCTGCGGGAACTCTATGGCCTTACCGTTGAGCTCTTCTATCCGGAGCCTTACCGACTCTCCGAGCGTCAGCACCTGGCGGCCCGCGTCATTTATATAATACTCTTTCGAGACCTGGTAGCCCGCAAACTTCAATATGTTAGAAAGCGCGTCCCCTACCGCGGCCCCTCTGCCGTGCCCGACATGCAAAGGGCCGGTCGGGTTAGCGCTCACGAACTCGACCTGGACCTTCTGGCCCCGGCCGATTTCGCTCTGGCCGTACCCGGCCCCGCTCTTTATGATGTCTTCGAGGATGCCAAGCCAGTAGGTTTTTTTCAGGAATATATTAATGAAGCCCGGGCCAGCGACATCGCATTTTTCAACGGAAGGGCTGGCGGATATCCTGTCGGCTATGGCTTTCGCGATATCCCTCGGGGCCTTTTTCTCGACAGGGGCGAGCAGCATGGCGATATTCGTGGAAAAATCGCCGAACTCTTCCTTCTTGGGCTTGTCCAGGACTATCTCCGGGAGCTTCTCGCCATTGATGACGCCATCCAGGCGGGCGCCGCCTATCGCGTCTTTTATTATTTTTACGACCCCGGCCTTCATTCTTTTGCCTCTGCTATCTCAGTATACGCGCCGGGGCGCCTGTCCTTCAAAAATACCCATTCGTTCCTCACGGCCGACACATCGCCCAAAGCGGCCTCGGCGATTATGACCCCTTCGGAGGCCCCGCTCGGCTCGTCTATCATCTCGCCGTCAGGCCCGCAGCAGAAGCTCTTTCCGTAGAACTCCTGCTTTTCCTCTTTGCCAACCCTGTTTACCCTGAAGACGAAAAACCCGTTCGCGTGGGCGGCCGCCGAGATGGCCCTCTCCCACTTCTTATGGGAATGCTCAAAGGCCGAAGCCGTGAGCGCGAAGACTATCTCGGCGCCCTTCAGGGCCAGTATCCTGAAGCCCTCCGGGAAGAAGATGTCCCAGCACAGAAGCGCGCCTACCCTGCCGAAAGGCGTATCAAAGACCGGGAAACCCAGGTCTCCGGGGCTGAAGTACGCCCTTTCCTCCCAGAGCGGGATCTGCGGGACATGCACCTTCCTGTACTTGCCTATTATGCCGTCCGGCCCCGCGATTATCGCGGTATTGAAATAAGCGCCGCCGTCCTCCTCGAATACGCTCCCTATGAGGACGACCCCGAGCCTTGTGGCGGTCTCCTTCAGGAAAACGACGGTAGGACCGTCTCCGTTTTCGGCGAGGGCCATGTTCTTCCTGTCTATGGTTGCCGGGAACCAGGGAAGGCTGAACAGCTGCGGAAGGGCGATTATCTGAGCGCCCTCACCGGCCGCAACCTCGATGAGCATGCCTGCTTTCGCGAGGTTTTTGTCCCTGTCAGGGCCTGGCGCGAGCTGAACTCCCGCGGTCTTTATCTTTCTCGTCATTCGTGTCCTTTGATTGTGTTCAAGAAAAGCCTGGAGAAGTGCGCGTCATGCGGGCAGCATTACTTGCGGGCAGGGGCCAAAGCCTTATCCCCGGCTGGCGCTTCGATCTTGTATACGAGCTCGTTTCTTCCGAGCTTGCCCAGCTCTTTCCTGGCTATCTGCCCGATGTACTTCTTGTCGGTCTCGAGGAGCCTTATCTGCCTTTCCAGTTCCCTGTTCTCAGACTCAAGGGAATGGTTGTAGGCCAATATTCCGTCCCGCTCCTGCCTTACCTTTAACAGCTCGTAGATGCCTTTATCGCCAAAGACGGTCACTACGGCCACAAGAAGGAGCCCGGCCAGAAGGATATATTTTCTCTTGAATACTTCTATGGTTTTCCTCATCAGAACCTTTTACCCGAAGCATAAGGATTATCAGAGTGAACCCCAAAAGTCAAGACCCCGGCTCTCTGAAAAGGACCGCAGCGGCCCGGAGGCCGGTTTTTTTCAAAAAACCCTTCAAAAAGAGACAATAAGGGCTAAAGTCTATTGACAAAAGTTACGATATTGTTATCATGGAAGCGCGATTGTCCCGGCTGTGTCCGGAAACACGCTAAGCGATACGAGGGTGGCGGAAGATGAACAGGCTGAATTGCCCCAAGTGCGAGAACTCGTTCTTCACGGCTGCAAGGAATTCCAATCTGCCATGCCCCCATTGCGGTTTCGTAATGAAGTCCCACGAGCCTGACAGGCGATACGGGGGCGACAGGCAGCTTACCCAGAAGACCGCTGACATACTTAAAGGCGAAGTAAAAGTCCCCGTAAAGACCGTTGATGTCTCTGAGACGGGGCTCGGCATCAAGATGATGGGCTACCTGCCCTTTGACCAGAACGAGACCGTGAATGTCTACATACAGGAGCTCGAGATAGAAAGAATCGCCAGGGTGGTCTGGACAAAGAAGTTTTACGGAATATCCAGGGCAGGCCTCAGGTTCGAAGACCAGGCCCATGTCGCCTGAAAAATAAATCAGCTCTTTGAAAGCCCGGCCCTTCATGGCCGGGCTTTTTTTATTGCGCCCGCGCCTAAAGTAATTGTATGATATCCGCCACTTAAAAACCTTTCCAGGACTGTCTCAATGTCAGAGAAAAATCAGGGCGTACTTAGCTGCCAGTCGATTAAAAAGGCCATATCCAAAGGCCACATATTCTCCAAAGCCGCCGCTATCGGGGAAGGGCAGATACAGCCCGCCTCGATGGACCTGAGGCTCGGCAAAAAGGCTTACAGGCTCATCTCCAGCTTCCTTCCCGAAGACAGCGATGTCATGGAAAGGCTCCACACCCCTGACATATACGGCTCTGACCTCGTAATGTACGAGACTGACATTTCAAAAGGCGGCATCCTTGAGCGCGGCCATGTCTACCTTATACCCCTTATGGAGGAACTGAAGCTCCCGGAGGACATAAGGGGGAGGGCCAACCCGAAGTCAACGACGGGCAGGCTCGATGTGTTCGCCAGGGTTCTCACGAACAAAAGCCCGAGGTTTGAAGACATCGCCTGCGGCTACTCGGGCCAGCTCTTCCTCGAGGTCATGCCCAGGTCTTTTACGATAAAAGTCAAGGAAGGGCTCTCCCTGGTGCAGCTCAGGCTCGCCCGGGGCGAGTGCGCGCTTTCCGATTCAAAACTCAAAGCCCTGCACAAGGACTCCCGCCTCCTTTATAACGGAGAAGAGCACCTCACGGCCGACGAAGTCAAGGTCTCGAAGGGCCTTTTCATGTCGGTCGACCTGAGCGGGGACAACCAAAACGGCATAATAGGGTACAAGTCAAAGAAGAACAGCCATGTCATCGACCTCACGATGAAAAACCACTACGGCGTATCTGATTTCTGGGAGCCCATCCAGAGGAACAGCAGGGGCACGCTCATACTGGAGCCGGAAGAGTTCTACATCCTCTCCTCGAAAGAAAAGATCCGCATACCTCCCAGGTACGCCGCCGAGATGGTCGCTTACGAAGCAGGCTCCGGCGAACTTCGTACCCATTACGCCGGCTTTTTCGACCCTGGTTTCGGCTTCGGCGCAAATGGCGAAGTAAAGGGGACAAAGGCCGTCCTCGAGGTACGCGCGCATGATGTTCCGTTCATGATCGGCCACGGTCAGACCTTCTGCAAGCTCTTTTTCGAGCGCATGGCCGAGGTGCCGGACAAGATATACGGCCCGAAGATCGGCTCGTCATACCAGTACCAGGGAATAACCCTCAGCAAGCAGTTCAAGAGCCTCTGACAGGCCCCGACAGCTTCCAGACAAAAAAACCGGAGAGAGATGGCCAAACCCAATTCAAAACAGGAAGAAGGGAAGGGCCTCAGGCAGGAGATCCTGGGCATAGTCCTTTTTGCCCTTGCCCTGTACTCGGGCGTCTCGCTCGCCTCAAACGCGGCCTCGACTAACTGGGGAGGAGTCATAGGCGAGCTCGTCTCCTGGGCCCTCCTGGGCTCCATAGGGTACGCCTCCTATGTCTTTCCTATCATACTCATAGTCATCGCCGTCCAGTTCCTCATGCGCCGCTTCGCCTCTTTCAGGGTCGTGGTGCCTGTGAGCTTTCTTGTTTTCGTCCTTGCCTCTTCAGCGTTCCTGAGCCTGGCGGCCTCGGCAGAAACAGCCGGCGGGGCGATCGGGACCTTTCTCAGCAGATTATTGACAGACCTTGCGGGAGCCACCGGCGCGATAATCTTTCTTGTCTCCGTCATACTCATAGCGCTTCTGGTAGCAACAGGCATATCGGTCATACAGATAGGCGGCAAGGTACTCCCTCCCACAGCCATGCTCTTCAAGGCGTTGATGGAGCGCGTCCGCCAAAGGAACGAGAACGGCGAAGAAGATGATGAGGAGTCCGGGGCCATCGATGCCGCGCCCCCTGCGAAGGCGCTTAAAAAAGAGGAAAAGCCGCAGAAGGAAAAAGAACGGCCAGCCCTGCCCATAGTCGCGCCCAAGATACACAACAAGAGAGCGCAGGAAGAGCCGCAGGAATCGTTTGAGTTCGCGGCCCCCAAGGGTAACTACCAGCTCCCTCCGCTTACGCTTCTGGATCCTGTCCCGAGAAAATCCAGCTCGATAGACGACAAGGCCCTGCTTGAGAACTCGAAGATACTGGAGAAAAAGCTCCTGGACTTCGGCGTGGAAGGCCGCGTGCTCGAAGTGCGCCCCGGCCCTGTCGTCACCATGTACGAGTTCGAGCCCGCCGCCGGGGTAAAAGTCGGCAGGATAACGAACCTTTCCGACGACCTGGCCCTTGCCATGAAGGCGATGTCTATTCGGATAATCGCGCCGATACCCGGCAAATCGGTAGTCGGCATAGAGGTCCCTAACCAGACCAGAGACACCATATTGCTCCGGGAGATGATGGAGTGCCCTCTTTTCGGAAAGAGCCGCTCAAGAGTGACTCTCGCCCTGGGCAAGGACATATCCGGCGCGCCTTATGTCTCAGACCTCGCGAAGATGCCTCACCTGCTTGTTGCCGGAGCCACGGGAACCGGCAAGAGCGTTGCCGTAAACGCCATGATATTGAGCGTCCTTTTCAAAGCCACCCCAGAAGATGTGCGCTTTTTGATGGTAGACCCGAAGATGCTCGAGCTTTCGGCATACGAGGGCATACCCCACCTCCTCACCCCGGTCATAACAGACCCGAAGAAGGCGGCAAACGCCCTTCGCCACATAGTCGCTGAAATGGGCAGGCGCTATAAAATGATGGCCGAGCGCGGCGCTAAAAACATTGATAAGTTCAACCAGATGGTCGAGGAAAGCGGCAAGGAAGACGAAAAAAAGCTCCCTGTCATAGTCGTCATCATAGACGAGCTCGCCGACCTCATGATGACCTCCGGCAAGGATGTCGAAGAGTGCCTTGTGCGCCTTTCCCAGATGGCCAGGGCCTCGGGCATCCACCTGCTCATAGCAACCCAGAGGCCGTCAGTCGATGTCGTCACCGGCCTCATCAAGACGAACTTCCCGGCAAGGATAGCTTTCCAGCTCCCGTCAAAGACAGACTCCAGGACCATACTCGACACTGGTGGCGCGGAGACCCTCCTCGGACAGGGAGACATGCTCTTCCTGCCTCCCGGCACCTCAAAGCTCATGAGGATACACGGGGCCTATGTCTCGGAGCCCGAGATAAAGAAAGTGACCGACTTCTGGAGGAGCCAGGGCAATCCAGCTTACGAAGAGATAATTACGGAAGACCCGGAGCCGGGTCTTACCGACGAAGAGGCAGACCTCGGGGAAGAGTTCCTCCGCCGCTACGACGAGGCGGTCGCCCTTGCATCCCAGCAGGAGATGATATCGACCTCGTACATACAGCGCAGGTTCAGGATAGGCTACAACACAGCCGCCCGCATAATAGAAAAGATGGAAAAAGAAGGCGTCGTTGGCCCTGCCCAGGGCAGCCGCCCCAGAGAAGTGCTCTTGAGAAAGCAGCATTGATGGATGCTGGTATATTCTTAAGAGGGGCGGCAAATGTCCTTCTGGGGAATCTCGTACTTTTCGAGTCCGTCAGCTTCGCCATATTTCCTTCAGCTAACATCCAGAAACGAGGCACAACCATGAGAACTCTTTTTCATAAAAAACTCATCCTCCTGCTCGCTGTCTTGGCCTTTTTCCTCCCTGCCCTGTCTTTTGCCCAGGACGACGCGGCAGCGGTGGTCTCGAAACTCCAGAGCAAGTACGAATCGATCACTTCCATAAAGGCCGACTTCACCCAGGAGGTCTCTTCAAAGGGCATGCCAGCTATGAAGTCAGAGGGCAAGGTCTGGCTCAAGAAGCCCGGCAAGATGCGCTGGGAATACAAGAAGCCCGCCAAAGACCTCATCGTAAGCGACGCCAAGACCATCTGGCTCTATCAACCTGACCTCAACCAGGTGATCGAAAGACCTGCCTCTTTGAGCGCTTCTTCGATGGCAACGGACTTTCTTTCCGGCATAGGCAGCGTGGAAAAGGAGTTCGTCGTGAAACTCGCGCCTCTGGAAAGCGCAAACCATGTGCTCATCCTTACGCCGAAACAGGAACAGGCAAGCCTCAAAAAACTCATCCTCGAAGTCAATAAAGAGAACTCCATCGTGGAAAAGACGACCATCACGGACCACTTCGGGAACCAGACCGCGGTGACTTTCACAGACATCAAGTTGAACGCGTCCATTAAAGATTCGCTTTTCAGGTACACCCCGCCCAGGGGCGCGGCTGTCGTAAAGCCATGAATAACTATTATGAATCGGAGGTAGAGAATTCATGCCGTCATTTGACATCGTCTCAAAAACAGACACGCAGGAAGTAGACAACGCGGTAAACCAGGCAATAAAAGAAATGCAGCAGAGGTACGACTTCAAGGGCTCCAAGAGCGAGATAAAGTGGGAGAAAAAAGAGGAAGTCACCATCGTCGCGGATGACGACACCAAGCTGAAGAGCGTCATAGACATCCTCCAGACAAAGCTCGTCAAAAGGGGCGTCTCTCTCAAATCGCTCGAATACGGCAAAGTCGAGGACGCCGCTGGCGGAATGAAAAGGCAGACCATAAAGATACTCCAGGGCATTCCCTCAGAGAAGGCCAAGGAGATAACCAAGATGATAAAAGACAGGAAGCTCAAGGTGCAGACGCAGATTATGGAAGAACAGATAAGGGTCACGGGCAAGAAGATAGACGATCTGCAGGAAGTCATTCAGACCCTCAAAGGCCTGGACCTGGACCTGAGCCTTCAGTATGTAAATATGAGGGACTGACCAGTGGCGCAAGATTGGATAGAGATACGGGCCACAGGCCCGGGAGAATCAAAAGACCTGGCCTCATCGCTTCTGATAGCCTCCGGCAGTCCGGGCGTGCAGGAAGAGACAGTCGACAGCGTCGCCGGAAAGCTCGTCTCCCACAGTTTGTGGGAGGAAGAGACCCAAGAGGAAGAGGACACCTCCCCGGTAAGGGTATTGAAGGCCTATCTGCCTGCCGGTGACGAAGCCGCGCTTGGGACAGTAAAGACAAACCTGAGCCGCATAGGCTGGGCCCTTGAGACCTCTTTTTTGAAAGACACCGACTGGTCCGAGAAGTGGAAAAAAGGGCTCAAACCAATAAAGGTAAAGTACAGGGGCTTTTCTGTCACGGTAAAACCGACATGGCATAAGCTAAAGCGCTCGCCCGGCGAGATATTAATCGATATCGACCCTGGCATGGCCTTTGGCACAGGCGGGCACGCCACGACCAAGATGTGCCTGAAGTCCATTCTCAGGCTCGTTAAAAGCGCCCTTCTTCCCAAAGGCCCCTCTATACTCGATGTCGGCACAGGCACGGGCGTTCTGGCCATAGCGGCCGTGAAGCTCGGCTTCAAGAAGGCCGCCGGCACGGACATAGACAAGGTCGCCCTGAAGGTCGCCAGGAAAAACGCCAGCCTCAACAAAACAAAGCTCAGTTTGAGCGCGAAGGACTTATCCGGCGTACCCGGCAAATACGACCTTGTCGCGGCAAACATCCTCGCGGGCGAGCTCACTAGGCTTTCCCGCTCCCTCAACGACAGGATAAAGCCCGGTGGCTTTCTCATACTCTCGGGCATACTCGACAGCGAACAGACGGCCATAGAAGCCGCTTTCTCAGCCATCGGGCTTCAGAAAGCCTTTTCCTTCAAGGAAAAGGAATGGGTCGCTCTGGTATTCGGAAAGCCTGCCAGATGAGGCGTTTTTTCCTCGAAGAGATAAACGAGTCCGCTAAAAAGGCTGAAGTGACCGGGGAAGAGTTCATCCACCTCAAAAAGGTGCTGAGGCTCGGCCCCGGAGACGACATTGCCATATTCAACGGCAAGGGGTTAGAGCTTACAGGCAGGATAGAGTCGATAGGCCAGCGCTCGGCTGTTATCTCCATCGAAGGCAGGAGCGGGAAGGCGGTAGAGAGCGCCCTTGACCTTGTCCTTCTCCAGGGCCTGTTGAAAGGCGACAGGCCCGAGTTTATCGTACAGAAGGCAACCGAGCTTGGCTTGACGGGAATCTGTTTTTATACGACACCCAGGACAGTGCCGAGGGTCGACGGGGAAGGCGCTGGAAAAAAACTCCTCAGATGGAAGAAGGCCGCGATAGAGGCGGCCAAACAGTGCGGAAGGACGACGCTCCCCCGTATAACGCTCGCCTCAGGGTTGAAAGAAGCCGTACAGGGCTCTACAGCTGAATTGAAACTCCTTTTATGGGAGAAGGAAGGGGCAACAAGCCTTGGCGAGCGGCTTGAAGGCAGGAGCCCTCATTCAGCGGCCTTGCTCGTAGGTCCTGAAGGCGGGCTCTCGGAAGATGAAGCCACGCTGGCCGAAGGGGCCGGTTTCCTGAAAGCGGGCATGGGCCCCAGGATATTAAGGGCTGAAACAGCGGCCGTAGCCGCTGCAGCGATTGTCCAGTACGCCTTCGGCGGCCTTAGTTAGTTAGCAACCGGCTGGGCAACGACCTCCACCAGGTCAGTTATAGGGTCTATCTTGTGGAAGTTCAGCACCTTTTCTATGAGGGCTCCAGTCAATATTGTCCCCTGGCCTACCAATAGCCTGCCCCTGCCCGAAGCCAGAGGCTTCGCAAGGACCATACCTGGCGCTATATCCTGCACCTCGATTTTCATATTGACCGGCAGCATGGCATTCCTGGCATGCCCGATCATCTGGTCCTCGTAGCCGTCCTTAATCTCAGAGGCGAACTTCAGGAAGGCTTCCGTTATATCCGGGTCGAACTTCCTGCCCCTGCCCCTTTCAATAACGGCCAGCGCCTCTACTTTTGAATAGGGACGCCTGGCATGCCTCAGCCGGTCATATTCCCTGCATACCGACAGTATTCTCGACCCGTAGTTTATCTCGCCAGCCTTGAGCCTGTCCGGATAACCGCTGCCGTCAAAGCACTCCATATGACTTTTCACGACAAGGCCCGACTGCCTCAAGATGTCTATCCTCGATATTATCTCCTGCGAGAGCGCGGGATTATTCATAATGAGCGCCCTTTCGCTGTCCAGAAGGTCGCCTTCCGGCTTCTCAAGGACTTCCCTTGGCACGCCTATGAGGCCTATCTCATGCAGGAGGGCCGCCGCCCAGAGGGATTCAAGCTCAAAGCCCTTGAGCCCGAGCCGCTGTCCAAGGCCCCTTGAAAGAACGGCCACCCGCTTGCAATGGCCGCCCGAGAGCTGGTCATGGAGTTCTATCATGTCGCCGCACAGGCCCACGAATGAAAAGAAGTTGTCCCTTATCTTGCGGGTCTTTTCCTCTACCCTGGCCTCGAGCGTCTGGTTAAGCTCAAAAAGCTCGGCGTTCTGCTTCATGGTCGCTTCCTGAAGCCGCCTGTTCTCCGCCAGAAGGTTGTATCTTTCTACCGCGGCCTTTATGATTTGTTTGAGTTCCTCGTCGTCCCAGGGCTTTGTTATGTACCTGTATGCGCCTCCCTCGTTTATGGCCCCGGCTATCTCGGATGAGTCAGCCTGGCCCGTGAGCATCATCCTCACTGTATCAGGCGAAGCCTCCCTTACTTTCTTGAGGAACTCGACCCCGCCCATGCCCGGCATTCGCTGGTCCGAGACCACGACCGCGACGCTGTTGTGCCGTAGCAGGTCGAGGCCGCACTCGCCGCTTTCGGCCAGCAATATTCCGTAACCCTCTTTTCTGAAGACCCTCGAAAGAGAGCCGAGTATGTTCTTCTCGTCGTCTACGAAAAGTATATTCGCGCCAGTCATCTTCAAATCTCCTTTATGAAGCTCCCCCCTGCCGCGGGGAGCCGCTGTCTATTCGTTTTCAGGCGGCTGAAGCCGCCTCATTGGCAAGGGGCAGCTTTATCCTGAACTTCGCGCCCAGGCCCGGCCTGCTGTCGACCTCTATCGTGCCGCCATGCTCCTTTATAATGTTATAAGCGATGGACAGCCCGAGACCAGTGCCTTTGCCGACCGGCTTGGTGGAGAAAAACGGATCGAATATCCTCTTCCTGACTTCTTCGCTCATGCCGGGGCCGTTATCACTGATCTCGATAAAGGCTTGTCCGTTGACCTTGACGCTGAGTATGTTTATTCTGGCGTTTTCCTGAACAGCCTGCGAGGCATTCACAATGACATTCAAAAAGACCTGCGTAAGCTGCTGCGGCCTGCACCGGACGCTCAGGCTGTCGCACAGGTCCAGCTCGACGGCGGCTTTATTCTTTACCTCATGCCAGCCTATCTTCAACGCGTCCTTGAGGCAATTGTTCAGGTCATGGCTGACCAGGTCCCCTACCCCGGCATGTGAAAGGTCCTTGAGCCCTTTCACTATGGAACTTATCCGCGAGACGCCTTCGTTTGTATCGATGAGTATCTGCCCCGCGTCATTGACAGTGAACTCAAGGTCGACTTCCTTCTTCAGCTTCTCTATCGCCTCGCGGAACTCGACTATCTCCTCGAACTCGCCTTTTTCATAGGCGTTTGACAGCTCGCCATGAAGGGCCAGCAGATCCTTGAAGACATCGAGGTACTCAGAGAGAGTATTCAGGTTGCTCCTTACGAAACCGAGCGGGTTGTTTATCTCGTGGGCCACCCCTGCCGCGAGCTGACCAATGGAAGCGAGCTTTTCGGTCTGGGTAAGCTGTTCGGTCATGGCGGCCTTTTCCTTTTCGGCCTTTTTCCTGCGGGTTACATCCCTGTCGATGCCCCTGTACCCGTCAAGACGGCCGTCAGGGCCGTAAAAAGGAACGCCGCTGGTCTCCAGCACCACGGCCCGGCCGTCCTTGTGCAGATTTCTGTTCTCAAAGTTATCAAAAGACTTCAGCTCCTTTACGCTTTCCAGGAAAACAGCTCTCACGCGGCTGGCTTCCTCCGGCGGCATGAAGTCAAACGGAGTTTTGCCTATGACCTCGGAAGGCTTGTACCCGAGGATATCGAATGACCTCGGGCTCGCGTAAGTGTATACGCCATTTTCATCGACTTCCCAGACCCAGTCGTTCGTGGTCTCGACCAGGCTTTTAAACCTCTCCTCGCTCTTTTGGAGATCAGCCCTCTGCTTTTCCTTTTCTGACTTTTCCCAGTTTATGATGCCTATGTACTGCTCCTGGGCTATACTGTCCTCATGGACCTGCTCGAAGAGCCTGTTCAGGGCGTCTTTCAAGACTCCTATCTCGTCCGCCCCGTTGACGTCTATCTTCACAAGCCGCTCCCCGGATTTGAACTTCCCTATGCCTTCGAGTATCTTCGAAAACCTTCCGACGAGATCCCTTGAAAAAAGCAGTATCAACGCGACCGCCATGAGGAAACCCGCAAGAGAGATTGTGGAGTATATTATAATCGTCCTCTGGAATTTTACGGTAACAAGCTCCTTGACTCTCGCTGCCTCAGCGTTGGAATGGCTTATGAGCCTTTCTGATATGTCCGTGAATTCCCTGAATCTCTCTTCCTGGAGACTCATTGCCACGGCAAGCGCCTCATCCCGCTCCCCTTTCAAAATGCGCGGGATTATCCCGGTGTCCCTCGTCTGCTTGAAATACTCCCAGGTATTCCTGAGCTTCACTACTTCATGCGCGCCGTCCTTCGCGAGCAGCTGAGCGGACAAAACGGCTATCCGGCTGTCCACCAGCGCCGTTGACCCCCTGACCTCGTTCATGGCGCGCTCGCGGCCAGCCTCATCCTTTTCCAGGAGCATCTGAAGCAGGCCGCGCCTGGACTGTTCGAGCCCTGCCCTTATCCTCATCACGCTCTGGGCCTCGACCACGGACTTGTTGTAAACTTCAATTGCAGACCATCTCATCCAGACCATGTGGACGACGCTGGTCGCGATTATCGCCGCTATGAAAAATATGGAGATGCCGAAGACGGCAAAAAGCTTTTTTTTCAGGCTAAGGCCGCTGAAAAAGCCGCTCACGCTCTTTTTCCAGGGTTGTTTCAGGCTTGGCGCTTCTTTTCTGGAGAGAAGTTTTTCCACAACTTATCTTCGTCACTCAGGCCCGAAAGCTGAATAATCCAATAGGTTGAAAAAATGACCGGAAAAGGATTGAGAGCGCAAAGGAGAAAAGATTGACTGGAAAGCGTCCCATACGGGCCGATGGATCGACACGCCAAATAGGGCTTGACAAAAAAGCCTGTTAATATTATTTTATTTCTCTTAAATGTTTTGGCCAGGTAGCTCAGTTGGTAGAGCAGGGGACTGAAAATCCCCGTGTCGGGGGTTCAACTCCCTCCCTGGCCACCACTAAAATCAAGGGGTTACGCGAAAGCGTAACCCTTTTTTTTTATTCGCTTACTGGCTTGCTTACTGGTAATCCCGTGTCGACGCCTAACTTCTCCCTAGGCATCCTTATAAATCAAAGGGTTACGAAATCGTAATCCCTTTTTCACTTAAATTCTTAGGTATCCAGTTCTCGTGTCGCCTGCCTACCCTTTCATAATACTTAATAAATTCAAAAAGTTAAAACGTTTTTCAAGATAGCTCCTATGCATACTGGTATAGTAAATACAAACACTAAACTCAGCTATTTGTTTTTTATTGAGCCACACGGGATTATTTATGGAGAGATTAGGGTCACCTAAACTCTCCATAAATAAAAAGGCCGCCCTCAATAAAGAGAGCGGCCTAAATTAATTGATCTAAGGTTAAAATTAAAAAAGCATAAGCCGAAGCCTATGCATTGTCATGGGACAGTCTTTATTGACGTAACAATTTTTCTTGCAGAAAGTTTAGAGGGAGAGACTATTAATTAACTCAAGGGTATTTTTTGCCATCATATAAGTGGTTGTTGCTCTACTTTTATCAATTGATGCCACTTCTTTATAATCAGCATCTACTCTATCTTTCCATAATCTACTAAGGTGTGTTCCGATTCGCCTTTCTGTACGTACCGTAGA
This sequence comes from Deltaproteobacteria bacterium GWA2_54_12, assembly GCA_001795535.1. Lineage (GTDB taxonomy): Bacteria > Desulfobacterota > GWC2-55-46 > GWC2-55-46 > GWC2-55-46 > GWA2-54-12. The sequence continues at coordinate 15,550 of MGPK01000040.1, forward strand.
AGCTAACAACGTGTCTCTAACAAATTGATGTTGACTTTTTGGGGGCAGAACACAACCCTTATCTATAAGTATTTTTTTTGCAAGATGATAAACCCCATAATAGGCGCGACTTATTGCAGTACGATAATAGGCATCTTGAAAACTGGAGGTTCTATGATAGGTTGTTAGTTCATCAGCCAAGTCTACATATAATCTCCAATCAAATGTCATATAGTTCTTACCAACACAGTCAAAATTGCTTTGATCTGCATATCGACATCTAACCACCACTCATCATCAAATCTATCTAAGAGGCTTATAGATGACTCAGGGTTCAAATCCGTCTTGATTGTTATGGCAAGTCCTTCAAAGTCCTCATCAGGGTCGTTGATGAATTCCAGGCCAACATTGGCTATATGTTCATTGAAGACTTTTTGAATTTGTTCGTAAGTATCAAAAAGTGCAGAGTAAAGGCTTTTGTGTGCCGAAAGAAATTCTTTGATTTTATTATTATTTTCGAGAGAATAAATTTCTTCTAGTTGCCTAATTTTTTTTACAACAGTATCATTGGCTAAAAAAGTTGTCTCTCCAAACTGCAAATTAATGCGATTGTAAGGCAGATTTTTTGTATAATCCTCATAGTTAAATCTACGCTCAGCAAAGCTTTCTATGGTGTAGTTTTTTGTAGGAATAGGAATGCCTGCAGATGAACATACTAATATCGCAGTAGCGCCTGCAATTAGAACGTGTTTTGACAAAGCACTTGTCACGATTTCATTCACTTGCGTACTCTGGATTTAAGGTTTTTATGAATTCTGGTTTTAGTAGTTCAAAAAATAATTCTTTTTCCTTCAAATGAGCTTCATTCAAAATAGATTGTTTTCTTTCAAAAAAATCTTCTCCAAAGTCTTCTAAAGTTACATCAATATCAATTATTGAACCTGTCATTTTTTTTGCAGTATGTGTGGCGTTATTAGCAACTTGCAATGCACTTGTATATTTGCCAGATTTCATTTCGGTTCTAAAGTATGTAGGATAATCCGCAAGTCTTCTATCCCCCATATGAATGTTTAAATTAATTTTTTCATAAATATTAAAGTTAAAGAAATTCACATATCTCATCCCTAGTTTTTCAACTCTCTTCACTATTTTTAGCTGCTCAACGATCTTAAAAATTTCCAAAACACTTGGCAAAAATTTATCCCATCCTAAATATTCATTTTGTACATGAGAAACTGCAATTGTTCGTGGGCCGATTAGACACTGTAAATTATCATTTTTCATTGCATAATAAGGCTTATATATAAGGTTTGGATCCTTAATCCTAATATCTTCCGGCACTTGCAAAATAGGTAATTTTTCTACTTCGGGATACTTATCCTTTAAGGAATTATAGACCAGACCAAAGATGGCATCATACGGAATTGCAGCGTCAAATCTTAACTCTATTGCGGCATCGTCTATTGGACAAGGAGAGATTTTAGATGGTAAGGGCATGGGTTCTCCGTTTATATTCATGATAGTGCAATTGGAAGTACTTGTTTATGCTCGATAAGGCTAAAAAATTTTTCCCTTTACTGAAACACCACCTTCTGGCTCTCAAAATCATTATAGCGGGACGCCCAAGCAAATCCTTTATGCACTTAGGAATTCCAGGTGCTTGCAGTTTTGATTATTATTCATCTGATTTTCCATGTCAAATGGAAAGCATCGACTCTTTCTATCTGAGCCTCTCCTCTCCCCGCTCAAGCAGTTTCATGAGGGTCGGACTGGTTGCAGACTGGTAAAGCCCGGTGTCTATTTAAATTCAAAGTAAACAAAAAATATATATTTCTGTTTAAATTAATACTATCTATGATCCTTGTGCCTATATACTGTTACCATTCTACAGGTGACAACAAAAGTATCGGATATTTTTATCAAAACTTCAATTTTTATTCTGCCCCCTCATATTTTTCTTAATTTGCAGTATTGTCTCCCAAAATTCTTTTTATATCTCTATTTTATATTCAATTATCCCTCTAATATCTAAGTTGAAGAGGTATTTTTATTCGATTAAACTTATTTTAATAAAACCTCGAATTAGGAGGACTTATGTCCAAGGAGAATAAAGTGAAGGGCGCTACAAGCGAGCCGGCCCAGACTGATAATCAGCCCCCGAAAAGGCTTATGGAATACCTAAAAAGAGAAGAGCTAGATAAACACCTCGATCAAATAGACACATTTTGCGAAAAATTTTCAGACTTACAACAGAAAATAAAAGCAGTAAATCCAGTTCATCCAACTTCCCATAAAAAAATAAAAACCATTGAAGAGAGTAAAAATAAATTAGTACCTGAATATCAAGAAAAATTGAAGCTGTGTCGCAAATTAATTGGCATGCCAATAGAAGCACCGTATATTACAAGCGGGCGATGGCAAGAAATCGCCTCAACACAATTGAAATCAGCGTTAGCACAATTACAAGCCCATTGGGCTGAACTAGAGTACGAAATCGGTCTAAAGCGTTCTTATTTCCTGTCTTTATTAGCAATTGAATTGACTATGATCATCGGGGTCGCCTCGATATTGTTTTCTATTTTCAAATAGTCAGAATTCTAAAAATCACAAGCCTAACAGGTTCTCATTACCGCTATCCGGAACTTTTAGTCTTCTCGAGGGGGGTTGCATCAGAGCAGTTGCTAGTTCATCATACCCATGGGCTATCACAGTATCAATATAGTCGGGCGCTGCAGGACATGATGGGGCATAAAACAAAAAGGATAACTAAGACATATAATCAAACCTGCACGGGGATTTTCTGGGAAACGAGGGAGCGAAATTCGACGACTACATAAGTAAGCAGAAAACCACGCAACCAGCTAAAAAGAAAAAGAAAACCAAACCGAAACCTTAGCTGAAAATCCCCGTGTCGGGGGTTCAACTCCCTCCCTGGCCACCACTAAAATCAAGGGGTTACGCGAAAGCGTAACCCCTTTTTTTATCTTCTATCCCCCGCCCTCTAAAAAACTTACCGCAACCGCTTGCAAAACTCATAAGTGGATATATGCTTGGAAAAACGCAACTTATGAGAGCTGAACAGATGAGCAGCGCCGTGGATATGGAACGGATTCTTTTTTGGGGTTTTTGCCTGACCTTTTTTCTTATCCCGCTCGGGACTTCTCCTTTCCTCATCGCGGGCTTTCTTACCCTGGCCCTGTGGATATGCTCGGGAAGGTTCATAAAAGAGCGCCGCCTCTGGCTCAAACAGCCCTGGGCCCTGCCTCTGCTGGTTTTCGCCGCCCTCCACTGGGCAGGCCTCCTGTACACGAACGACTTCCAGACGGGGTTGAAGTACGCCTCAAAGACCCATTACTGGCTCTTTGCCTTCGCGATATCCTCGCTACCCTTTTACAGGTATTCTCCAAAGGCCCTTCTGGACAGTTTCCTTGCCGGGCTTTCCCTGGCAGCCGCCATCCACATCGCCATATACGCTGGCGTCATCCCGGCCCAGGAAAGGTACGCCTCCGGCTTCATAAACCCTATAACCTACATACTGCTTCTGACTTTCGGCATCCTGCTGCTGTCATTTTACTTCGGCAAGGCAAGGGGGCTGAGGGGCCGGGTACTCTACGGGGCCGGAATACTACTTTATCTTGCCAGCATCTCACTGTTCGCCGACGCGCCCGGAAGGACTGCCCTGCTCTCGCTGCTCATTTCGATCCCTCTTATAATTTATAATCTTCTGGGGCAAAGGTCCTTTACGAAGATATCCGCCGTAACCATCCTCACGGTGGCGGCCCTGTTTTTTACGCCCGTAGT
>MGPK01000041.1:0-1273 GCA_001795535.1 Deltaproteobacteria bacterium GWA2_54_12
AGAAAAAGGCCCCTGAAGCAAAGCCGTATGTCTTTAGATCCGTGCTGACCAGCGGGAAAAAGACAGGCGATATAGTGCTGGGGCGGACAACTTTCGAAGAGGTCCTGAAGATGTACCCGGCTCCGCCCTACGCGGACTACGACGGGGCTTTGCGCCCGGCCGGACAGAGCGGCGCCGGAGGGTTGCAGTCGATAAAATACGTTTACAACCCGTGGCAGACGATGTACGCCATCTTTTTTGACGGGAAAAAAAGGGTAGTGATGGTCTCTGAACTCTACGAACTTGGCGCCCTTAGTGAAAAAGCCCTCTTGAGGAAATACCCGGGCATGGTCGAATCTGACAGCGAACAGGGCTCGATAGAGTACCAGACCGAGTTACAGGAGTGCACGGCCCTTATCGCGACCGTCGAAACAACGGGGCGCACGGTCGAGCAGCTCTCGTACGCCTACACCTGCGAATAGTCCCTTCCTTTCAGGGCCCTCCGGCGTCCATATATCTCCAAAAGAACTTGTTTTTTCAAGCCATAAGCGATAGACTTGGAGCACCTGTAACCTAATCTTCAGGGCATTCGGCCCCGTCCAGCCCGCCGCCGTCGTCATGCCACGCCGTCTGTCCCGGCTTTATTCGACAATTTTATGAACCTGAAAAAAATGACACTTTCGCAAAAGGCCCTGCTTGCCCTTCTTGTAATCCTTTTTCCCATCATGGCCTCTTTCATCCACAGTTATATCGCTACAAGAGCGCAGCTCAAGCAGCAGACCCTTGACGACCTGACGGTAATAGCCGAGGCGTACGAGGGACAGGTCTATCAGTTCCTCGAGATGGTCGGGAGGAGGGCCCGGGACTTTTCCACTGACGGCCAGATAGTAAGCGGGCTCCGGAAGGCGCTCAGCGGCGAGAGGGACGCTGTCCGGACCCTTGCCGCCCACATGAAAAACAATAAACTGCCCCTCGACCCATCAATCGGCAGCATCTTCGTCGTTTCAATGGAAGGCATGGTCATCGCCTCGACCGACGCGTCATGGACCGGGAAGGATGTTTCTTCAGCCGCTTTCTTTACCAGGGCCGCCAATGGAGAGACGGCGATAGAGGAGCAGGGCGTATCGTACGAGACGCCGGTGATAATCGCCGCGGCCCCGGTCTTCGGCCGTGAGGGCAGGCAACTCGGGGTAATCGCCCTCTCCCAGCAGCTTTCAGACCTGAGCCGGGTCCTTACGGGCGAACTGAACAGGGAGCTTGGGGCCATTTCCTGGTCAAAGGGCAAGCGCGAGAC
>MGPK01000041.1:1394-3003 GCA_001795535.1 Deltaproteobacteria bacterium GWA2_54_12
CAGGAGGTCAGCGGATTTTACAAGGATTACAGGGGAGTGGAAGTGGCTGGCGCGTCGATGTGCCTGCCTTCCCTGGACTGGACGCTCCTGGTGGAGGTCGACTCCAGCGAGATACTCGCGCCAATGCGGAAGATAGGAAGAGACGCGGTTGTGGCCGTGCTGATAGCGGCCGGGTTCATAGGCCTCGCGTTCATGGCCTTTTACAGGAACATAATATCGAGGCTCGCGGCCCTGTCGTCGGCTTCTTTGAAGATAGCGTCCGGTGAGTACGATTTCAAGGTGATTGCCAGGGACGGTGACGAGATAGGGCTCCTGTCAGAGAGCTTCAACGCGATGTCTTCCGAGATAAAGGAAAGGACAACGCTCCTCAAGGAGAGCGAGGAGAAGTACCGGTCTCTTATCGCCAACATACCGGATGTCACCTGGACGGCTGACAGCGGCGGGAACATAGTCTATGTCAGCGGGAATGTGCGGGACTTGTTAGGTTACAGCCCTGCTGAGGTCTGCTCCGAGGACGGGTTCTGGGAACGCATAATCCATCCTGACGACTGCGTGAGGGTTATGGGGGCTTACCAGACCCTGTTCGACGCGGGCAGGCCCTTTGACGAGCAGTACCGGATGATGAGGAAGGACGGGAGCTGGGCATGGGTCTACGACAGGGCCGTGTCGACCTATGAAAAAGAAGGCCGGAGGCTCACTGACGGCGTCCTTACAGACATAAGCGGACGCAAGATGGCCGACCTCCTCCAGACGATCTCGCTGTATCTGAAGGAGGCCGACAGTTTCGATTCAGCCATAAGCATGGTGATAGAGAAGGTCTGCGACCTCACCGGCTGGGGTTACGGCGAGGTCTGGATACCGAAGTCCGACGGTTCCTGCATTGAGCACAGCCTCATCTGGCACGGAAGCGCCCCTGAGCATGACAGGTTCGCCGAGGTCAGCACTTCCGCATGCATCCTGCCGGGGCTCGGAGTCCCGGGCAGGACATGGCTTGAAAAGACGCCGGTATGGGTAAGCGACATTTCCGTAAACGGCCATGACTTCGTAAGGACCGCGGCCGCGCTGGAAGCCGGGCTGAGGAGCGCCATCGGAGTGCCTGTAATAGAAGACGGCCATGTGCTCGCCGTGCTGGTCTTTTTAATGTCAGAGCGCCTTGAGCAGGACAGCCGCATGATGAGCTTCATTGAGGCGATAACGGCCCAGCTCGGCTCAAGCCTGCGCAGGAAACTGGCGGAAGAGGCCAGGATCGAGATCCAGCAGAAGTATGAGGACCTCCTGAACAGCATCACCGTCGGGGTTTACAGGGACACGCTCTCGGCAGACGGCCGCCTGCTGGAGGTGAACAGGGCCGTTGTGACCATGCTGGATGGGGAATCGAGCCAGGAGATACTCTCCAGAAGTTCCGCTGACTTCTTTGTTGACAGGGCCAGGCGCGCTGAGATTTTCAATAAGCTCGCATTGGAGGGTTTCGTCAGGGGAGAAGAGGCGGAACTCGTCACGCTGAAGGACAGAAGGATATGGGTATCCGTTTCAGCGGTGAGAAAGACCGGTCCTGACGGCATGGAATGCGTGGACGGCATTTTCGAGGACATATCCGAGCGCAGGAGGC
>MGPK01000041.1:3012-4388 GCA_001795535.1 Deltaproteobacteria bacterium GWA2_54_12
AGCTCAGGCACGCTCAGAAGCTGGAGGCCGTGGGCCAGCTCGCCGGCGGCATTGCCCACGATTTCAACAACATCCTGACGGCTATGATCGGCTACGGGAACCTCCTCATCATGAAAAGGGGCGAGGACGAGACCGTCAGGAACTACGCTGACCACATGCTTACCCTCTCCGAGAAAGCCGCGCACCTCACCCAGGGGCTCCTCGCGTTCAGCAGAAAGCAGGTGATGAACCCGCAGCCCCTTGAGATCAACGGACTCATAAAGAGGGTCGAGAAGATACTCGCGAGGCTGATCGGCGAGGAGATCGATCTCAGGGTCTGTCTTACCGAAAAGAACAGCACCGTCAAGGCAGACCCCACGCAAATGGAGCAGGTCTTCATGAACCTTGCCACGAACGCGAGGGACGCGATGCAGCCTGGCGGGGGAGTGCTTGCCATCTCGACCGAAGTGGCCGAGCTCGGCCATGAATTCATCTCTGCGCACGGCTATGGAGAGCCTGGCGACTACGCGCTCATCACTGTCTCAGATACGGGCAGCGGGATGGACGCACAGACCCAGAAAAGGATATTCGAGCCTTTTTTTACCACGAAAGAGGTGGGCAAAGGCACCGGACTGGGCCTCGCGGTAGTCTACGGCATCGTAAAACAGCATAACGGGTTCATAAATGTTTACAGCGAGCCGGGAATGGGCTCAATATTTAAAATATATCTGCCGATAATAAATGAAAGCGAGCAGGCTTGGGAAAAAGAGCTGCCTGAGGATATTCAGGGCGGGGATGAGACGGTTCTTCTCGCTGAGGACGAGGCGGAAGTTCGGGAAGTGAACAGGAGCATACTCGAGGAGTTCGGGTACCGCGTCATAGAGGCAGTGGACGGCGAGGACGCGGTAAGGAAATTCAACGAGAACAGGGACGATATCGGCGTCCTGCTCATCGACCTGATCATGCCTAAAAAGAGCGGCAGGGAGGCCTACGATGAGATAATCAAGGTCAAGCCGGATGTCAAGGCGATATTCCTGAGCGGCTACGCGGCCGACGCGATGCGCGCGAGAGGGGTGATAGGGGCCGGCATGGACTTCATCTCCAAGCCTGTGGCCCCGGGCGAGCTGCTCAAAAAGGTCAGGGAGACTCTGGACAGATGAATTCAGAAAGACCGGGGACCGTAATAGTCGTCGATGACAACAACTTCGTGCTTGAAAGCACGGCCCTTCTCCTTTCCGGCTACGGCTACGGCGTACACCAGTGCTCGAACGCCGATGAAGCCGTAAAGAGGTTCGCGGACTCAGGGGCGGACGCGGTCCTGACGGATATAAAGATGCCCGGGACATCCGGCATAGAGCTGCTGGAGCGCTTGAGGGCCATGAACAGGGAGATACCGG
>MGPK01000041.1:4440-19796 GCA_001795535.1 Deltaproteobacteria bacterium GWA2_54_12
AAAAGGGGCCTTCGACTTCATCATAAAGCCCTACAAGCCAGAGTACCTCCTCCATGCCATAGAAAAGGCAGTGAAGTACAACAGGCTCATAAAGATAGAAAAGAACTACAAGCACCACCTCGAGGATGAGGTCAGGAAGCGCACGAGCGAGCTGGCCGACGCCCTGAAGATGGTCAAGGAGATGAGCAGCGAGCTGGTCCACAGGATAACATCGGTGGCCGAGTACAGGGACAGCGACACCGGAGCGCACATCGGCAGGATAGGGATTTACTCTGGCGTTCTTGCCAGGACACTCGGCCAGAGTCCCGAGTTCGTTGAGTCAATAGCGTTCGCCAGCCCCATGCACGATATCGGCAAGGTCGGCATACCGGACAGCATACTTCTGAAGCCGGGGCCGCTTACGAAAGAAGAGTTCGATGTCATGAAGGGCCATACCCTGATCGGCGGCAGGATGCTCGCCGACTCCCCCTATCAATCGGTACAGACGGCCGCTTCGATAGCCAGGACCCACCACGAACGATGGGACGGCTCTGGATATCCGGCCGGTCTCAGGGACGAGGAGGCGCCGCTGGAGGGCAGGATAGTGATGATAGTCGACCAGTACGACGCCCTTCGCAGCAAAAGGCCATATAAAGAGGCCCTGACCCATGAGGAGGCCCTGCGCATAATAATGAAGGGCGACGGCAGGACCAGGCCCGAGCACTTTGACCCCAGGCTCCTTGAAGCGTTCCTTGATATAGCCACGGAGTTCAATGAGATATTCACGCGGCACAGCGATTAGCAGGGTTGCTGAGAAAATCTTTGAGAGAAACTTTTTGCTCTCTCCAAAAACTTATAGTTCTTCCAGAGACAACCCCCGATTTGGGGGTTGTCTCTGGAACTGAAAGTCTTTGAAGGGGGTATGGGGGAAACCTTTCTACAGAAAGTTTCACCCAAAAAGATTTCAGCGACACCAGCCACAGGTTGCTCGAAACCTAAGGAAGTATCGTTTTTCTATTCGCTCGCTTTGCGCTCGCCATGGGTTTTCAGCAACCTTTTTAGAGCTTGTAGCCGATCTTTCTAAGAAACGCCCTTCTTTCCTCGATGTCTTTTTGACCTTCAGCCATAAGCGGGCTGAAGCCGTCAACCACTCCCAGTACGCCCTTGCCCTGACTAGTCTCGATTATTATTACCTGAAGAGGGTTTGCGGTAGCGCAGAATACGCTGGCGACCTCGGGGCATGCCTTTATCTGGTTCAGTATGCTTATCGGGAACGCGCCCTTGAGGATTATGACGAACAGGTGGCCAGCGCCTATGGCCATGGCGTTTTCGACAGCCGCCTTCTTTAAGACTTCGTCATTTCCTTCCGAGCGGACAAGGCAGGGCCCTGAGGCCTCGCACAGCGCTACGGCGAACTTCGCTTCCGGCACGGCGGTCCGCACTGCTTCGTAAAGGTCTTCGACCGTCTTGATGAAATGGGTCTGCCCGAGGATTATGTTGGCGCCTTCGGGTATTATGGCGTTTATAAGTTTTAGCTCCATTTGGTCCCCTGACAGGTTGCTGAAAAAATCCCAGTTGTCATTCTGAGGAGCCGTAGGCGACGAAGAATCTCGTACCTTGTTGATTCAGCAAATCCGAGATTCTTCGCTACGCTCAGAATGACAGGCTAAAAGTTCTAAGTCCCTGTTTAAAGGTTACCAGAGACGCCAGCCGAGTCAAACGCCGCGCTTGAGCTCTTCGAGGATGGAAGGCCCGGAGCTTGTGCCCAGCCTTTCGGCCCCGGCCTTTAACATGGACAGGGCATCTGCGAGGGTTTTAATTCCTCCCGAGGCTTTTACCTGTATCCTTCCTTTGGCAGCGGCGGCAAGCATCTGTATGTCCCGTACATCAGCGCCTTTGGGGGCGAAGCCGGTGGAGGTCTTCACAAAGTCAGCTCCAGTTTCGACGGCTGCCTCAAGGGCAGAAAGCTTTTCCTGGTCTGTCAGGTAGCAGGTCTCGATTATTACCTTGATGACCGCTTCAGGCAGGGCGCGCACAATGGAGCCAATCTCAGCCGTTACAAAGGAGGCGTTGCCGGATTTGAGCCTGGAGATATTCATGACGATGTCTATCTCGGACGCGCCGTCGTCAAAGGCGGCCCTGGCCTCGAGGAGCTTGACGCCCGGCACCTGAAAACCGAGCGGGAACCCGGCCACGATCGATACCAGCGTCTTCGATGAGCCGAGGAGGCGGGAGGCCAGCGCCACATGGCAGGGCGGGACGCAAAGGGTGGCGAAGCCCAGGCCAGCCGAGCGTTCGATGAATTCGATCATCTCCTTTTCGGCCGCTTCAGGCCTTAACGATGTCTGGTCTATGCGGCTTGCGAGCTCTTTTATATTCATGAACGGAAAATAGCAGATAACTCAGCCAATGGCAAGTTTGCCAATCTAATCGCTCTTTAATGTTCCGTGCCTTATCATTAAAAATGCAACAGGCAGGTATCATTGTGCTGACAGGGCATTTTAAAGGCGCAGGAAATCCCTTCGCCGGTTGACGAGGCGCAAAAACCCGTGATATCATTTGGAAAAAGATTGAGGAGGCAGTGATGGAGGATAGAGAGCGCGTCCTTGTGGATGTCTGGGATTGGCCGACAAGGGTGCTGCACTGGGTGAACGCTCTCCTGGTGATATCCCTGATCGTACTTATTCTCGGGGTGGAGTGGATGGGAGAGCTCGGCATCGAGAAGAAGCTGCGCCGTCCGGTGAAGGAATGGCATGCCTGGCTCGGCCAGATATTCATGATAACCCTGTCCCTCAGGATAATCTGGGGGTTTATCGGTAATAAATACGCGAGGTTCTCTGACATACTGCCGCTGAAGAGCTGGCAATGGAATGCTATCGGGCACAATATAAAATGGTACCTGAGCGGGTTCAAGGGAAGGGCTGCCAGGGCCATCGGCCATGACCCGCTGGCCGCTGTTTTCTACACTGTCCTGTTCATCGTGCTCATAAGCCAGGCCGTTACTGGCATGCTCCTTTCCGGGGCCGAGTTTAATACCTTCCCCGGCACTCTCTTTACGGCCGGGATGAGCGAAGAGGCGCTTGAGGGGCTCGAGCATACGCTCGAAGAATTCCACGAGGCCGGGATGCTGTTCCTCCTCTTTTTCATTGCCGCACATCTCGTAGGGCTTGTGGCGCATGAGTTGAAGGAAAAAACCGGCCTTCTTACCTCGATGGTGAATGGGAAGAAGTGCCTGCCCAGGGAAGACATTGACCGCTAAACCACAATAAAGAGCGAGACGACCATGAGAATTTTGATAGTAGAGGACGAAAAAGACCTCGCCGCGATAATAAAGCAGGGGCTTGAGGAAGAAGGCTATGTCGTTGATGTCGCTCATGACGGGGAAGAGGGCCTTTACATGGCCGAGACCTACCCCATCGATGTCATGGTGCTCGATGTGATGTTGCCGCTCATGGACGGGCTCACCGTGCTGAGCAACCTTCGTAAAAAGGGCGTTCAGACGCCGGTGATACTGCTTACGGCGAGGGACGCGCTCATTGACAAGATAAAGGGCCTTGATACCGGCGCGGATGACTACCTCACCAAGCCTTTTGTCTTCGAGGAGCTTCTGGCGAGGATAAGGTCCCTCATACGCAGGAAGGGTACCGTGAAGGAAGCCGTCATAAGGATAGCCGACCTTGAGATCGACACGGCGAGCCATCAGGTCAGGAGGGCCGGGAAGTCCATAGCTCTGTCGGCCAAGGAGTATTCGCTCCTGGAGTTCCTGGCCTACAGGAAGGGCTCGGTGGTGAGCAGGACAGACATTGTCGAGCACATCTATAATGAAGACGCCGACATGGATTCCAATGTGGTCGATGTGTACATCAATTATCTGCGCAACAAGATAGACAAAGAGTTTTCCGGCAAGCTCATCCACACCGTGCGCGGGGCCGGGTACATTCTCAAGGAAGAATAGATTCTGCCGGTCATTATGCTGAATTCGATAAAATTAAAACTCGTTATCTGGTTCGTAATCGTCTTTTCCTTCTTCTTCGCTGGCATCGAGCTGTTCCTTTACTACAAGCTCGAGGACCTCACGGTGAAGCTCGCCGACGAGCATGTGAACTCCGAGATACAGACGCTTGCGAACCTGATGGCCATAGAAGAGGTGCAGGGCAAGCTGGAAAGCGAGCTTCAGGAGCTCGGGGCCGCCGTCACGGGCGTGTACGCCGAGAAGCTCTCGGGCCATTATTACCAGATAGTGTCCGATGACGGGCACATACTTGTGCGCTCGCCTTCTCTCGCTCTCGCGGAAGAGTCGCTCCCTGTGCTCAATCCTTCGCACGAGCCCGATTACAGGACTATTGCCGGGCCCAACGGGGAGCATGTCCGCATGCTCTCGCAGACCTTTGATTTTTCCATAGGCAGGCTCACCTTCCAGGCGGCAGATTCCCTTGACGAGACTTACGAGCTCATGGGCTCGTTCAGGAAGATAGTGCTCCTGGCGTTCCCGGCCGTCTTCATAATCTGCGGAATAGGGGTGTTCCTCATAACGAGCTGGGCACTTAAATCCCTTAAGAGCTTCACGGCGAAGGTCGGTCAGATAACAGAGGAGAACCTCAGCCAGAGGCTCGAGGAAAGGGGCGTGGCCGCTGAACTCAAGCCCCTTGCCGCGAGTTTCAATACCATGCTCTCGAGGCTTGAGGAGTCGTTTTCCAGGCAAAAGCAGTTCCTTTCCGACGCGTCCCACGAGCTTCGGACTCCTACCACCATCATAAAGAGCTTCTGCGATGTCACCTTGAGCCGCGAGCGCGGCGCGGCTGACTATAAAGAGTCCATAAAGAAGATCGGCGACACGGTCAACAGGATGTGCGACATCATAAACCGCATCCTCGTCATATCGAGGATGGACAACAAGACCATTCAGTTCAAGCCCGTCAAGATAGACCTCATGGACCTCATGAAGGATGTGAAAAAGCTCATAGAGCCGTCCGCCGTAAATAAGGGCATCAGCATCGACCTGGAGGGCAAGGGCGTCGTGGTGAAGGGCGACAGGGAAGGGCTCACGGAGGTCTTCACTAACATCGTCGAGAACGCGATAAAATACAACCGCCCGAACGGCACAGTGAGCATAGACATCAACGAATACATGGGCAGCGCCATAGTGAAGGTGGAGGACACCGGCATGGGCATACCAGAGGAAGAGATCGAGAAAATATTCGACAGGTTCTACAGGGTCGACGCCAGCCGGGGGCTGACTGTAGGGAGCGGTCTGGGCCTGTCGATCGTGCGCACCATTGTCGAGGCCCACGGCGGCAAGGTCGAGGTAAAGAGCCAGGTTGGAAAGGGCAGTGCCTTCATTGTCTCCATGCCCAAGAGCCTTTGACAGGTCGCTCAAAAAATCCCATCTGCGTTGTCGTCAGCGGCGCTCGTCATTGCGGCGTACAAAAAAGTACGCCTCATGCCTCGCTCCTCGACTCCTAGCATCTGGAACTTTTTGAGCAACCTGTGTTGTTCTGTCAAACTTCAAAAATCCCATCTGCGTTGTCTTCCAGTACGCTTCCCTATTTTAAGCCCCCGGCGCCTCGTTCAAGCCAACTCTTTGATTTTTCAGCGTATTTAGTCTGATTCGCCCCTTTAACCTTTCCTTAATCTGATCGCAAATATAATGGTCCATGAGCGGGAATGATATAATCCTCATCAGGAGCAGGGCCGGTGCATATAATCTTCGATCTTTCAGGTACTGTTTTCGGCGCTTTTGACCTGAGCCTCAGGCCTGGCATAAGGGATACCATTGAGGCCTTGAGAGCCGCCGGGTACAGGGTCGAGTTCTGGACAAACGGCAGTAAAGAGCAGTATCAAGACCTCCTGAAAGTGGCGGGTATAGACGGCACTGTATTCCCGAAGAGGACGGCGCTTCCTTTCATGCCTGTCGTGTGCGTTGACGACGAACCAGAGGAGTGGATGCCTGGCAGCAGGTACAAGGTAGATATCCACCTCGCCCATGACATGCCGGGCGCGCCGATTTTAGTGGCCGAGCTGCTGGGGGCCACAGCAGGAGGCAGGAACTTTTACTGGGATTAAAGCGTAAAGGAGGCCGCCTTGAAAAAGAAACAAGTGCCCGCGTCAGACAAGGCTGAAAAAGATTGCAATTGTTCGTGCAAGGTCTGCAAATGTAAGGAGCCCGGAAGGCCGGCCAGGAAAAAGGGCTGAAGCGGTCAATCCCAGAAGTCCACGGGGGCGAGGTGCTCTTTTACGCACAGGGAGAGGTTGGCCGTAAGCCCCGGGGCGCTGTTGGTGACGAAGATCCTTTCGCCGACTGAGAAGGTCTCGCCCTGGACCCTTTTTATATCCCTGCCTTGCAGCATGGATTCGAAAATTGGTATTATCTTGTCCTTCATCCTGAGCCTCGTATCTTCAAGGAATATCGCAAGCGACGGCTTCAGGGCGTAGACCCTCGACAGGAACGCCGCGATGTCCTGCTCTTCTATGTTCTTGGGCGGGGAGGACTTTACTTCCACATACACGAGCCTTCCTTCTACCGCCGCTACAACATCATAGTCACCGCCCGAAGAAACCCCTGACAGCCTTACGCCCCAGAGGGCAGGGGAAGCGAACTCCCTTTCAAAGACTCTGGCCACGAACCATTCGAGTGTGTCCCCGAAGCTGAAGACCGCTTCTGATTTGAGCCTGTATGCCCCTTCTTCCGTCTTTTCGATGACCCCGAGGCCAAAAAGAAACGAGAGATACTTTTCGACCCACTCAAGGGTGGAATACTTTAAAAGGTCTTCGGCCCGGAAGGACTTGCGCCTTTTTATGACCTCCCGCGCGAATATCCTGAAGGAGTACTTCCGGAGCATCAGGTAAAGTTCGTCCTCGAAGGCAGAATCCAGCCCCGGCGGGAACAGGAGGTATTGCGCCGGGTTGGAAAGGAGCACCTCAAAACCCCTTCTCATCAGCATCTCTTGCACCGGGTGGTTTTCGCTTCTCATGAATCGGCCTCGCTAAACATGATTTTTGCCGTTTACTCTCTCATATCTTTATTATATAAATAAAACTTCTTTAAAATAGACTGGAAAGGATTTGTTGATATAATTCCATTATGGAAAAACCTATACCGAAAAGAAGGCTTGGCAGGACCGGCGTTGAAGTGAGCATACTCGGGCTTGGCGGAGAAGGCGTACTGCGTACCGTAGGCCGGGAGCAGGAAGCCGACACGCTCATAAATACCGCCATAGATTTAGGCATCAACTACATGGAATCGGCCAGGGCCTATTCAGACAGCGAAGTATATTACGGGCTGGCCCTGCGAGAGAGAAGGCCGCAGGTGTTCCTCGCGAGCAAGTCCCACGCGAGGGATAAAAAAGGCGCATCTGTCCATCTGGAAGAGACCCTGAGGAACATGAAGACCGATTACCTCGACCTGTGGATGATTCACGATGTGAGGACAGAGGACGACTTGAGCCGGATATTCGGCGTGCAAGGCGCTCTTGAGGCCTTTGTTGAGGCCAGAAGCAAGGGGCTGGTAAAGTATATAGGCGTGACCGGCCACCACGACCCTGTCATCATAAGAAAATGCCTCGAGGCCTTTGACTTCGATACGGCCCTCGTGCCGGTGAACCCGGCAGAGCCTTTCTACAAGTGCTTCCTCGATGAGATTGTGCCGATAGCCAGCGTGAAGGACACTGCCATAATGGGCATGAAGGTCTATATGAAAGGGCTGCTTCAGGCCCCGAAGAGGCTGCTCTTGAGCTACGCGCTCACCCAGCCCATAACAACTGCCGTAGTCGGTTGCGACAACATAGAGCAATTGAACGAGAACGCCGAGGCTGCAAGTACATTCCAGCCTTTGAAGTACAAGGAGATACAGAGGTTCGGGCAGATGATTGAACCTTACGCGCGCCAGCTCCTTTATTACAAGCCTTAACAGGCTGCTGAAAAAGTCCATCTGCGTCGTTGTCAGCGTCGCTCGTCACTGCGGCGTACATGAAGAGTACGCCTCCCTCCTTGCTCCTCGACGCCTTGCATATGGAGCTTTTTGAGCAGCCTGAAAAACCGCTTTGACGCCCTCTAAAAATTGTCCTTTTTCCCGAATCTCTTTGTCAGGGCGGAAGTAAAAATGCTCACATATTATCAATATATGCTCCGCTTTTTACTTCCACCCTTCCTCGACCTCGGAAAAAATTCCTAATTTTTAGACGCACCTCAAAAAATCAAATCACAGATTCGCTGTACAAAAAAGACAAGGCAGATTTGAGAGTTTTTGAGCAGCCTGAAAAAATCTGTCATTGCGAGCGCAGCGAAGCAATCCCGGAGAAGGCCGTCAGGAAATCCCGACCTCGACGAGAATAAGCTCGGTGTCGCCGAGGGCCGTGATATTGACTTCTTCCTCGCCAACCGCTTTTGCCGCGCCAAGGCGTTTTACCCGTTTTCCGTTCACCCGTATTGGCCCGCCTTCGAGCGCGTACACATAGGCGCCCCTGCCGGGGGCGAGCCTGTGCGTAACCGTATTGTCTTTTTCAAGAAAGCAGGAGAGGACCTTTGCGTCCGCATGGATGGGAAGCGCGCCATTGCCTTCCGGCGCGACCACGGGAAGGAGCTTGTCCGTCCGTTCAATCCGCTCCACTTCCATCTGCTCGACAGAGGGGGATAGGCCTTTTTCTTCCGGGTAGAACCACATCTGGATGAAGCGCAGAGGCTCGTCAGCCCTGTTGTTTATCTCGGAGTGCCACATGCCCGAGCCCACGGTCGTGTGCTGGACCCAGCCCTTTTTGAGGACGCCGCCCTTGCCGTGCTCGTCGGCATGGCGGAACTCCCCGCCGGCGCAATATGTCACTACTTCGATTTCCCTGTGAGGGTGAAGGGGCCAGGTAGCCCCGGGCGAGAGCGTGTCGTCGTTAAGGACCCGGAGAGCGCCGAAGCTGGTGTTCTCCGGGTCGAAATAAGGGCCGAACGAGAAGTGCCAGCGGCCTGTGAAAGTCCCGTCCTGGATGGCGCCGTTTGCCTGATATATCTCTTCCGGCTCCCGGACAATGAGCATGGGCCCTCCTAAGCGGCCTTTCCTTTTGCGATGAGTTCCCTTACCGCCTTTAGCGCCTCTTCGAAGTTCACATTGTCAGTGGCCTCAGGGACTATCTGGGCATAGGTGATGTTATTGTACGCGTCGGCTACGAAAATACCGCGGGCCAGAAGCCGCAGCTCTTTTATGAGCACGCCGTAGTTCTCGCCGAACGATGCGTGTCTGTAATCCGAAAGCGTCGAGACCCTGTCTATGCCGGCTGTCGAGCAGAACCTCTTTATGGCAAAGGGGAGGTCCATAGTGACATTAAGGATGGCTACATCCTTGTCCAGCGAGGCTGCCTGCTCGTTGAACTTGCGGAGCTGGGTGTCGCATACGCTGGTATCCAGAGAGACCGCGACGCTTATGAGCTTGACCTTGTCCTGGAAGTCCTTGAGCGTGACCTCCTTGAGGTCCTGGTCGACGAGCGTGAAGTTCGGGGCCTTGTTGCCTGCTTTTATCTCAGGGCCTACGAGAGTAAATGGTTTCCCCTTCAGGGTTATCCTGTCTTTTCTTTCCATATCATCCTCACTTTCTTGAGTAGTTCTCAAGGCTTACGAACTCGTCCAGCTCCCTCCTGAAAGGCCTTGGAAGAAGCGTGGTCCCTTTTTTCAGGTTACCGACCGCTATCAGCATTATCACGATCTTGTTCTCGGGTATGTTGAACTCCTTTTTGACGCACGCTTCGTCAAAGCCGTCCATGGGGTGCGTATCAAGGCCCATGCCCTTGGCCGCTATCATCAAGGTCATAGCGTAAAGCGCGGTGTTCTTCGCGGCGAAGAGCTTCCTTGTAAGGCTGTCCCTTGCCCCGTAGAGCGAGTCCATCATGCCGGAGTAGGCGGCGCGCGCCTCCGGCTGCATGAAGCCGAGAGCCAGCCAGCTCTCCAGCACCCTGTCCTTATTCTCTTCCACGCCGTCCGGGTCCGCCACCATTATAAGCACGGCCGAGGCGTCTTCTACCTTCTGCTGGTTCATGGCGCAGCCCCGGAGAGTCTTTTTTCCTTCAGGGTCGCGCACTGCTATAACCTTCCAGGGTTGCAGGTCAAAGGAGGAGGGCGCAAGGTTGGCCAGCCCTAAAAGCTCGTTCAGGACGCTGTCAGGGATGGTCTTGCCTGGTTCGAAAAAGTTTATCGCGCGCCGTTCCCTGATAGCCTGAATGGTGTCCATCTGTGTGGCCTCCTTAGCGAAAAATAGCTTGATTAAAGCCTATCAGAATAGATAATCCTGTCAAATAGGGCGGGCCCGGGCCGCAAGGGCGTCTGCTATAATCAATGGGGCCGTTTCAGCGACTCAGAGGAGGAGGAATAAGGTGGCAAGACCCGCCGGGCTCGGGAGGTTCATACAAATGGCCGTGTTCGCGTTCTTCCTGAGCGGGTGCGCGGCCGCGCCAGTCGCGCTCCTTCCGGCAGCCGTGCCAGCCATCATAGCCGGGGCGGGCGGCGGCATAACCTATACCTTCACCAATATCGCGTACAGGACCATAACCAGGCCGCCTGAGGAGATAGAAAGGGCGACCTTGAGAGCGATGGAGAAGATGTCTATCAGGGTGGAAAAACTCAGGCACAAGGAATATGAC
This sequence comes from Deltaproteobacteria bacterium GWA2_54_12, assembly GCA_001795535.1. Taxonomy (GTDB): domain Bacteria; phylum Desulfobacterota; class GWC2-55-46; order GWC2-55-46; family GWC2-55-46; genus GWA2-54-12. Next base: position 15,033 of record MGPK01000041.1, read on the forward strand.
ACCGAGATATACGCGAGGACAAGGCAGCTCAAAATCATTGTAACCCTCGAACGCATGACGCCCACCCTTACAAGGATGAAGGTGAACGCCAAAAAAGGGCTGATATTCAAGGACAAGAACACGGCTTTTGAGATAATATATCAGACAGAGTTTTTTCTTACCGGGGCCGCCGATGCTGAAAAAGGAGCACAGGCGCTGCCAAAATCAATGCAGGAAAATTTACAGGGCGGACGATGATACCCATAAAAGACAACATACCTTCGGGAACATATCCTTTTGTAACGGTAACGCTGATAGCGCTCAACGCGGCCGTCTTTCTCTATCAGCTCTCGCTCGGCATGCCGGGCATAGAGAATTTCATCTATAAGACCGCGGCGATACCAGTCGAGATAACGAGCCTCTATGACATCGGCCCCAGCGCCATCGTACCTCTTCCGTTTACGCTTCTGACGTCCATATTTGTCCACGGCGGCCTTTTTCACATTGGCGGCAACATGCTTTTCCTCTGGATATTCGGCGACAATGTGGAAGACAGGTTCGGGCATCTCGCGTTTTTCGTCTTTTATCTGCTCGCGGGGGTTGCGGCGAGCATGGCTCATATCATGCTCGAGCCTGAATCCACTGTGCCGATGGTCGGCGCGAGCGGCGCCATAGCCGGAGTCCTTGGGGCCTACTTTCTCCTTTTCCCCAAGGCGCAGGTAAATACCCTTGTCATACTGCCCCTGTATATATCAATGGTAAGGCTGCCTGCCCTGTTCTTCCTCGGGTTCTGGTTCTTTTTACAGCTACTGAACTCGGGTGCGTCAGCGGCTGGCGGGGCTTCCGGCGGTGTGGCATGGTTCGCGCATGTCGGCGGATTCGTAGTAGGTGTGGCAGGCGCTCTCGTGTATAAAGCCTTGAGCGCTGCCTTTGGTAGCCATTAAGGGAGAGTTTATGGGAAAATTTCACACCGCAAGCGAGGATGACATCCGGCAGGGGCGGGTAACGGATGTCTACTTTGCCAGAACGCTCGAGGTCCTTGAGGCAAAGGGTATAGACAAAGTCGTGCGGGCCGAGTTCTTCGCGAAAAAACTCCCCAGTGATTACGGATGGGGCGTGCTCGCCGGGGTCGAGGAAGTGGCCCGCCTCATGGAGGGCAGGGCCGTTGATATAAGGTGCATGAAAGAAGGGGAGGTGTTCATGTCCTGGGAGCCGGTCATGGAGGTTAGCGGCAGCTACCGGGAGTTCTGCCTTTTCGAGACGGCCCTTCTTGGACTGATATGCCAGGCCACGGGTGTTGCCACAAAATCCGCGCGCATAAGGCTTTCGGCGGGCAACAGGATGGTCGTGAGCTTCGGGGCCAGGCGGATGCACCCGGCTATCGCTCCGATGATAGAACGGGCGGCCTTCATAGGAGGCGCGGACGGGGTCTCAGTGCTGGCGAGCGCGGAGCTTCTTGAGGTCGACCCCATGGGCACCATGCCTCACGCGCTGATACTCGTCCTGGGGGATACGGTCGAAGCTGTAAGGGCCTTTGACGAGACAATAGCCCCGGCAGTAAGGCGGGTAGCCCTTATCGATACATTCAACGATGAGAAATTTGAGGCCTTAAGAGTGGCGGAGGCCATGGGAGAAAGGCTGTTCGCCGTCAGGCTCGATACGCCCGCGTCAAGGAGAGGGGATTTCTACCGGATATTCGAAGAAGTCAGGTGGGAACTCGACCTCCGCGGGTATAAGCATGTAAATCTCTTTGCCAGCGGCGGGCTTGACGAGGAGGAGGTGAAAAGGCTTTCTCCACTGGTCGACGCCTTTGGCGTGGGCACTTCGATAAGCAACGCGCCGGTGGTCGATTTTTCAATGGATATAATAGAGATGGACGGCAAGCCTTTTGCCAAGCGCGGGAAGATGTCAGGCGCGAAAGATGTGTTGAGATGCGTGAAGTGCGCAAGGCGTAAAACAGTGCCTATGCGGATAAGAGAGCAATGCCCCTGCGGGGGAGAAATGGAAAACCTTATGACGCCGCTGGTTGAAAGGGGGCGGATTGTACGGGAGCTGCCGAAGCCCAAAAAGATAAGACAGCAGGTACTGGAAAAGATAAATGGGCTTGAGCTTTAGGAATACGCCCACTCCCTTTAGCGGTTCCTCACCTTGTCAGGTTGATCTTTTCGAGCAGGTCGCCAGCCGCGCCGGTTACATCGAACGCGGTGAAAAGGTAAACGACCTGGCCGAGGACAAGAAGCGTCATCAGCGGGAAAAGATATCTTTTCATGTTCAAAGAGAATACGGCCGAGTCGTGTCTGTTGTTCCGGTTCATGCTCATACCTCCTGATAGACATATCGGCGGGTTCTGTCCGGGACTTTAATCTTTTATTGCCGCTTGAGACGCCCTTCCTGAAAATTTATTGAAAAGGTGGTATTCTTAATATAAGATTAGCCTGAAATCCATTGGATTTTCTGGTGAATTGAAGCCCTTATCATGGAGGCTATATGGCCCGGAAGGAAAGTACGAAGATACAGAAGATACTCTTCCCCACGGATTTCAGCGGCGCCTCTATCCACGCGGCAGCTTATGCGTTGCTGCTGGCGAAGACTTACAAGGCCAGGCTTTATGTCCTGCATGTGGTAGACACGAGCGAGGAGGCAAGCGGCTTTTACCTCCCGCACCTTTCCTACGAGAAGCTCGACAAGGAGTTGATGGAAAGCGCAGCCGATATGCTCGCGAAGTTCTGTTCCACGCGCTTCAAGGGCTATAAGAATGTCGAGCAGCGCGTTCTTTCCGGAGAGCCTTATAAAGAGATACTCAAGGTAATAAAAGGCATCGATATAGACATGATAGTAATGGGGACCTTTGGAAAGGCCCGCATAGACAGATTTTTCTTCGGCAGCACGACAGAGAGGGTCATGAGGAAAGCTTCCTGCCCGGTCTTCGTAGTCCCGCCCCCAAGGTAGTCCATGTTCGGCATCGGCCTTTCAGAATTCATAGTCATAATAATCGTGGCCCTCATAGTGATAGGGCCGGACAAGCTCCCGCAGCTCGCCAGGACGCTCGGCAAGGCATTTTCCGAGTTCAAGAAGGCGGGCGAAGAGGTAAGAAAGAGCTTCAACGAGGCCGGGAGGCCTGAAAAGGAACAGGAGAGTCCTGACCGCGCCGCTGAGAAGGGGCCGGAGGGCAAGGGCAGTTAATGAGCGGTCAGGAAAAGACGATGGCCTTGACCGAGCACCTCAGGGAGCTCAGAAAGAGGCTCATTATATCCGTCATCGCGGTCGCTCTGGGCTTTTTCGCCGCCTATTACTATTCGGACAGGCTTTATTGGGTCATAGCAAGTCCGCTTGTTGAATCCCTTCCGCAAGGCCAGGACTTCCTTGTATTCACAGGCATAGTCGAGCCGTTTTTCATATACCTCAAGGTGGGCCTTCTCGGCGGGATAATACTGGCGAGCCCTGTCGTGCTCTATGAGCTCTGGGCCTTCATCGCCCCGGCCCTGTACAGGGAAGAGAGGCGCTGGTTCGTCTTCACGGTCTTTTTCTCATTGATCCTTTTCACCGGAGGCACGCTTTTCGCCTTTGAGGTGGTATTCCCCTTCGGCTTCAAATACCTGTTGAGCTACTCAGCCCCCGGGTTGAAGCCGTTCCTTTCGATGAGCGAGTACTTCTCCATGGCCACGAGGCTTCTGCTGGCCTTCGGCCTCATCTTCCAGCTGCCGCTTATCATGCTCGTCTTGTCGAAGCTCGGGGTAGTCTCAGCCCGCCAGTTGGCCTCATGGTGGAGATACGCCCTGGTCGCCATAGTCATAGCCTCGGCCATCCTGACGCCCACTCCGGATGTCTTTAACCAGCTCCTTATGGCTGGCCCGCTTATAGTGCTTTACGGTATAGGGGTCGGGGCGGCGGCTTTGTTCGGAAAAAAGAAAGAAACTGAATAAAAAAGGCCCATCCTGTTCGGGATGGGCCTTTCTATACTTGTTTGATTAAGGGTGCTCAAAAAGTTCCAGATGCTAGGAGTCGAGAAGCGAGGAATGAGGCGTACTCTGTTGTACGCCGCAATTACGAGCTGTGAAGACGACAACGCAGATGGGGCTTTTTGATGCTCCCAGCGGCAAGCCGCAGAGAGCATCGAAACCTAAGGAAGTTTCGATTTTCTATTCGCTCGCTTGACCCCGCAAAAAGCTTGCGGGGATTGCGCTCGCTATGGGTTTTCAGCAACCTGCTATATCCTCGTTATGTTCGCCGCCTGCATGCCCTTCTCCCCCTGAATCAGGTCGAACTCGAAGATGAACTCCCTGCTCGGCAGCTGGTTTATGTCCACGCCCGGCGCAAACGCGGACTCATGGGCAAAGGCTGTGCCGTAGGGCGAATCCGTCCTTCTGGTATCGGTTATCCAGAGCCCCGGGCCTATTTTGGACAAAAAGCGCATGAAGCCGAAGTTCTTGGAGTGGTTGTAGGTGTAGCATATGCCGCGCACCTTTGAGCCGACCTCGCCCCAGTTCTTCTTGGGGTCGGCCTCAGGCACGGGCAGGAGGTTCGGTATGAGGTAGCCCGACATGAACAGGTCGACTTCGCGTCTCAAGTTCGAAGAGACATTCAGAAAGGCCACTGACTCAACCCTGCACCCCTTGTTCTGGAGGGCCCTCACTACCTGTATGAAATCCCCGTCTCCGGTGGCCATCATGACCTTGTCCAGGTTTTCGGACTGAAGGAGCGCGTCAACGGCCATGTCGAGGTCGGCGTTGGCCTTGCCGAACCTGTTGCCGGATTCGTCCGTGTACCATGTAACTATCTTTTCGA
>MGPK01000042.1:0-143 GCA_001795535.1 Deltaproteobacteria bacterium GWA2_54_12
CATCCTTTTTACCTTTGCCCTGGAGCATATCATCGGACTTTCCCATGGTTCAGCCGCATTCCTTTACGGGGCAGCAACCGTTATCGGCGGATACTATCCTGCAAAGATGGGGATCACGGCATTAAAGACCCTGACGCCAAATA
>MGPK01000042.1:172-1074 GCA_001795535.1 Deltaproteobacteria bacterium GWA2_54_12
GGGCCTTGCGCCGAAGGAGGCCCTTGTAAAAAGGGACGGAAGGGAGGTCGTCCTCCCTCTGGACGACGTGATGGTCGGTGACACCTTGATAATAAAGCCGGGTGAGAGGATCCCCCTCGACGGCATTGTCATAAGCGGTTCATCATCCGTTGACCAGGCCCCCATAATCGGAGAGTCTATCCCTGTCAGCAAGGGGGCCGGTGACGAGGTCTTCGCTGGAAGCATTAACCAGAGGGGTTCCTTTGAGGTAAGGGTCACGAAGCCCTTCGAGGATACAACCCTCGGAAGGATCATCCACTATGTGGAAGAGGCCGAGGCCAGGAAGTCGAGTTATCAGAGATTCGGGGAGACCTTCGGGAGATACTACACCCCCTTCATGTTTCTCCTTTCTCTTGGTGTGATGCTCATACCTACCCTTCTTATGGGCGGATTCCAGGAATGGTTTTACAGGGGACTTGTCGTCCTTGTAGTGTCATGCTCATGCGGGATAGCTCTGTCCATACCGGTCTCGGTTGTTGCCGCCATATCCAATGCAGCAAGGCACGGAGTCTTGATCAAGGGGGGAGCCCACCTTGAGGCCGCATCCCGGATCAGGGCCATAGCCTTTGACAAGACAGGGTCTCTCACAATTGGAAAGCCTGTAGTTACCGACATTATTTCCTTTGGGGATATGACAGAGGACGCTATCCTGAAACTCTCGGCATCTATAGAAAGCCGTTCCGAGCATATCCTGGCTGATGCAATCTTGAGCAAGGCAAAGGAAAAAGGGATACCACTCAATGACCTGGAAGGGTTTGAGGCGATCCCCGGCCTTGGGGCAAAGGCTATGATAAACGGGGAGACACACTGTATCGGAAGTATGGCATTGTGCAACAGCCTCGGTGTTCTTACCCCAGAGGCTG
>MGPK01000042.1:1210-3696 GCA_001795535.1 Deltaproteobacteria bacterium GWA2_54_12
GATAGGGATAAGAGCCAATATTATGCTGACGGGGGACAATGAACAGGTCGCCAGGGTTGTGTCGGATGAGGCCGGGGTTGACAGATACATGGCACAGCTTCTCCCGGAAGAGAAGGTAGACGCAGTGAAGGCCCTTAAAAAGGAATACGGCCTTGTCGGAATGGTGGGTGACGGAGTAAACGATGCCCCGGCTATGGTCACATCCGACCTCGGTATAGCTATGGGAGCGGCAGGGACGGATATCGCCATAGAGACGGGGGATGTGGTACTAATGGCCGATAACCTCTCAAAGCTTCCGTACGTCATAGACTTGAGCAAGCGGACTGTAAATAATATCAAACAGAACATCGGACTTTCCCTTGTGGTTATAGCCTTCCTTGTCCCGATGGCACTTGCCGGCTTGATAGGGCTTGTCCCTGGGTTGCTCATTAATGAAGTCGGAGGGCTTCTGGTGATTATAAATGGGCTTAGGTTGTTAAGGTAGGGCTTCTATTATCCAGATTACCGCCCTCGTTGCAGCGATACAGTGCATCTCGGCTTTGTTAAAATAAATCAGGGGTGAAATGGGATGAATCTTATTACAGTTTTGTTTATAGCCTTTGGTTTATCAATGGACGCCTTTGCCGTCTCCATAACCAGCGGATTGGCCATCAGCAGGCTTAGGATCAGCCACGCCATGAGAATAGCGCTTTTTTTCGGACTGTTTCAGGCGGTCATGCCAATTGTAGGATGGCTGGCAGGGATGGGTCTAAGGGATATTATTTCCGGGGTTGATCACTGGATAGCCTTTGTGCTTCTTACTGTAATAGGTATTAAAATGATTTTCGAGTCGTCGAAGATGAAGGAGGATAAGGCCTCAGATCCGCTTGATGTTTACACATTATTGATACTGTCTGTTGCAACGAGTATAGATGCCCTTGCGGTCGGACTGAGTCTGTCGGTTTTAAATGTTGCCATTATAACGCCTGTCGTTATAATCGGGATAACCACCTTCCTGTTTTCCTTTGCTGGAGTGTATATTGGCAAAAGGGTAGGGCATCTCTTTGAGAGCAAGATCGAACTGGCAGGCGGCCTTATCCTGATCGGGATTGGGATAAAGATACTTGCAGAACACCTGGCTTGAAGGTGGAAAGCTAAAAAGTCTTGACATTGCAAAGAAAGACTGTAAACTTTACGTACAATTTAGCCTTACTCATTGAGTAAAGGGGAGTAGTAACCCACACACCTAATGCATAGGTGTATGGGTGTGAGGAGTCGTCAATACGGTCGGCAATACGGCCCGGTTCCTCTGGTTCCTTAATGAACATACGAGACCTTTACCTGGAATTTTCCGGGTAAAGGTCTTTTTTTTTTGCACAAAATCAAAAATAAGGAGGTAAAACCATGAACACACTTAAAACAACTTTTCTTCTTACAGCCCTGACGCTTCTGCTTCTGTTCTTCGGCAAGGCATTGGGAGGGAACAGCGGGATGATGTTTGCCCTTGTCATGGCAGGTGTCATGAACTTCGTCAGTTACTGGTTTTCAGACAAGATAGTACTTAAAATGTATGGTGCAAAAGAGGCCACTGAGGCCGAGGCGCCGAGGCTTTACAGGATAACAAGGCAGTTGGCCATGAAGGCAATGCTTCCTATGCCCAAGGTCTATATCATCCCAGGGATGTCACCGAACGCCTTTGCTACAGGCAGAAACCCTCAGCATGCGGCAGTAGCTGCAACAGAAGGGATTCTTAAGATGCTGAACGATGAGGAGCTTGAAGGGGTCATGGCCCATGAGCTTGCCCATGTGGGGAACAGGGACATCCTCATATCTTCTATAGTTGCAACAATTGCAGGCGCCATAAGCATGCTTGCAAACATGGCACAGTTCGCTGCCATGTTCGGTGGAAGGGACAGGGAGCGTGGAGGAAACCCGATGGTCATGATTGCCATGGCTATAATAGCCCCTATAGCAGCGATGCTTGTTCAGATGGCCATTTCCAGGTCGAGGGAGTACCAGGCTGACGACTACGGTGCAAGGATATGCGGAAAGCCTCTGGCCCTTGCCAGTGCCCTGAAGAAGCTCCACATGGGGGTTGCTGCAATTCCGATGGAGGCCAATGCGGCAACCGCCCATATGTTCATCGTAAGCCCTCTTACAGGAGGCGGGCTCATGTCTCTTTTCAGCACCCACCCGCCCATGGAGGAAAGGGTAAAGAGGCTGGAAGAGCTTTCGAGAAGGATATTTTAACCTGTCAATAATAAAAAAGGAGGAACGGAAATGATTGAAAAACCAACTGTGGAAGAAGAGTATTTTGCAAGGATGGAATACGAGAGGAGGAAGAAGGTTGAGGAGGAAAGGCAGAACAAGATAGCGGTAGAGGAGAAAAAGAGACTCAAGGAACTCCACTTCATGAGATGTCCCAAATGCGGGATGCAGTTGTTAGAGATTGATTATAAGGGGATAAAGGTGGACAAATGTTCTGAATGCGAAGGTATATGGCTTGA
>MGPK01000042.1:3736-4419 GCA_001795535.1 Deltaproteobacteria bacterium GWA2_54_12
TTCTGAAGAGGCAAAGAAGCGTCTTGAAGAATACGGCTCTAATGAACTGAAGGAGGGGGAGAAGAAGACCCCTCTGGGGATGTTCCTTGACCAGTTCAAGGACTTCATGATCCTTGTCCTTATTGCGGCTGCCGCCATAGCAGGCGCCATGGGGGAGGTGGCCGACACCATCGCCATCGTTGTAATAGTCGTTATAAATGCGGTCATTGGCTTTGTACAGGAGTACAGGGCTGAAAAGGCGATGGAGGCGCTCAAGATGATGGCAGCGCCGACGGCCACTGTTCTGAGAGATGGAGTTCCAGCCTTTATCCCCACATCAGAGGTTGTCCCTGGAGACGTAGTAATTCTGGAGGCTGGGAGGATCATCCCCGCTGATTTGAGGATCATAGAGTCGGCCCAACTGAAGGTTGAGGAGGCCGCCCTTACCGGGGAATCTGTTCCTGTGGAAAAGCAGATTGCCCAGCTCCATGACGAGATGATAACCCTTGGGGATAGGAAAAACATGGCCTACAAGGGAACTGTTGTGAGCTATGGCAGGGGCAGGGGTGTTGTAGTAGACACAGGGATGGAGACGGAGCTGGGCAGGATTGCGACGATGCTCCAGACCGAGGAAGAGGTAAAGACCCCACTCCAGAAGCGCCTTGCAATAGTGGGAAAACGCCTTGCACTCGCAGCCCTCGCCA
>MGPK01000042.1:4529-8696 GCA_001795535.1 Deltaproteobacteria bacterium GWA2_54_12
AGACGGGAACCCTGACCCTCAATAAGATGACGGCGGAAGAGATATATGTTGACAGTAAAATAATCAGAAATGATGTAGGGGCGTATGGCCATACGCCCTTGTCAGTGTTGGAAATAGGCTCTCCTCTATCGGCCTTACTCAAGGCAATGGCATTGAGCAACGATGCGGTCCCTGACGCCGGTGGCAAGGTTATTGGAGACCCCACAGAGGTAGCCCTTTACATGGCAGCCGAGAAGGCCGGTTTTAAAAAGACGGTATTGGAAAAGGAGAATGAAAGGGTCTCTGAGATACCTTTTGACTCCGACAGGAAGTGTATGACTACATTTCATAAAATCCCCCTTGGTCCCCCTTTTCCAAAGGGGGATTTTTCAGGTTTCCCCCCTTTAGCAAAGGGGGGTGAGGGGGGATTAGTATCGTTCACAAAGGGGGGCGTGGAGATAATTCTGGATAAATCGATAAATATCTTGACGTCAGATGGGATCAAGGATATAGGCAGGGACGAGATAATCAGGATAAGCGAAAGGATGGCTGCCGACGGGCTGAGGGTCCTTGCCGTAGGGACGAGGAGGTGGGACGCAATCCCGGAAAGTATGGCCTCTGAAGAAGTGGAGAATAAACTGACTTTATTGGGACTTGTCGGGATCATGGACCCTCCGAGGGAGGAGGCGAAAGAGGCCGTGACGCTGTGCAAATCGGCAGGGATAAAACCTGTTATGATAACAGGAGACCATCCAATAACTGCCAGGGCCATTGCGAGGAGGCTTGGGATAATAGATGACGGGGGGGAGGTAATAACAGGGACACATCTTGAAAGGCTTTCGATGGAGGAGTTTGAGAAAAAGGTTTTGGATATAAGGGTCTACGCCAGGGTCGCCCCTGAGCAGAAGCTTAAGATCGTAAAGGCCCTCCAAGATAAGGGGCAGTTTGTTGCCATGACTGGGGACGGCGTCAACGATGCTCCTGCTCTGAAGAGGGCGGATATAGGGATTGCCATGGGCATCACAGGGACAGATGTCTCGAAAGAGGCAGCCCACATGATCCTCCTTAACGACAACTTCGCAACCATTGTCGGGGCCGTAAGGGAGGGGAGGAGGATATATGACAACATAAGGAAGTTTTTCAAATACATGCTTACCAGCAATTCTGGGGAGGTGTGGACATTGTTCCTTGCCCCTTTCTTAGGCCTGCCAATCCCTCTGCTTCCGATTCACATCCTATGGATAAACCTTGTCACAGACGGCGCCCCTGCCCTTGCCCTCACTGTTGAGCCTGCGGAAGGGGACGTAATGAAGAGGAAGCCGAGGCCCCCGGAAGAAGGCCTCTTTGCAGGAGGGATGTGGCAGCATATCATCTGGGTAGGTCTCCTCATGGCAGGAATTACTCTGTTTATCCAGGCATGGGCGTTAAAGACAGGTCATGCCCACTGGCAGACCATGGTATTTACAGTTCTATGTCTATCACAGTTCGGGCATGTCCTTGCAATCCGTTCAGAGAAGGAGTCGCTTTTCACTCAGGGTATTTTTTCCAACAAACCATTACTCGGAGCCGTCCTTCTCGCCTTTGTCCTGCAGATGGCTACCATATATGTGCCGTTCCTGAATCCGGTATTCAAGACAGAGCCCTTGACCATGAGCGAACTTATCCTTTCCCTTGCACTGTCAACTGTGGTATTCTTTGCCGTGGAGGTAGAGAAATACTTTAAACGGAGGGGCGATGAAAAGCTTCATCAATAATACCGTAAACGGGGCATTGAGGCATACAAAGCGGGTTATCATCAGCGTTGTTGGTTTTACGGTGCTGTTTATCGGGATAGCGATGATTATACTGCCAGGCCCTGCATTCATTGTGATACCTCTGGGTCTCGCCATCCTTGCCGGTGAGTTCGTCTGGGCAAAAAAGCTTCTTGAAAGGGTGAAGGCAGGTGTTAAGGGAGCAAAGGATTCTATATACAAAAAATAAAAAAAGGAAAAATGGAGGCAACAGATGAACCAGGCTCAATATCCAAAAAATGAGGTAGAAATGATTATAGAAAAGATCAAAGGGCTTGGCAAATTGATAATTTTACCAATTGCAGTCTTAATTCTCTTTGTCGCTCAACCGTGGGTCATAGTAGGGCCTGGGCAGAGAGGGGTACTTATGCGACTGGGGGCAGTACAGAAAGGGGTGCTTGCAGAAGGGTTTCACTTCAAGATGCCTTTTATTGATAATGTCGTAAAAATGAATGTTCAGGTGCAGAAGAACGAGGCAAAGGCCGATGCTGCTTCGAAGGACCTTCAGGTCATATCTACAGTCATGGCCACAAACTATCACCTTATACCTGAGACAGTGGACGAGGTGTATCAGAAGATAGGCCTGGCTTTTGAAGACAAGCTTATCCAGCCCGCGGTTCAGGAGGTTATCAAGGCAGTGTGCGCCAAATATACGGCGGAGGAATTGATAGCAAAGAGAGGGGAGGTCAAGTCTGCCATACGGACGGAACTGGCAGAAAGGCTTGCGGCCTTCAATATCAAGGTTGTCGAGGTATCTGTTGCGGATTTCAATTTCTCCAGGACCTTCAATGATGCCATAGAATCAAAGCAGGTGGCCGAGCAGAAGGTTGCCCAGGCAAAGAATGAACTTGATAGGATAAAGATTGAAAACGAACAGAAGATCAGCATGGCAAAGGCTGAGGCCGAGGGGTTAAAGATCCAGAGGCAGGAGATAACGGAATCCCTCCTGAAACTGAGAGAGATTGAAAATCAGCGTAAGGCGATAGAAAAGTGGGACGGGAAGCTGCCGGGCGTGACAGGCGGGGCAATGCCATTCATTCAGGTTAAGTGATACCAATTCGCATTCAAATAAAGACTTTTGAATGCTCAGGTATAATACCAAGTAAGCATTCATTAGGCTCAATAGTAGATGTTTGAATGCAACTTGGTATAAAATAGAAAAACTCTTGAAAGGGATTGTTATTAAGTGATATAGTGTTAAATATGTCACTTATGCTTTAAGAACTATTGTCAAGATAATGAGGTACTTATGAAAAAGAGCCAAAAATTTGCTGTTGCGGGGGTTGTCATATTTTTGACCATCGGCGTCCTCATCTTTACAGCCTTTAAAGAATCAAGCGTCTATTACATGACTGTCCCTGAGTTGAAAAGCAAGGGAGGAGGCGTAGTGGGCCAGGGGCTTCGGGCCAGCGGGCAGGTCAAGGACGGGACCATCAATTATGACAGCGAAAAACTGATTTTGGACTTTGAAGTCTTTGAAACCGGAGCGCCGGACGAAGTAGTACATGTTACCTACAAAGGCATCAGGCCTGATGCCTTCAAGGCCGATGTACAGGTCATACTGGAAGGGAAGTACAACCCTCAGGAAAACCTGTTCAAGGCCACAACCCTCCTTGTGAAATGCCCTTCCAGATATGAAGGCAAGACCCCGCCTCCAGGATACAACCACGAAAAACCTACAGAGGGGGGGAAGGTATAATGATAGATGTAGGACGTTTTTCACTGGCAATCTCATTCTTTGTTTGCATCTATGTGCTTTTCGCATCAATCTCCGGTATCTTTAAAAACGATCTGCGTTTCGTTACCAGCGCCAGAAGAGGGATATATGCCATATTTTTCCTCTCCTGCATATCAGTGGCCGTGCTGATCAATGCCTTTCTTACGGACAACTTTCAGGTAAAATACGTCTCCCACTATTCCGAGATTTCACTTCCAACCCATTATAAGGTTGCCGGTTTATGGGCGGGACAGGAGGGGTCGCTTCTGTTCTGGATATGGGGGCTTGCAATTGCGATGGCAATGGTGGCCTTTCAGAATAGAAAGGAGAAAGACCATCGCTTCCTCCCCTATGCCTATGCAATCCTGATGGTCATATATGCCTTTTTTGCCATCCTGGCGGCCTTTGTCACCAATCCCTTTGCCCTGTTCCCGGCAGATCAGATTCCGCCTGACGGGAACGGCCTGAACCCCATGCTTCAGACCTACGGCATGATATTCCATCCGCCAGCACTGCTTTGGGGATATGTCGGTTTTTCCATCCCGTTTGCCTTTGCCATGGCCGCCCTTATAACAAAGGAGCTCGACCCCTTATGGATAAAGAAGACCAGGAGATGGACGGTATTTTCATGGGTGCTCCTCAGTGTCGGGAACATCTTGGGCTCAGAGTGGGCCTATGCTG
>MGPK01000043.1:0-157 GCA_001795535.1 Deltaproteobacteria bacterium GWA2_54_12
CGATGGGGCCGTTCCCGTGGGTTATGACGACGTTGAAGCCCATATCGATGATCCTGGCCACCGCGGTCATGGCGGTCCTTGTGTGCTCGAACTGCTCCTCTATGGTCCCCTTTTCTCCCCGGCGGATCAGGGCATTTCCTCCGACGGATACAATGGC
>MGPK01000043.1:195-3032 GCA_001795535.1 Deltaproteobacteria bacterium GWA2_54_12
TCTGAGATCAGGCCTTCCCATCTCCTTAACCTCATACTTAACCCTTAAAGTGGGCCTTTTTATACTGATTATCCTCCTCAGATCGACAGGTGTAGCTATGAGAACTGCATCGCAAGGGGTATTGTTTATAGTATCTTCCAGGTCCTTTATCTGCTGATCACCGTAACCCATGGCAGGGAGCAGGTTCCTTATCCCCGGATACTGCTCCAGGGCCTCCCCGATGCTCCCTGTAGCATACGGTCTTGGGTCTACCAGTTCTTTGGCCCCAAATCTCCTTGCAGCCAGGACTCCGGCTCCATAGGCCATCCCGCCGTGGGTAACGGTGGGACCGTCCTCTACAACCAGTACCCTCTTTCCATTAATGGCCTCACCGTCCTCAACGGATACTGGTGAAGATGTATATACCACCTTTGCATCAGGGTTGACCTCCTTTATATTCTTCAGGACAACCTGGACATCCTCAGGCCGAGCTGTATCCATCTTGTTTATAACCAGGCAGTCCGCCCTCCTGAGGTTTGCCTCTCCTGGATAGTATAGAAGCTCGTGTCCCGGCCTGTGAGGGTCGAGGACAACAACCTCTAAATCTGGCCTTATGAAAGGGAGGTCGTTGTTCCCGCCATCCCATACGATTATGTCTCCTTCCTTCTCGGCCTCCCTTAGCACGTCACTGTAATCAACCCCGGCGTAGACTGTGATTCCGGCCTCTATCAAAGGCTCGAACTCCTCCCTCTCTTCAATGGTGCAATCTTTCAGGTTATCATGGGATGAAAACCTCTGAGCCCTTTGCTCTATAAGGTCCCTGTATGCCATAGGGTGGCGGATGACGCTGACCTTTTTATCCATCTCCTTGAGTATCCTGCAAATAAGCCTTGTAACCCCGCTCTTTCCGCACCCTGTCCTCACGGCACAGACGGATATGACGGGCTTGGATGATTTAAGCATTGTTGCATCCGGCCCAAGAAGTGAAAAGCTCGCCCCGAGAGAGTTTACCAGGGCAGCCCTGTGCATAACATATTCGTGGGATACATCGCTGTAGGAGAAGATTACCTCATCGATCTCTTTGTCTCTAATGAGGGCGGACAACTCCTCTTCAGGGAAGATCGGTATGCCCTTCGGGTATAGTGGACCGCCAAGTTCCGGGGGATATACCCGGTGTTCGATGAACGGTATCTGGGCCGCAGTGAAAGCAACAACCTCATAATCAGGGTTGTCCCTGAAGCAGAGGTTGAAGTTGTGGAACTCCCTCCCCCCGGCGCCCATTATGATGACCCTTTTCCTCATACCATGGATTAAACCACAAAAAACCATAATTCGCCACAGGACCGGCAGGGGCGTTTGACACCAATGCCGATATTGGCTAATATTCAGAGCGAAAGGCTTAAAATCATGATGAAGACAAGGATTGAAAAGGATTCACTTGGTGTCATGGAGGTGCCTGTTGATGCCTATTATGGCATCCATACGGCCAGGGCCATGGAGAACTTCTCCATCAGCGGCCTCAGGGCGGAGCCTTCCTTTGTAACCGCCACTACCCAAGTAAAGAGGGCGGCTACCATGGTAAATAGATCTCTGGGGGTTCTTGGCAAGAATATAGCGGATGCGATAATCCAGGCCTGCGATGAGATAGTGGAGGGAAGGCTCAGGGAACATTTCGTTGTGGATGTGTTCCAGGCAGGGGCCGGGACATCCCACAACATGAATGCCAATGAGGTCATTGCCAACAGGGCCATAGAGATCATGGGAGGGAGGAAGGGGGACTACTCCATTGTCCATCCCAACGACCATGTTAATCTCTCACAGTCCACCAACGACGTATTCCCTACTGCCATGAGACTTGCCTCCATCTCCATGCTGAAGGAGCTTCTACCCACCCTTAACCAGTTAGAACAAGCCCTCAGGGCCAAGGGTGAGGAGTTTAATCCCATTGTCAAGGCAGGGAGGACCCACCTCCAGGATGCTACACCCATAAGGCTTGGACAGGAGTTCATGGGATATTCGGTCTGCATAAGGAAGAACAAAGAGAGGATAGAGAGGGCCTCTGAAGGGCTTTATGAGCTGGGAATAGGTGGGACGGCAGTAGGGACGGGTATGAACTCCCACCCCCTTTACAGAGGGATGGTGGTAGAGGAGCTAAGAAAGGAGACGGGTCTTGACCTCAGGGGGTGCGATGATCTCAGGGAATCTATGCAATCCATGACTCCTTTTGTTAGCCTATCCGGTGCATTGAAGGGGATAAGCCTGGACCTTATAAGGATAGCCAATGACCTAAGGCTCCTCAGCTCAGGCCCTATGACAGGACTCAGGGAGATAGAGCTTCCGGCTGTTCAGGCTGGCTCATCCATCATGCCGGGCAAGGTCAACCCTTCCATGGCCGAGATGCTTGACATGGTCTGTTTCCAGGTGACAGGCAACGACCTGACAATATCCATGGCCTCCCAGGCGGGTCAGCTGGAGCTGAACGTCATGATGCCGGTGATCTCCCACAACCTCCTTCAGTCCTTGAAGATATTGAATAACGGGGTATCCGCCTTTACAGAAAAGTGTGTCAGGGGCATAAAGGCCGATAGAGACAGGTGCGGGGAGTTTGCCGAGAAGAGCCTGGGGATCGTTACTGCTCTGACCCCATACATTGGTTACGAGGCATCAGCCAGGGTAGCCCAGGAAGCCCTGGCATCCCGAAGGAGTATAAAGGAGATGGCAATGGAAAGGGGTGTCTTGAGCAGGGAGGAGCTGAAAAGGGTGTTGGACGTTGAGAGGATGACTGAACCGAGGGAAAAGTAATGCTCTCCTGGTTTTTCCAGAGGGTCACCGCCGTATTTCTTATATTCGGGATGGCT
>MGPK01000043.1:3046-3217 GCA_001795535.1 Deltaproteobacteria bacterium GWA2_54_12
GCTTCCCCTTGGAGTGGAGAGGTTGTCCTTCTCCCTGGTCTCAGGAAGGCTCTCCCACATGGGATGGATTGTATTTGACCTTCTCCTCCTTTTATCCTGTATATACCACGGATTAAACGGGATATGGGGAGTAATCCTTGATTACAACCTCAGATTAAGCAGGTTTATAGG
>MGPK01000043.1:3425-3585 GCA_001795535.1 Deltaproteobacteria bacterium GWA2_54_12
TGGAAAACCCTTTTGGCCGCCTCCTGGAGCTGCTGACGATACTTGCTGTTGTGCTCCACATGTCAAACGGGGTAAGGCTTCTCTTGATAGACTTCTTTGATATGGCAAGGGGGCAAAAAAAGCTCGTCTTTCTGGCGGCATCCTTTACTATTCTCTTTAT
>MGPK01000043.1:3732-7457 GCA_001795535.1 Deltaproteobacteria bacterium GWA2_54_12
AAAAGGCGGCAAGATGTGATGAAAAAACAAAAAATGGCGGCACAGGAAAGCTCTTTTTTACTGTACACCACTTCCGGCGGGAAAGAAAAAATAGAGGTTCGGCTTGAAAAAAAAACTGTCTGGTTAACTCAGGCGGCTATGGCAGAACTGTTTCAAACTACTCCCCAGAATATTACAATTCACCTAAAAGAAATATATGCGGAGGGCGAACTATCGGAGTCTGCAACTTGTAAGGAAAACTTACAAGTTCAAAAAGAAGGTGTCAGGGAAGTAAATCGGGTACGGAAGTTTTACAACCTGGAAGCTATTCTTGCAGTGGGCTACCGTGTCCGTTCTCATCGCGGTACGCAATTCCGCAAATGGGCAACAGAGCGGCTCAATGAATATCTGGTGAAAGGTTTCACCATGGATGACGAGCGGCTGAAATCTGTTTTCAATATAGGCTCCGATTATTTTGACGAGATGCTTGAACGGATACGTGATATCCGTTCAAGCGAAAAGCGGTTTTATCAAAAAATACGCGATATCTATAAGCTGGCGGTGGACTATGATCCCAAAGCCGAAGAAACGCTGGAGTTCTTTAAGATTGTTCAGAATAAACTTCACTTTGCTGTTTCGGGCAAAACAGCGGCAGAACTTATTTCAGAACGGGCGAACGCTTCAAAGAAGAACATGGGCCTGACCTCATGGAAAGGCGAGGTTGTGCGAAAAGCCGATGTTGTTATTGCCAAAAACTACCTGAATGAAAGTGAAATGGAGAGCCTTAACCGTATTGTAGGCATGTATCTCGATTATGCGGAAGATCAGGCAAAGCGGCATCGGCAGGTTTTTATGCGTGACTGGCGGGAAAAACTGGATGCGTTTTTAAAATTTAACGAGCGGGATATACTGGATAACGCAGGCAAAGTGACTAAGGAAATAGCAGACAAACTGGCCTTGGATCAGTATGATATTTATAGTAGACATCGCCTGAAAAAAGAAGCAGAGATGGGAAATTTGGCCGATGATGAAGAACTGAAGGCGATTGAAAAGCGCATAGAAAAGAAATGAAGTCGGCTGATTTCCCTTGGCAGGTGGGCATCGAGACAAGGCGAGCTTACACAGGAAGAGGTAGAAAATAGGATTAGGGAAATGGTGTCACTCTAATTCCGGGGTTTGGGAATTGAAATTATAATAAGGGGACGCTGATATGAAAAAAACTGCCAAAGAGACCAGCTTTGATAACTTTTTCAAAATTGATTTACATATACATACGCCGTCATCGAGTTGCTATAAAGGGAAAAAAGACGACGAAGAATACCTCAAGATACTTGAAACGGCCAAGAAAAATGATCTCCGTGTTATCGCAATAACCGACCATAATTCAATTGAGGGTTATAAAAAATTCCTATGTATAAAGGAAGCTTTAGCTGCAAAAAGGGATAGTTATCAAGAAATTACAGATTCTAAAGAAGTCCATTCGAAGATAATCGATATAAAACGTAAACTATCTCTTTTTAGCAATATTAATTACTGAAGATCTCTTAGATAAAATTGAAAGCAACTTCGACTTAATTTTGAAGGAGGAAATGGATTTTTTAAAGAAAATAACTTCTGTTGAAAAACCGAAAGAACAAAATGATATATGTATCTTACATAACAGAAAAGTAGATACACTTGCATATGTTATAGACAAGGTGATTTACAAGCTTATAGGGCTATCAGAACATGACATCGATATAATTGAACAAAATCTACGTCTCAATGAAATATATTTGCCACCGAAGAATCTTTAGCAAAAGGGTCTTGAGGGGCTTGCGTCTACACTTTTTACAAACCTCACCATTATTGAATCAACGACGGGCGACCAGCCGGATCGCCACTACCAATGAGGACGGGTAATGAAAATGACGGAAAACTCACTCGCCGCATTTGAGAATTACAAAATCCGCTGTCATTATGTATCAGCAATGGTTTCATAGGAGTTGAATTATGAGGATTTATCTTGATAACTGTTGTTTTAACCGGCCTTATGATAATCAGGATTCTGTTGTGGTAAGGCTGGAGACGGAGGCCAAACTCTATGTTCAGGAGGACGTAAAATCTGATAATATAGAGCTTGCGTGGTCTTTTGTCCTTGATTATGAAAACAGCCGGAACCCTTACCCCCTGAAACAAAAAAACATTGCGGCCTGGCGTGATTTGGCAAAAATTGATATCGTAGAATCGGAAGAAGTTGTTCGGTGCGCTGAGAGCTTTGCGCAAATGGGGTTAAGGTCACATGACGCTTTACATATCGCATGTGCGATTTCTGCAAGATGTGACTGGTTTATTACAACGGATAAAGATATATTACGTAAAAGCCCTGATATAGGCATGATAAAGATTGTTAATCCAGTTGAATTCTGGGAACTTAGGGAGGAAAAAAACAATGAGAAGTGAAGTCGAAATCGCTTATGACGGCATGAATGTCCTCGTTGAAAAACTGGGGATGGTGGAAGCGGAAAAATTTATTTCCATGATCCACAGGGATTCTTTCGATTATACGGAATGGCGTAAAAAACTCTGGCCCGATAAAACTGTAAGGGAGATAAGCAGGGAGGCTATGGAGTACAGGAGAACTATGGACAAAAAGCCTATTTAATATCTCTCCGCAGAAAGAATGACATAGGAAGGGTCGAAGATACACTTTTTACAAACCTCATCATTATCGAATCAACGACGGGCGATCCGCCGGACCGCCCACAATCCCATCACCTAATCGCTTCATATTTTGATATGGTTAACTATATTTATCACGTCATAAAGTGCAATAGAGATTTCCATAAGATGTAGTATAGTAGGCGAATCCTATGATATGTCATCAGGCAATAATCGTTGGCGGAGGGCTGGCAGGGCTCAGGGCAGCCATAGAACTGAACCGAAGGGGTATAGACACTGCCATCGTCTCTAAGGTACACCCCTTGAGGTCCCACACTGTTGCTGCCCAGGGAGGGATTAACGTTGCCATAGGGAATAACCCCCTCGCCGCGTCAGACAACCCTGAGACCCATGCCTTTGACACTATAAAAGGGAGCGACTACCTGGCTGACCAGGGTGCGGTATTAAAGATGTGCCGGATGGGGCCAGGGCTCGTCTATGAGATGGAGCACTGGGGATGCCCGTTCAGCAGGAATGACGACGGCAGGATTGCCCAGAGGCCCTTTGGAGGGGCCGACTTTCCGAGGACATGCTATGCGGCAGACAGGACCGGGCATGCCCTCCTTAACACCATATTCGAGAGGGCGATCTATCATGGAATAACCCTTTACTCCGAATATCTTGTGACATCCCTGGCAGTGGATGAAGGGGCCTGCCACGGGCTCATAGCCCTTGATCTGAAGAGCGGGAGGCTTGAACCATTTCCCTCGGATGCTGTAATCTTCGCCACAGGCGGGGCAGGGAGGCTCTATGGTAAGTCCACCAACGCCCTGATAAACACAGGGATAGGCATGGCTGTCCCATACCGGGCTGGCGTGCCTTTGAAGGATATGGAGTTCATCCAGTTCCACCCTACGACCCTTTTCGGCACAAACATCCTGGTCTCAGAAGGGGCGAGGGGAGAGGGGGCCTATCTCCTTAATAAAAGGGGGGAGAGGTTCTTGGCGGACTATGAAGACTCCAGAGAAAAGATGGAGCTTTCCCCAAGGGATATAGTGGCGAGGAACATGGTCAGGGAGATGGAAAAGGGTGGAGGGTTTGAAGGT
>MGPK01000044.1:0-4034 GCA_001795535.1 Deltaproteobacteria bacterium GWA2_54_12
AGGCGATAGGGGACGGGAAGTTCGACGAGTTCAAAAGGAAGTTCCACGGGCAGAGGCAGGAAGCCCCGCAGTTCGAGGAACTAATTTAAAGGAGGAACCACCAGTGCTTTTCTTTCCAGTTGCTCTTGCCTTTGCGGAAGACGCTCCGCAGGCCACCACACCCGGGCTTTCAGGTATCATGAGCATCGCCCCGCTCATAATACTTTTCGTAATCTTCTACTTCCTCCTTATCAGGCCTCAGCAGAAAAGGGCCAAGGAGCACAAGCAGATGATCTCGGCCATACAGAAGGGCGATCAG
Source organism: Deltaproteobacteria bacterium GWA2_54_12 (assembly GCA_001795535.1). Lineage (GTDB taxonomy): Bacteria > Desulfobacterota > GWC2-55-46 > GWC2-55-46 > GWC2-55-46 > GWA2-54-12. The sequence continues at coordinate 299 of MGPK01000044.1, forward strand.
GTCGTCACTACCGGCGGAATGCACGGCAGGGTAGCCTCCGTAAACGAGGATACCGTCTCCGTTGAGGTTGCCGAGGGCGTGAAGGTGAAGGTCTCCAAGGAGGCCATCTCCGTAAGGAAGCCCCAGGCATAGGAATTCTGCAAAAAATCGAGCCGCCCCATCCGGGGCGGCCTTTTGCTTTCAAAGGGCTGCTGAAAAGAGCCTGTTTAAGGCACCACACGGTTGTATTGACGGATTGCGGACCTGAAAAAGCCGGGCAATCCGTAAGATCTGGGCGGGTTCACTCCGGCCAAAGCGCGGTTGAAAAAGCCCGGAAAGGCTTTTCAACATCCTGTTAGAGAAAGACTGCGGAGTAAATAATGAGAAGCATCTTCTGGCGTATCGTCATGCTCGCGGTGTTCAGCGTTGCCGCGCTGGCGCTCTTTTTGCCGTCAACTCCTCTTTCAAAGAGGCTGCCGTCGTTCTGGGCCGATAATGTCCCAAAGATAAACCTGGGGCTCGACCTCCAGGGCGGCATGCACCTGGTCCTTAATGTTGACCAGGCAAAAGCCGTCGAGACGCATACGCAGAGGCTTTCCGGCTCGGTCGAGGATGCCTTGAAGGCCAAGTCCATCCCGTATTACAGCGTCTCAAGGACGGGCGGCAGCGCCATAACCGTCGCTTATCCTGACGAAAAGACAAAGGGCGAGATAACCAAACTCATGGACGACGAGTTCGGCGTGTTCAACGCGCCGGTCGATGAGAGCGGGCGGCTCCTTTTCAACCTTTCGGAAGAAGAGGTGAAGCGCATAAAGGACGCGGCCGTCTCCCAGGGCCTCGAGACGATAAGGAACCGGATAGACAAGTTCGGCGTGGCCGAGCCCATCATCCAGAAGCAGGGCGAAGACGAGATAGTCATACAGCTGCCCGGTTTGAAAGACCCCGCGAGGGCCATTGAGCTCATAGGCAAGACCGCGGTCCTGGAGTTCAGGCTCGTCGACGAGTCGATGGACGCGGCCGGCGCGGCTAGTGGGGGCGCGCCTTTCGGCTCTGAGGTGCTGTACCAAAGCGCCGTCAATCCCCAGACCGGGCAGGTCGAGAAGACCCCGTTCCTCGTCAAAAAAGAGCCCCTTCTGACCGGGGACGCGCTTTCGGACGCGAGGGTGGCCTTTGACAGCCAGTATAATGAGCCCTATGTTTCACTGACATTCGACTCCAACGGCGCCCGCGTATTCGAGAGGGTAACGAGCCAGAATGTAGGCAAGCGCCTTGCCATAGTCCTTGACGGCAACATCCATTCGGCCCCGCAGATAAGGGAAGCCATAAGCGGCGGCAAGGCTCAGATATCCGGCGGCTTCACCTACGAAGAGGCAACCGACCTTGCCATAGTGCTCCGCGCCGGAGCCCTTCCCGCGCCGGTCAATATCATACAGAATGTGACCGTCGGCCCCACTCTCGGCCAGGACTCCATCAACGCCGGGGTAAGGGCCGGAGTACTCGGCACCGCGCTGGTCCTTATCTTCATGCTCATCTATTACAGGCTTTCGGGCCTCGTGGCAGACATAGCCATATTCCTCAACATAGTAATGCTCCTGGGTGCGATGGCCTGGCTTAACGCCACGCTTACCCTCCCGGGCATCGCCGGCATAGTCCTTACGATAGGCATGGGCGTGGACTCAAATGTCCTCATATTCGAGAGGATAAAAGAGGAGCTCCGTACCGGGCGCACGCCGAGGTCCGCCGTGAACGCCGGGTATGACCACGCGTGGTGGACAATTGTGGACTCCCATGTGACGACGCTTATAACTGCCGCGGTCCTGTTCCAGTTTGGCAGCGGCCCGATAAAAGGCTTCGCCGTTTCATTGAGCCTCGGCATACTCATAAACCTCTTTACCTCGCTGGTGGGCACCAAGGTCTCGTTCGACATAATGAACGAGAAGTTCAGGGTAAAGAGGCTCAGCATCTAAGAGGCTGCTGAAAAAACGGAGTTTCAGCAAACTCAACAGGTTAGCTTTCGCAGTTCGGATTTTTCGGAGGACAGATGGATATATGGGGTGACACAAAAATCGATTTCATGGGCAAAAGGAAGATAACTTTTGCCATTTCGATAATACTCGTGATAGTCGGCATCATCGCGGCCTTGGCGATCCCTCTCGGGAAGGCCAACCTCTCAACCGATTTCGAGGGCGGCATAGCCATCCAGTTCAAGTTTGAAAAACCACTGGAGATGGAAAAGGTAAGGGGAATTCTTGAAACCGGGGGCTTTACCGACGCCGAGCTGCAGCAGTTCGCCGAGCCAACGAAGCTCCTTGTGAAGATCAGCAGGACGGGTGGCGATCTTCGCGCCGTCTCCCAGTCGATAGGGGATGTGTTTGCCAAGGGCATGCCGGACAACCCGTACATTGTGGAGTCAACATCTGAGATTGGCCCTACGGTCGGCAAAAAGCTACAGAGGGACGCGCTCTGGGCGATCATCATATCCCTTGTCGGCATACTCATCTATGTGGCCTGGAGGTTCGAATTCAGGTTCGGCGTGGCGGCCGTAATCGCGACCTTCCATGATGTGCTCGCGGTGCTCGGAATATTCTACATCCTCGACAAGGAGATAAGCCTCCTCGTAGTAACCGCGCTTCTTACCCTGGCCGGGTACTCCCTGACGGATACGGTCGTGGTCTTCGACAGGATAAGGGAGAACCTCCATAAAAAGAGCAAGGAGGGGTTAGCGCCCCTTTTGAACCGGTCGGTAAACGAAGTATTGAGAAGGACGATAGTGACTTCGCTTACGACATTTCTGGCTTCTCTTTCCCTCATGCTCCTCGGAGGAGAAGTTATCCATGACTTTGCCCTGGCCCTGGTGCTCGGCATAATAGTCGGCTCATATTCCTCCATATTCATAGCAAGCCCGATGTTGCTCTTCTGGAAAGACAAGAAAAAACAAGCTGTTGCAAGCGCATAAGGCGCTTTCCCCATCTTAAAAGCCCTGGAGCCCTGCTTCCAGGGCTTTTTTTTGCCCTTTCATGCCTAATACCCTATTGTCTTTTTCAAGTATTTATGATAAGTCAATGTATCAGGTTTTCGACCGTCTGGAGTTCCAGCACCTCTTAACTGCGGCTGATCCTGTTTACGCGATTCACATTTTCTGCGTGTTAGGCTCAAGGCGGGCCTGAAAAAGGCAAGATGCCGCAATACCCGTTCCCGGGTGTTAACGGCATTTTTTTTTGCTCCATTGGACGGAAAAGATGCTACTCGACACCAGCGGTAACGACATGCGGAAAAAAACCGGCTATGCCAGTCTGCCAGGCTCAACCGACCTGTCTTCATGGCGCGAGTTCCAGAACGGGGTCTCGCTCCTTCTGGATATACCGCTCAGCCTTTATGACGGCTCAGGGACGGTGCTTGTCCCGTCCACGAAGGAAAGCCCGGTCTGCAAGGCTGTAAAGAGTTGTCCCAAGGGCGCAGGATTGTGCCGCGATATGACCGGCAGGGCCGTCGCGCAGGTGCTTGAGAATGAAAGCCCCTATGTCTACAAGTGCCATGCCAACCAGTACTTCTTCGCCATCCCCGTGGTCGTTGATTCCAGATACGCCTTTGTAGTCATTGGCGGGCATGTCTACCTCGAGGGCAGCGATATAAAAGACTTTTACGAAGGCATTACCGGATACGGGTTCGACGGGGAGGCGGTCTCAAGGCTGAGGCCGGATATAAAGACCATACCTCCCAGGTCGCTCTTTACAATACCTTCAATAGTAAACAACAT
>MGPK01000044.1:4043-27299 GCA_001795535.1 Deltaproteobacteria bacterium GWA2_54_12
GATATTGAGGTGCATGGTCTCGGCGGCTGAAAAGGGTGCCGGCGACTCCTCGAACACGAGGCTCAAGGGCTTTTACGCGCTTGAGCAGGTCTACAAGGCCATTGCTCCTGTCCTTGACAGGGAGGAGCTTTACGAGACCATACTGGTGAAATCCGCCGAGCTCGTCGGCGCTGAGCAGGGCTCGCTCATGATACTGGACAACAAGAACAACCTGCTTTCCATAAAGGCCGCAAGGGGCATGGACAAGGCCCTGGCTGACGGGTTGAAAGTCAAGGTGGGCGAGGGCATCTCCGGGTCGATAGCGGCCAGGGGAGTGCCGGTCATTGTGAAAGACATAGAAGACGAGGTGCCTTCCTGGAAGAACAGGCCCAGGTACAGGACAAAGTCTTTCATCTCCGTACCGCTGAAGCTCGAGAACAGGGTCATAGGCGTCATAAATGTCTCTGACAAGCTCTGCGGCGGGGCCTTTTCTGAAGAAGACCTGCACCTGCTGCTTTCTTTTGCCAACTACGCCTCGATAGCAATCGAGCGCGGCGCATACTACAGCATGAGCGAAGAGCTCAAGACGCTCTCCATGACAGACCCCTTGACCGGCCTTTTCAACCGGAGGTATTTCAGGGAGAGGCTTTACGAAGAAGTAGAAAGGGTCAAGAGGCACGACGGGTGCTTTTCGGCCTTCATCATAGACATAGACAACTTCAAGTCGTTCAACGACAGGTACGGGCACCTTGCGGGCGATGAGCTTTTGAAGGGCGTCTCAAAGGCCGTAAGGGAGGCCGTAAGGTCCATGGATGTCGTCGCGCGCTACGGCGGCGAAGAGTTCGCGGTCATACTCCCGCATACCGACAAGAGGGACGCCAGCATAATAGCCGAGAGGATGAGGAAGGGGGTCCAGGATTACAGGCCCCCCCATAACATATTCGAAGACTGGCCGACCATAAGCCTCGGGGTAGCCGAGTTCCCGGCAGACGCCAGCCATATAGACGACCTCATAAACAAGGCTGACAGGGCCATGTATCTGGCCAAAAGGATGGGTAAGAACAGAGTGGTAGTTTATGAAGCATAGGGCGCTTTTCAACACCTGCCCTGACGGCGAGTTCTTCGGGAGGGTCTCGGAGATAGATTGCATACTGAGGAGGGCTGCCGCGGACAATAAGCCCGCCCCTTCCATACTGCTTTTCGGAGGCAGGTGGACCGGCAAGACCGAGGTCTTGAGGCGCGTATTCCATAACCTGTTCTGGGGACAGGCAAGGGTCGTCCCGGTCTATTACCAGTTCAAGGGTTACGGCACCGTGGAAGACTTCTCCGAGGACTACCTGAAGGAAGTCCTGAAGCAGTACCTCGCGTTCAGGATGAGGGAGCCCAGGTTCGTCCGGGACGGGATCTCGCTTGACAAGATAGAAAAGCTGCTGGTCGATAACGACATGTACGAGCTGGCCGACATCGCCGCCCTCCACAGGGAGGCGAGGAAGTCGAATGACGCTTCAGCCGCGTTGAAGAACGCCCTGCACGCCCCGGCTGCCATAACCCGCGTTTCGGGGATACCGGTGTACATGGTCCTGGACGACATCGACCTGGCCGAGTATCAGGGGCCTTCCGGCAGGGGGGCAGCGGTTGCGCGCGAGCTTATATCATCCCTTTCGTCGAGCGATTTTTCCTTCGTGGCGGCGGCCTCTTCAAAGCGCGTGCTCGAGGGCAACGCATTCGGCTCGGTCGAGGCAATGGAACTAGCGGGCCTCGACGAGGAGCTGTCTTCGTCCATGATGACCGATTTGTGCCGGCAGTACAACATCGAGTCCGACACCGATATGCTCAGGCTCGCCGCGTTCAGGCTGGACGGCAACCCGATGTACCTGAAGAGCCTGGTATGGGCCGCGGCCAAGTCCGGGATGAGGCTCAAGAGCCTCAAGGACTTCGCTGACCTGTACACGCAGGAGCTCTTTGACGGCAACATCGGCTTCGCGCTCCGGGCCGCGATGGGCCTTAAGAGCATAAACGACCTGAGGGTCCTTCACGCCTGCTCTGCGGCCTCCGCCCCGCTTTCCGACGAGGAGCTCATGGAACGGTTCAGGTTCAGCTCCGCCGAGATGAGGGAGATATTGAACTCGCTTTCAGAGGCGGGCCTCGTCGAGGTGAACCTTGGCTCCGTGAAGTGGTCAGGGGATGCCACGATAAAGGACTTCGTATATTTCATCTACGAGACCAGGGTCAAGGGCAGGAGCATTGACGAGGTCAGGACCTACCTTGCCAGAGAGGTCTTAAAGCAGGGCTTCGACTTCAAGGGTTCCAGGATAAACCTCAAGCTGGCCAATGAAGTCTCTGATACGGTGAAATCTTTCAATAATCAAAAAGTCCTGAAGGTGCTTTTCAGGAACCAGGCCTTCAACGCGAAATTCAAGAACGGCGCGTACAAGGTGTCCGCCGACCGTAAAGAGGACGAAGAACTCGACCTGCCGCAGGTAGTGGGCTGTTTTGATACGGTCCGTCTCGAATCAGGCGAGGCAGGCCCTCCGATACTTATCGCTCACGGCTTCCAGAACGGCAGGTACGACTCCGGCAGCGAAGTGGTCTGGATAGTGTCTGTAAAGGACGCGCCTGCCCCGGTGAACCTTGGAGATGTCGACAACTTCCTCCGCAGGTCCCAGATACTCAGGGAGAATTTCAGGGCCGCCAGAGTTGTGCGCTGGATGATAGGTAAGGACGGCTTTACCTTCGAGGCGCAAAAGAAAATCGAAGCGGAAGGTGTCTACTCCTCTGACCCGGTGCAGCTCAGGATAATAAAGGAAGGGCTCGTTGACCCGGACGGCGCTTCGAGGCTGAGGATCGCTGAAAAGATAGTCCCGGTCAAGGAGTTCGAGGTCGTACTGCCTTCGGCCACAAAGGCCGAGCTGGTGGCCGCGAGGGCTGTTGAAGAGATAGGAACTGAGATGGGCTTCGACGAAGTCGCCATAGGCCAGATAAAGGCCGCTCTCGTCGAGGCATGCATAAACGGCTTTGAGCACAGCAGGAACAAGGCGGCAAAGGTCTTCCTGAGGTTCGTATCGTCTGTTGACAGGCTGACCATACATGTCCAGAACGGGGGCGTGGACTTTGACAAGCCCAGTAGCGCCGCCGCCACCGAGCCTGACGCGGCCCTGCCGCGCAAAAGGGGCTGGGGTTTCGAACTCATGCGCGGGCTCATGGACGAGGTGCGCATGGAAAAGGTCCGGGGGGGCGCCAAGATAGTGCTCGTGAAGTACCTGGTAAAAAAAGGAGACGGCAGGAATGGTCAAGAAGTATAGGAATTTCAAGGAAGTGGGCGACGCTGTCGTCATATACTCCGACAATTACATAAATGACATAGAAGGCGAGAAGTTAGAGGACCTGTGCGCGAGCTATATGGAGCGGGGCTTCACCAGCATAGTCATCGACTTTTCTGAGACCGACCTCGTGAACTCCATAGGCGTTTCGATACTCATAGGAATAATAGAGAAGGTCAGGGACTGCAAGGCAAGGATAGCTTTCTCCGGCCTGAAGCGGGTCAACTACGACATATTCAGCATAGTCGGGCTTACAAAGCATATAGAGATTTTCGATACTGAAGAAGATGCCGTGAACGGACGCGTCCCGCAGGAGATGGTGACATCGTGAGCGGCGCGCTGTCCATGAAGGAGGTTGTTTGATGCTGCAGACGGAACTGAGCCTTGAAAAGCTCCTATTCAATCTGAACACGCTGGCTGAACTCGGCGAGGAGATAACCTCTCCGAAGGACTTCACCAGGGTCGTGAAGTCCTCCCTTTACATGGTAATGGGCTCTTTTTCCGCGACCAAGGGGGTCATATTCCAGTTCGACCAGGACAGGGGCGTCTTCGCGCCCATAGCCTCAAAGGGCCTGGGGGACGTTGGAGGGGCCTTCATAAGGCTCGGCAAGGAGGCGGTAGCGGCGCTTACGAAGCATAACAAACCCATCGACCTCAAAAAGGGCGACCACCCCTCTGAGGTGCTGGGACAGGCCGCAGAATTGCTCGAAAAGCTCGACAGCCGCATGCTGGCCTGCCTGGTCGTGAAGGACGAGCTTCTGGGCTTCATAGCCATAAACGGTAAGTTCTCGGGCGAGGACTACTCGGTCTATGATTGCCAGCTCCTTTCGGTCATGGCCCAGCATATATCTTTCTCTCTGCACAGCCATATGCTTCTTATGAAGCTCATGCACAAGTACAATGAAAACAAGGGCTTGTACGAAAATCTCCGCAGGATTTACTACGACACCATCCATGCCTTCGCGGCCTCGATCGACGCGAAGGACTCATATACAAGGGGCCATTCGCACAGGGTCTCGGCCTACAGCGCGGTGCTCGCCAGGGAGATGGGCTGGCCGAACGAAGATGTCGAGGGCATAAGGATAGCCGGGCTTCTCCATGATATCGGCAAAATAGCCGTGGACAAGACCATCATAAACAAGGCGAGCCCGCTTACCAGCTACGAGTGCAGGGAGCTGAATTCGCACCCGGTCGTGGGCTATGAGATCCTTTCCAAAATTAAGTTCCCCTGGAAGGGGATCCCCATGATGACAAGGAACCACCACGAAAAGGTGGACGGCTCCGGCTATCCGGACAGGCTTAAGAAGTCTGATATCCCCCTGGGCGCGAGGATAATGGCCCTGGTCGACGCGTTCGACGCCATGACGACCGACAGGCCCTACAGGCCGAGGCTGTCTTTCGGAGAGGCTATGGACGAGGTAAAGGCGAACTTCAACAAGCAGTTCGACCCGGATGTCGTCCAGCCCTTCATAACCGTAATAAGGAAGGAGGTAAGACGGGAGGTCGACAACCCGACCATAGTCCCGCTCCTCCAGGAACAGCTCGACTCGGTCTCCTTGAACCGCATGCTCGAGGGGTTTCCCGTAGCATAGAGTTATTCTACTATCTATTTTAAGCCCGGCAGGAAGGCCTGCCGGGTTTTTTTTATTTCAGATTTATCAAGGGTGGGCTGCGCCCACCAATATCTGTCATTCTGAGGAGCCGGAGGCGACGAAGAATCTTGTTTCAATTTTTAAAGCAGATTCTTCGCTTCGCTCAGAATGACATTCTAAAGGGGGGGGTAAGGGGGATTGTTTGTGCTCGGTTAATCTCCTCTGGCCCCTCTTTAGGAAAGAGGGGGATAAAGCAGAAGCAGGTACAGTGGGCTGCGCCAACCATTTCGCCCATTCACCTTTACCTCCCTTGATTTGCTTTGCAACATCAAAATTCTCCGCCATCAATGACGGAGAATTTTGATGGTAAGGAAAGATCATTTTTATTTGCCGGTTTTGACCTGCGCTGAAACGAACGGGTCAAAACCGGCATACCCATTCATTCCTTGACCTATGGGCGCTTAAAAAGTAAAATAGCGGAACCGTTCATTTTCTTAGGAAAAGGAAGGGCATAGGGGACCTGATGTTCAAAAGAAAGAAGCGCTGGAAGATGAGCCCGGCCAACAAGGAGCTCCAGACAGAGCTGGGCAGGGAGCTTAACATCCTGCCCCTTACGGCACAGCTCTTGGTAAACAGGGGCCTTGTCGACTTTGGCAGGGCCTCTTCCTTTTTAAGGCCGGACCTCTCAAGTCTCCATGACCCGCTTCTCATGAAGGACATGGACAGGGCAGTGGAGCGTGTATCAAGGGCCCTGGTCAACAAGGAAAGCATAGCCGTCTATGGCGATTACGATGTCGACGGGACTACTTCCGCGGCTCTCGTGTACCTGTTCTTCAAGGAGATAGGCGTCGAAGTGACGACCTATATACCTGACAGGCAGTCTGAAGGCTACGGCCTTAACGCCGATGCCGTGAGAAAGCTCGCGGCATCAGGCATAAAGTTAATGATAACGGTCGATTGCGGCTCGTCGAACGGCCCGGAGATAGAGCTGGCGTCTTCTCTCGGCATGGATGTGGTCGTGACCGACCACCATGAAATATCAGGGGACGCGCCGAACGCGGCGGCAGTATTGAACCCCAAGCAGAAGGGCTGTACTTTCCCCTTCAAGGGGCTCGCGGGCGTGGGCGTGGCCTTCAACCTGATAATGGCCCTTCGTGCTCATCTTCGGGAAAATGGCTGGTTCACCTCAGCGGCGGCGCCGAACCTCAAGAGGTATCTGGACCTTGTGGCGATCGGGACTGTCGCCGACCTTGTCCCGCTGATGGACGAGAACAGGATACTTGTCTCTTACGGCTTGAAGGAGCTTGAAAATACCGAAAGGCCGGGCCTTAAAGCCCTCATAGAGATAGCGGGCCTCAGGTCCAGGCCTGACGCTGACAGCATAGCCTACCAGATAGCGCCCAGGATAAACGCCGCCGGAAGGGTCGCGAGCGCCGCTACGGCCCTTCGCCTGCTGATAACAGAAGATTCTGCGGAGGCCGCTTCCCTGGCATCCCAGCTTGACCGTGAGAACGGCTCCCGTCAGAGGATGGAAGCCGAGACGCTGGAAGAGGCATTGGCCATGCTGGAGGGCCATACCGACAGGGGCATCGTCCTTTTCTCGGAACGCTGGCACCCCGGCGTCATCGGAATAGTCGCCTCAAGGCTCGTTGACAGGTTCTGCAAGCCCGCTGTTTTAATAGCGCTCGACAACGGCGTGGGAAAAGGCTCGGCAAGGGGGATAAGGTCTTTTGATATGCTCGAGGGGCTTAAGTCCTGCTCGGGTCTGCTCGACAGGTTCGGCGGCCACAAGGCGGCGGCCGGGCTTACCGTATCGATGGGAAACCTGGCCGGGTTCAAGGACGAGTTTGTAAGATACGCGAACACTATTCTTACCGACGAAGACTTGACGCCGGAGATAAACCTCGACGCTGTCGTAACTCTCGACGAGGTGAACTCCAGGCTTATCGCTGAGATAGGGAGCCTCGCGCCCTTTGGGCAATCGAACCGCGAACCTCTCCTGTGCCTTTCGGACGCCCAGATAGTCGGCACTGAGGTCGTGGGCAGCAGGCACCTGAGGCTCAAAGTAAAGCACGGAAGCTGCTCAAGGAGCGCCATAGGCTTCGGGCTTGCCGGTCTCCACCCGATGCGCGGAGATGGCTATGGCATCGCGTTTTCGCCCTATATTGACGAGTGGCAGGGTTCCAGGAGCTTGAAGCTGCGGGTGAAGGATGTCGTGCACGGGGCAGTAAAATTCTTGACATGAACCTGAAAACAAAATATATTTTGCAGTTGCTTCACTATTAGGAGTTATCTTCTTGATGTTTCACGGAAAAATAAATAAAATAAATCTGAAAAAAGTCCTGGTAGCTTTTTGCCTGGCCATTGTCATCGAAGCTGGCGTCATGCCCGCGTTTACGAGCAGGTTCGTTGCCCTGCTCCCGCAGACGGGCAGGGACGCGAGCATGCTCGACTATGTGCACGGCATTTTGAAGGAGAACAGGACCGGGCTCGGCTCCATCGAAGAATTGAAGCTCGCGGAGGCCATCCTCATGGAGAGCGTTACGAACAAGATAGACCCTTTGTTCGTGCTCGCGCTCATGAAGACCGAGTCGACCTTCTATAACTGGTCGAAGTCTTTCAACGGAGCTTTGGGGCTTATGCAGATACTCCCGTCCACAGGCGAAGAGCTCGCAGGCGAGCTTAACCTCAAGTGGGACGGCGAAGGCACTCTTCTGGACCCTTACGCGAATGTAAAGATGGGCGTACGGTATTTCTCAAAGCTCCAGGATCGCTACAAGGACACCGAGACTTCGCTTACGGCGTACAATGTCGGCCCGGGCCGCGTCGATTCCGGCGTGGAGGGTTTGCCGCCGGTGTTCGCGAGGAAGGTCCTTTCGAATTACAGGTACTTCAAGGAAAGAGCTGATTTTTACTGATTAGGCTGGGCTGCCCCGGTTGAGGGCTGGATAAGAAACGAAAGAAGGGTTCTGGAATGAGCGTGGCAAGAAGGCCTGTCGGCCTGGCTGAAGGCATTTTGAACTTCGGCGGCCTTCCAAAGGATACTTTTGAGGGCAAGGAAACAAGGTACGCTGTGCTGTCCGTGCCGTATGACCTTACGGCGTCCTACATAAGCGGCATGAGGAACGGCCCGAGGGCCATCATAGAGGCTTCAACCCACATGGAGCTCTATGACGAGGAATTGAAATGCGAGCCATATGAGGCTGGCATCGAGACCTGGCCCCAGATAGAGTCTACCGCCGTCGGCCCTGAAGAGATGATCAGAAGGGTCAAAGAGGGCGTCTCCGACATACTGGAAGCGGGCAAAATTCCGGTGATGCTCGGCGGAGAGCATTCCATAACGCTGGGGCTCGTGCAGGCCCTGCTGGAGAAGCACCCGAAAATGTCTGTCCTCCAGCTCGACGCTCACGCCGACATGAGGGATTCTTACCAGGACACGCCCTTTAACCACGCGTGCGTGGCCAGAAGGATATCCGAGCTCTGCCCCATTGTGCAGGTCGGCATCAGGAGCCTGTCGGTCGAAGAGGCTGAATTCCTCAAAACCGAGAAAAAAGCCGGTAAAAAAGCGAAGTCAAAGATAAGCACGCATTACGCCTCAGAGGTGCTCGGCGGGATCAACTGGGACAAGGTCGCCCGTGAGCTTACCGACGAGATATGCATCACCATAGACCTTGATGTGTTCGACCCGTCGATAATGCCCGCGACCGGCACGCCAGAGCCGGGCGGTCTCGGCTGGTATGATGTACTTGGCGTTCTGCGCAATGTGATATCAAAGAAAAAGGTAGTGGGCTTTGATGTCGTCGAGCTCTGCCCCCTGCCGGGTAACATAGCGCCGGATTTCCTGTCGGCCAAGCTCGTATACAAGATAATGGGCTACATGAACGAGGGCCGCGGTAAAAAACGCCGCTAGATAGCTCCAGGCCACTTAAGGCTGCCTATAAAAATCAGATATTTTTTCTGAAGTCAAGGAAGGGCGGAAATAAAAAGCGCAGCATATATGAAATATGTGAGCATTTTTATTTACGCCCTGACGCAGAGGTCAGGAAAAAGAGCAATTTTTAGAGGTAGCCTCAATCGAGCCAGGCCGGAGTCGTCCGGGTTCATAATTATACTAATCCGCAAATCCGGGGGTAAATTAAATGTTCGTTCCGAAAAGGGTCTTTTTCACTAAAGGCGTCGGCGTGCATAAGGAGGAGCTCACGAGCTTCGAGTTGGCGCTGCGTGACGCAGGTATCGAGAAGTTCAACCTTGTGCAGGTCTCGAGCATCTTCCCGCCAGCCGCGAAGATAGTCACAAAGAGCGTGGGCCTCAAAAAGCTTTCGCCCGGTCAGATAGTGTTCTGCGTAATGAGCCGCCTGGCTAGCAACGAGCCCAGGAGGCTTCTGGCGGCCTCTGTCGGCTGCGCCATCCCTACCGACAGAAAGCTGTACGGCTACCTTAGCGAGCACCATTCATACGGAGAGTCCGACACGGTCGCCGGCGACTACGCCGAAGACCTCGCGGCAGCCATGCTCGCCTCCACTTTAGGTATCGACCTCGACGAGAACCTCGGGTGGGACGAGAAAAAAGAGATATACAGGATAAGCGACAAGATAGTAAAGACTTCCAATATAACCCAGTCCGCCATCGTGAAGAGCGACGGAAAGTTCACCACCGTCGTCGCGGCGGCAGTGCTCGTCCCCTGATGCCGGGGAATGAAACCCAGCTCAGCCGGAAAATGAAAGTCGCCCTTACCTATAATTTGAAGAAGGAAATCGGGGAGGCCGAAGGCCTCCCCGAGGATTTCTACGCCGAGTGCGACGACCCCGAGACCGTCGAGGCGGTCCGGGACGCCCTGCGGGAGCGCCACGGCGAAGTCATCATGGTCGAGGCGGACGAGGACGCGTTCGAGAAGTTCAGGAGAGAGCGGCCCGATATCGTCTTCAACATGGCCGAGGGCGTCTGGGGGGACTCAAGGGAATCGCAGATCCCCTCCATTCTCGAGATGCTCCGCATCCCGTACACCGGCTCCAACCCGCTGACCCTTGCCATGTGCCTCAACAAGGCCAGGGCCAAGGAGATACTGTCCTATTACGGGATACCTACGGCGCGGTTCATCGTCGCCAGGGACGCCTCTTTCGAAATAGAGAAATACCTCTCATTCCCCATGATAGTTAAACCCATGCTTGAAGGTTCGAGCAAGGGCATAAAGAACGACTCAATCGTGCGCGATGTTCCCTCTCTCAGGAAAAAAGTTGCGGAAGTGCTCGAAGAGTACGCTCAGCCCGCCCTGGTCGAAGAGTACCTCGAAGGCAGAGAGTTCACGGTGGCTCTCGTCGGCAACGGCAGTTCCCTCAAAGCTTTACCCATTGTGGAGATAAACTACTCGGCCCTTCCAGCGGGTGTAAACCCCATATATTCATACGAGGCCAAGTGGATACTTGACACGCCGGACGCCCCGCTCGACATCTTCACCTGCCCGGCCGACCTTAACGCGCGGCTCAAAAGCGCCATAGAGGCCGTATCGAAGGACGCATTCGGCGCGCTCGATGTGCGGGACTGGTGCAGGATAGATGTCAGGCTCGATTCAATGGGCACTCCTCACATAATAGAGCTCAACCCCCTTCCGGGAATATTGAAAGATCCGAAGTGCAATTCATGCTTTCCCAAGGCCGCAAGGGCCGCCGGGATGTCGTTCACGGACATGGTGAACAGCGTCCTTGACGCGGCCCGTCAGAGGTACGGGATATGACCGCCCGCAAGGTCATCATAGTATTCAATGATGACGGGCACGACACATACAAGATAGATGGCAAGCTCGTAGACCTGGACAACAACCTTTCCTCAACGGTCGCGGATATCGAAGGCGGCCTCAGTGCGAGGGGCTTTTCAGTAAGTCTGCTGCCGCTTCGTAATGTGGCCGGCCTCGAAAGCTTCACAAAAGCTGTTTCCGGGTCGGCCCAGGATACTATTATCTTCAACCTCTGCGAGGGGGCGTTCTCAAAGAGCGCATTTGAGATGAATGTAGCCGCCCTCCTCGAGCTTTACGGCGCGCGCTTTACCGGAAGCCCCCCTATGGCCCTGGGGCTGGCCCTGGACAAGGGCCTGACCAAGGACATCCTCTCAAGCAGGGGAGTTCCTACGCCAGAGTACGCCGTAATGGACAGGGCGCCCGAGGCCCTTCCCGATAGACTTGAGTTTCCTCTCATAGTGAAGCCTCTGCGTGAGGACGCCAGCGTGGGCATAGATTCGAACGCCGTCGTAAACTCGCTTGAAGAGCTCAGGAGCAGGGTCGAGTTCATAACGAAACGCTATTCCCAGCCCGCGATCGTCGAAGAGTATATTGACGGCAGGGAGTTCAATATTGCCGTAATGGGCAACGGGGCCGGTAAAAAGGCCCTTCCTCCGTCCGAGATACTTTTCGTGGACTTTCCGGAGGGCAAGCCGAAGATCTGCTGCTATGAGGCGAAGTGGGTCGAGGAGAGCCCTTTTTTCAGGAAGACCGTGCCTTCGTGCCCGGCTGACATACCGGAGGCCTTGCGCGATGAACTTCAGGCGATAGCGCTCAAGGCATATGGTATAATCGGGTGCAGGGACTACGCCAGGGTCGACATGAGGCTTGGGCGGGACGGGAAGATAAAGGTCCTGGAGGTCAACCCGAACCCCGATATCTCTTCGGACGCGGGTTTTGCAAGGGCAGCAAAAGCTTCCGGGCTTGATTATCCCGACCTTGTTGCCGCTATAGTCAACGCGGCTGAGGCCAGGTACAGGGCAGCTGACACGCCGGTCAAGCCGGTGCCAGCGGGATGACGCAACAGTGAAAAAGACAACAGAGGGCTTGCACATAAGGGAGACTCAACAGCGGGACAAAGACGCCCTGGTCTCCATAATCGAAAGAACGGCAAACCTCACCAGGGAGGAAAAGGACTGCGCGGCAGAACTCCTCCATATATATCTCACCGACCCGGGCCAGACAGACTATTATTTCATAACGGCCTTGAAGGACGCCATCCCGGCCGGTTACGCCTGCTACGGCAGCCGGCCTCTCGCTCAAGGAGTCTATGACCTCTACTGGATTATCGTCGATGAGAATATGAAAGGTGCGGGCATAGGCAGGGCGCTCATTGAAAAGACAGGAGAACTCCTTTGTCCGGTCAATGCTCGCCTTCTTGTGGCCGAGACTTCAGGGCTTCCGGCGTACGAGGCTTCAAGGGGCTTTTACCTGAAGTGCGGCTTTGAGGAAGAGGCGCGGATAAAGGATTTCTACAAGCCGGGCGACGACATCGTCTTCTATGTGAAGCGGCTCACACAAAAAGCGAAATGAGGAAACCTGGATTGGAACTCGACAGCATAAAGAAAATATACGCCGGATACTCGGGCGTATATGACGCTCTCTTCAAACGGTTCTTCTATCCGCGCATAAAGCACGCCATCAATTATATGGACATAAAGCCGGGCGAGCGGGTGCTCGATGTCGGCGTCGGCACCGGCTTGTCCCTGGGCGAGTACCCGAAGAGCTGCCGGGTAGTTGCGGTCGACCTGTCTTTCGAGATGCTCAGGAAGGCGAAGGAGAAGGTTGCCAAGAACCGCTTCGGCCACATAAAGGTCCTGAACATGGACGCCATGAATATAGCCTTCAGGGACGACAGTTTCGACAAGGTATTCATCTCGCATGTTGTCACGGTCGTTCCCGACCCTTACAAGCTCATGAGCGAAGTGAGGCGCGTGTGCAAGAAGGGCGGCCAGGTGGTGATAGTGAATCACTTCAAGTCGAGCAACAAGATAGTTGAGCTGGTCGAAAAGCTCATAAATCCCGTGTGCAAGAAGATTGGCTGGAGGTCGGATCTGTGCCTGAACGAGTTCATCAGGCGTTCCGGCCTGAATGTCAGGCAGAAGTACATGCTCAAGAAACTGGATTTTTGGCACATACTTTTCGCGACAAACGAGAAATAAACCGCTACCGGTGCAATCCAGGGATAATATCCTTTCCGGCCATTCGGTGCAGCCGATGGAGGCCGGAGACCTCGATGAGATACTCGAGATCGAGCAGGCGTCCTTCCCCAGGCCCTGGACCAGGGCCATGTTCGAAGGCGAGCTCAGGAACCCTGTGTCTGTCTCCTACACCCTGAAGGTCAGGCCCGAAGAGGGCGTTGAGGAGATAGGCGGCTATGTCGTGCTCTGGGTCGTTCACGGCGAGGCCCATATCCTCAATATCGCCGTGAACCCGAAGTACAGGGGCAAGGGCATCGCCACGCGGCTTCTGGTGGTCATGCTCGAGCTCATGAAGCGCAGCCTGGTCTACGAGGTCTTCCTCGAGGTCAGGGTCTCGAACGCGGCGGCAAGGAACCTTTATAAAAAGTTCGGTTTCAGAGAGTCCTTCGTAAGAAAAAAATACTACGGCGACGAGGACGCGATAGTCATGGTCCTCGACCTGTGAGCGGATATGCAGTCGGTTGAATCGAAAATCCTATACAACGACAGGCTTGCCGAAGGCTACTTCAGGCTCGGCCTCCAGTGGAAGACCCCGGAGGTAAGGGCAGGGCATTTCGTCATGCTGCGCGTATCAGACGGAATGGACCCGCTCCTTCGGCGCCCATTCGGCGTTTTAAGGGTAATCGGAGCTAAGGGCAAGTCTTCCAGAGGGACAGGAATCGAGCTCCTCTACAGGGTAGTGGGCAGGGGCACGGGCATACTTTCCGCCAAAAGGCCGGGCGAGACGCTCGGGATTTTAGGGCCGCTTGGAAATGGTTTTCCTGTACCTGAAAAGGGGCAGAAAGTCGTAATGGTCACTGGCGGGATGGGTATCGTGCCGCTGTATATGCTCGCTCAAAAGCTCGGGCAGGGTACGCTCCTTTTCGGCGCGAGGTCGAAAAAAGAGACTTTTCTTCTGGAAGACTTCAAGGGGCTGGGGCTCAGGATAAAAACAGCGACCGAGGACGGGAGCGCGGGCGCAAAGGGGCTTGTAACGGCCCTCCTTGAAAAAGAGCTCGCCCCGGATACGGTCGTATACGCCTGCGGGCCAATGGGCATGCTCAAGGCGGCCTCCCGTTTGTGCGCGGGAGCGGGCGTTAAATGTTTCGTCTCGCTTGAGCGCGCGATGGCCTGCGGCATAGGCGTGTGTCTCGGCTGCGCCGTGAGGACGATAAACCACGAAGCCCGCGAGAACCGCAATTACAAGATGGTCTGTTCGGACGGCCCCGTGTTCGACAGCAGGGACATAGATTGGGAACTCCTCTGAAGAAAAAACTTCCGAAAAACCCGCTTGAAGTGACCATCGCCGGACTCAAGTTCAAAAACCCGGTCATGACAGCCTCAGGCACCTTCGGCTATGGGGCCGAGTTCGTGCCTTACACTGACCTTGAAAAGCTCGGGGCCATAGTCGTGAAGGGCCTTTCTCTTTATCCCAGGCAGGGCAACCCCGGCCCGAGGATAGTCGAGACGCCGTGCGGCATGCTCAACGCCATAGGGCTGCAGAATGTGGGCGTTGACGAGTTCATCGAAAAAAAACTGCCGCTTTTAAAGGGCGTTAAAACGCATGTCATAGCCAACATCTTCGGCGAGACGATAGAAGACTACATGGAAGTGGCAAAGAGGCTTGACCGCGTCAAGGGGGTCTCGGCCCTTGAGATAAACATCTCGTGCCCGAATGTCAAAAAAGGCGGCATAGTCTTCGGCACAGACCCGCAGGAGGCATTCAGGGTCGTCTCGGCCATAAGGAAGTCCACGAGGCTTCCCCTCATAACGAAGCTCTCGCCGAATGTCACCGACATAAAGGTAATGGTAAAGGCCGCTGAAGACGCGGGGACCGACGCCATCTCCCTCATAAACACATTGACCGGCATGGTCATAGATGTCGAGAAGAGAAGGCCGGTGCTGGCGACCGCTACAGGCGGGCTCTCGGGGCCAGCCATAAGGCCGGTTGCCGTGAGGATGGTCTGGCAGGCGGCTTCCGTGGCCCGCGTGCCTCTCATCGGCATGGGCGGCATAATGAACGCTGAGGATGCCCTCGAGTTCATCATAGCCGGGGCCGCTGCCGTGCAGGTCGGGACGGCAAGCTTCATTGACCCGGACGCGGCGGCAAAGGTAGTTGTCGGCCTAGAAGAGTACGCGCAAAGGCATTGTGTGAGCATGAAGGAGCTCGCTGGCTCGCTGAAGCTGGCTTGAGCCTATTCAGCAACTGCGCTTTTATGTTGCAAAAAAAGTTCATCAGCGATATTTTTAAACAAAATCCGAAGGAGGAGCAGTATGAAGAATCCGATCGAGATATTCAAGAAGGAGTGGACACTCCATTCAGAGATGCACACCAAGATAGAGAAACTCCGGAAAAAGTTCGACAAGGAGATGGATGTCATCGGGAAGAAGTTCAGCAAGGAGTTGGTGAAGCTCGAAAAGCAGGCCGCCAAGAAGAAGGTCAAGATAGAGGACCAGCTCGCGGTATGGAAAAAGGGCGGCTATGACGGGCTTGTCGCTAAGCTCAGGAAGAGCACCGATACCGTCATGCAGGAGATAAGGAAAGATTACAAGCTGGCTTTAGGCAAGCTGAAGAAGTAACTTGGATTTGTTGAATGTGAAGCGGGGCGGCCCTGGGCCGCCCCGCTTTTTTTGTGAGCGGTCATTGCAGGGCGGGCCGCGCCCACAAAATCAGATTCTTATCTCGCACCATCCTGAGGCTCGACCCTTCGGGCCTTCTCGCTTCCGCTCGAAGTTCAATTTTTGATATCCCTGCAAAAATTGTCGCTGCGCTCAGAATGACATGCCTGTGATTACCAGTTTTGTAGGGTTGGCTGCGCCCACCATTGCAGAAGCACCTTCTTCGGATAAATGATGTTGGGTTACGCTTCGCTAACTCAAGCTACGAGCTAGTGGGCGCAGCCCACCTCTGAATAAAATTAAAAAACCGGGTCGGCTTTCGCCTTCCCGGTTTTTTTGTCTGAATTTTGTCATAGTTTTCAGGCTGGATTAAAAAGCTCCATATGCAAGGCGTCGAGGAGCGAGCCGCGGAGCATACTTGAGAAGGTATGTGAGCAGGCGAACGACGACGACAACGAAGCAGATGGACTTTTTAAACAGCCTTAGCACAAATCGAGAACGCTTATCTTCGCGGCCACAGACTGCGCTATCTCAACGAACGCCTTTGAGTGGGCCGAGCCAGGGTCTGCGTGGACAATGGGCATGCCAGCGTCCCCGCCTTCCCTTATGGCTATGTCCAGCGGAATCTTTCCGAGGAGCGGCACATTGTATCTGTCAGAGGTCTTCTGACCGCCGCCGTGGCTGAATATCTCGGAGGTCCCGTTGCAGTGGGGGCATACAAAGTAGCTCATGTTCTCTACTATGCCGAGTACAGGCACCTTCACCTCATTGAACATCTTTATGGCGCGCCTCGCGTCTATGAGCGCGACATCCTGCGGCGTTGTCACTATTACAGAGCCGGTAAGCGGTATGGTCTGCACCAGCGTAAGCTGGACATCCCCGGTGCCGGGCGGCAGGTCTATGACGAGATAGTCGAGCTCTCCCCATTCAACGCCCACGAGGAACTGCTTCACGAGCTGCATAACAAGAGGGCCTCTCCAGATAAGCGGGGTCTCCTCGTCGAGCATGAAGCCGACCGAGACGAGCTTTATCCCGAACTTCTCCAGCGGGATGAGCTTTTCTTCGGGCGTTGCCTGCAAAGGCTCGTGTATGCCCATCATAAGCGGCAGGCTAGGGCCGTACAGGTCCGTGTCAAGGAGGCCCACTTTGGCGCCTGTCTGGGCAAGGGCCATCGCGAGGTTCACGGCGACCGTCGATTTGCCGACTCCGCCTTTTCCGCTCGCCACCGCTATGGTATTACTGACGCCGGGTATGGGCATCTTGTCTGGCAGTTGCTTTGACTTGGGCACCTGCGCGCCGGTGGTGAGGTTCACTTCGGTTACGCCGGGGATGGTCTTCACGGCGTTGATTGAATTTGCCTCCAGCTCCTTTTTAAGCGGGCAGGCCATGGTCGTCAGCACGAGATTGAAGCTCACCTTTGTGCCGTCGATCTTTACATCCTTTATCATGTTGAGGGTAACGAGGTCCTTGCCAAGCTCGGGATCCATGACCTTGCCGAGTGCCGCCAAAACCTGTGCCTCAGTTATGTGTGCCAACGGAATACCTCCTGGTTGTATTAACAGGTCGCTCAAAAAGTCCCATCTGCGTTGTCGTCTTCAAAGCTTATCGTTGAGGCGTACATGATAAAGTACGCCTCACGCCTCGCATCCGTACTCCTGGCATCTGGACCTTTTTGAGCAACCTGTGGCTGGTACGATGTTCAGTATCCTGAAACCCTGCCTACCTTGAAGCCGCTTCATCGAGGGCCGTCATCAGTTCATCAAGCGGCGCTCCGTCGCGCTTTGCCGCGTCCTCTATCGGCACGGCCCCGCCGCAGCATGAGTCTATGTGGAAGCGCGTGAAGACCCCTATGGTCTTCGGGAACAGCTTTATGCAGTCGTTGACGACCATCTCTTTATTTACTTTTCCCATTTCTATCCCTTTCTTGTGTTCAGCCTTGCGGCTATCTCGTTCAGTTCCTTCAGGACTGTCTCGATGTCGGCGTTATGCATGGTCGAGCCGAAGTCTATGTCCTCGACCCTTGACCCCGGACACTCGGAGCAGCCCTTGCCGAAGTATTTTTTGAAAACGGCCTCGGTCCCGGGGTACTCCTCGATGACCTCGCCTATCAGCATCTCTTTTGTTATCAAACCCGTCATAAGGCTTATTTTTTCGCTGGCGCTGGCGCTGGCGCCGGGGCAGGCGCGGCCTTGATTGTTTTGAGCATGTTCACGGCGAAAAATACTATCGAGAGCGCCTCAACGAGCGAGAATATGAGAAGGATGGTGTTGGAGCCGCTCGCGCTTCTTACCCACCACCCGGCGGCCATTCCGACAAGGCCTATGTTAGCGAGCCACAGCTGGGCATTGGCCAGCGCGTCGCTGAACAGGGGCTTGCCGCTGAACCTGGGCAGTATATGATAGCCAACGCCGTATACCATCATCGACATCCACCCGAGGAGGTTGAAGTGCGTGTGTATCGGCATCCAGGGATATACCGGGCCGGCAACGCTCATATGGAGGCCCAGGAGTATGGCAAGAAGGAAATAGATTATGGCGCACCGTATGAACCAGACAGTAATTTTACTCATTCAGACCTCCGGGAATTTTGTTTTCAGCTAACGGCTCCGGCCGCGGGCATTGGCTGGCATGCGTCCATGGGGCAGACTTCCGCGCATGCGCTGCACTCGGTGCACAGCTTCGGGTCGATTGTAAAGGGGCTGCCTTCGGATATGGCCCCTTCGGGACACTGTGGAAGGCAGACGCCGCAAGATATGCAATTTGGTAATATATGGTAGCTCATAGTTGCCTCGGTGTTCTTGATGGCTTATGCCAAAGCCCTTACAGGGCTGCTTACGCACCTGTAGCGTGATGCTCTGGCCTTGGCCCGG
This sequence comes from Deltaproteobacteria bacterium GWA2_54_12, assembly GCA_001795535.1. Lineage (GTDB taxonomy): Bacteria > Desulfobacterota > GWC2-55-46 > GWC2-55-46 > GWC2-55-46 > GWA2-54-12. Next base: position 22,373 of record MGPK01000044.1, read on the forward strand.
GCTTTAGTTTTTGTCTGTTATGCGGTTTTGTCAAGCTGCGGAAAAAAGGCTGGCCTGAAGAAAACCGCCTGAAGAAAGCCGGAAGATCGCGGGAAAAGCCGCCTTAAGCGGCTTTTCCCGGCGAATCAGACTGAAAGGACCTGTTTTACTTCGGGGACCCTCTCTTTTATTGCTCTTTCTACGCCCATCACGAGAGTAATCTGCGCGCTGGGGCAGCCTGAGCAGGCTCCCTGAAGCTGAACCCTCACGATGCCTTCGGCCTCATCGATATCCACGAGCTCTACGTCTCCGCCATCGGCCTGGAGCGCGGGCCTGATCCCGTTAAGGGCCTCTTCCACTCTATCCCTCATCATGCGTAACCTCCGGAAATGATAGTTGTAACAATATATTATATCTTAGAATATAAGGCCCTTTCAAGGGGGAATAAATGATTTCCGTCATGTTGTAAGGCTTTATCCTGGTTTACCGCTTTGAGGTTATGAGGGGAAAAAAGGCGCGGGTCCTTGAATAAATGGGAAAACTCTGCTAGATTTTCATATTAGGTTACCTCTAAAAATTGCCCTTTTTCCTGACCTTAAGGTACAAGGAATTCATGAACGGCCTGACTGAGGGTTCTTTTGAACGGACAAGCATGAAGATAGCCTACGGCTGGCTTATCCTGGCCGTCTTTTCGCTTGTCTTCGCCGGGATATTCGCGCTCCTCGTGGCACTGGCGAGAACCCCGGTGATAGAACAGATGCTGCCGCTTGGAAGGGACTATATATATGTGGCCCTGGTAGGGCATGTCGTTCTGGCGGTTGTCATATGGTTTCTGGCCTTTGAAGGCTTCCTTTGGGTCTTTACAACCACTATCCTCATAAAAAAGAAGGTCTTCAGCCCGGCCCTCGGCTGGGTATCGCTCTGTTTTTCGGGTGCGGGCATGGCCCTTGTCGTCATATCCGCAGTCTTCGGGCTCGGGAACGCCGAGCTCGCCAACTATGTCCCGGTGCTTCTTACCCCGGTTTTCTACGCCGGGCTGATATTGTTCGCCGCAGGCATAATCCTGAACCTTGTGAACTCGTTTGCCACGCTCCTTTCCGGCAAACGCGAAGGCTCTCTCCCGGTAATTACCTTTGCCATGGCCGCCTCAGGCATCGCGGTAGCCGTGGCCCTGGCCTGTTTCGCTCTTTCCGGGTGGTTCCAGTACTCGACCGGCAAGATGTTCCTGGACTTTGAGCGGCTCTTCTGGGGAGGGGGCCATATACTCCAGTTCGCGAACACGATGGCAATGATAGCTGTCTGGCTCTATCTTTCGCGCCTGGCCTTCAGGAAAGAGCCGTTGCCGCCAATGATGTCAAAGGCGCTGTACGGCCTCTTTCTTATCTTCATAATACCGTCGCCTGTTATATATTTTCTCCATGACACCTCTACCCAGGCATATAAAGAGAGTTTCACCTGGCTGATGCAGTGGGGGATAGGCCCGTCCACGACAGTTTTCATGCTCGCGGCAGCCGGGACCATCGTGCGGGGTCGCAGGCCGTGGGCTGACCCGGGCTTTTCCTCTCTCGTGCTCTCCATCTCGATATTTCTCATGGGCGGGCTGATAGGTGTAGGCATAGGCGGGGTGAACACGATAATACCGGCCCATTACCACTGCGTCATAGGGGCGGTCACCATAGCCTTTATGGGCCTTTTTTACGAGATACTGCCAGCCTTCGGCAAGACCGTCTGGAGCAGGAAGCTGGCCGTTGTCCAGCCGTACCTCTATAGCCTGGGCATAGTCCTGTTCGCGGCCGGGCTTTTCTACGCTGGCTCTCACGGGGTGGCCAGAAAGACATACGGGAGCGAGCAGAACCTCAACACAACCGCCAAATTCATCGCCATGTCGATAATGGGCATCGGCGGGCTTGTGGCGATATCCGGAGGCATAGCCTTCGTGCTTAACGCCATGCTCTCGCTTTTTGGCAACGCAGGGAAGGTCGCGGGGGTTGATGCGGCTGCTGTCATAGAGAACCGATAGCGCTTCTTTTTTTGCCAAAAACAGGTCCTGGAGGTACCCCGATGGGGGTCGCTAAATATCTGCCGTTGTTCAAGCTACGGATATGCAGCCTCATAACCTTCAGCGCCATCGTCGGCCTGTTCGCTACCTCTTCGAGCTTTGCCTTCGGGAGGACGGCGTTCCTGGTGGCCGCAACCATGCTGGCCGCGGCGTCGGCAAGCGCCTTCAACCATTATTTCGACAGCGACATAGACGCCGTCATGGCGAGGACCCGGAAAAGGCCGATTCCCTCCGGGCAGATAGCGGGGTCGAAACTGGTGCTCGCCGTGGCGGCCGGCCTTTTCGCGCTCTCCCTGGCCGTCTCCCTTGTGGCACTCAACTACATGGTCGCGCTCCATCTCGGCCTCGGAGCCTTTGTCTACGCAGTCATATATACGGTCTGGCTCAAAAGAAGGAGCTGGATGAACATCATAATAGGCGGCCTGGCCGGGAGTTTCGCCGTGCTGGCGGGCGGGGCCTCCGCCTCGCCTGAGTTTTGCGCGCCGCCGGTCCTTCTTGCCATAGTGATGTTCTTCTGGACCCCGTCGCATTTCTGGAGCTTCGCTATCTACCATAAGGAAGAGTACGCGAAGGCCGGGGTCCCCATGCTTCCGGTCGTCATCGGGGACCGCAGGACTGCCGTTTACACGCTTATCAACACCATATTGCTTGTGGCATCTTCTATGGTGCCCTGGTTAATGGGTTTTAACGGCCCCATATACCTTGTGGCCGCCGTCCTCATGGGGGCGTATTTCATATACTGGAATGTAAGGCTTGTAAGAAACCCCATAAGGGAAGTAGCTTGGAAAAACTTCAAGATTTCCATGATGTATCTTGGGGTCCTGTTTACTTCCGTCATCATTGACATGTCACTGAAAGGTATGTTTTAATGTCCCCGGAGTCAGAAAGCCGGCATCCCCGGGCCGGACAAAATACTTGACAAGCTTTTTTTTTGACTGTATCCTTTGGTTTCAAAATTCCTGTTCGGAGGCTTATATGCGCAAGTTATTGGGAATCGGGATTCTCGCTCTTGGTGTCGCTGCTTTCACCGGAACCGCCATCGCTGCTGACGGGGCCGCAATCTTCAAGGCAAAGTGCGCACCCTGCCACGGCGCTGACGGCCAGGGCACCGCAATGGCCCCTGCCTTCAAAGGCAATGCCTGGGTAAAGGGCGCTGCTGACGCCGAAGTTTCTGACACCATCGTGAAGGGCCGTGAAGGCGCCGCGAAGAAGTACAAGCAGTATGCCATAGGCATGCCGAAGCAGAAGCTTGCCGATGACGAAGTAAAAGCCATTGTCGCCCATCTCAAGAACCTGGCGAAGTAATAAAGACTATTGTAAAGAACCTGAGAAAAGGCCCGGCTCTGCCGGGCCTTTTTTTTTCCAGGACCGCCCTGGCGTGAAAGGCCGGTTTTTGATATTCCGCGGAAAACCCCCCTGTCTCCCCTTATGATTACGAAGCAACAGCGCAGGAAAGACTCTGTTGACATCGCTCCTGAAATAATTGATAATAAAAAGATTAATCTCATGGAAAACCTTCATAAAAACCTTGTTTTTATAAGGTTTTTCTTTCATTTTCAAGACCTGGCATCGCCGTTGCGCTGTTGAAGCTACAGTTCGTATTCGTTGTTTTTTCCCGCTGTTCAAAGCCATAATTCCGGAGGTGCAAGTTGTCTGGTTCAAGAACCTTCTTCGTCGGTATCGATATCGGCTCCGTGAGCGCCAATACGGTCGTCCTCGACGAGCACAGAAACCTGCTCGAAGAGCATTACTCGAGGACCAAGGGCGAGCCGTTTGAAACATCCCTTTCCATCCTTTCAGAGATCATCCACAAGTACGGAAAAGAGAATATAAAACTGGTCGCGGCAACCGGCTCCGGCGGAAAGCTCATCGCCCCTCTCATAGGCGCGGGCTTTACGAACGAGGTCATCGCCCAGGCCAAGGCCACCGAGGTATTCCACCCCGAGGCCAGGACCATAATCGAGATGGGCGGCCAGGACGCCAAGCTCATCTTCATGGCTCCGGATGGCGACGAGGGAAAGCTGCGCATAGCGGACTTTCAGATGAACTCGGTATGCGCGGCCGGAACAGGCTCGTTCCTCGACCAGCAGGCCTTCAGGATGGGCCTTACCATCGAGGCCTTCGGCCACCTTGCGTTAAAGAGCAAGCACCCGCCGAGGGTCGCTGGAAGGTGCTCTGTTTTCGCCAAGAGCGACATGATCCACCTTCAGCAGATAGCCACGCCCGACTACGACATAGTCGCCGGGCTCTGTTACGCCGTGGCGAGGAACTTCAAGGCCACCATCGGCAAGGGCAAGGAGTTTGTGAAGCCTGTCGCTTTCCAGGGCGGCGTTGCGGCAAACCAGGGCGTTAGAAAGGCCTTCAAGGAAGTCCTCGAGCTCGACGAGGCTGACTACATCATACCGGCGCACTTCGCCTCAATGGGCGCGCTCGGAGCCGTATTCACCTGCCTCGAGCTGGGAAAAGCCATTGGCGCCTTCAAGGGCGTCGAGGCCTTGAGCGACTACATCTCTTCCGGCAGGAAGAACGACAGGTCCCTTGACAAGCTTACCCGCCCCGAGGGTCATCCGTCCCAGAGGAAGAGCTCGACCGGGTATGTCCTCGAAAAAGGCAAGAAGTTAGACACCTATCTCGGCATAGATGTTGGCTCCACCAGCACGAATGTCATACTCATAGACAGGGACAGCAAGCTCGTGACCAAGCGCTACCTGGCAACCGCCGGAAGGCCGCTTGAGGCCATAAGGGAGGGCTTGAGCTCGGTTGGAGACGAGTGCGGCGAATTTGTCAATGTCATTGGCGTCGGCACGACAGGCTCTGGCAGGTACCTTTCCGGAGACTTCATCGGCGCGGACATCATCAGGAACGAGATAACCGCGCAGGCCACCGCCG
>MGPK01000045.1:0-19276 GCA_001795535.1 Deltaproteobacteria bacterium GWA2_54_12
TCGTCGTTGCCGCCACGGCCAGCTCCCCGGCCCCCCTGCAGTTCCTCGCGCCCTATTCGGGATGCGCCATGGGCGAGTACTTCAGGGACAACGGCATGCACGCCCTTATAATCTACGATGACCTTTCCAAGCACGCTGTGGCCTACAGGCAGCTTTCATTGCTCCTCAGAAGGCCTCCGGGCCGTGAAGCTTACCCTGGAGATGTCTTCTTCCTCCACTCAAGGCTTCTGGAAAGGGCAGCGAAGCTCTCCGACAAGCTCGGCGGCGGCTCATTGACCGCCCTGCCGATCATCGAAACGCAGGCAGGCGATGTTTCCGCGTATATTCCGACAAATGTCATCTCCATCACTGACGGGCAGATATTCCTTGAGACAGACCTGTTCTACTCAGGGGTGCGGCCCGCCATCAATGTGGGTCTGTCGGTTTCCAGGGTTGGCGGCTCCGCGCAGATAAAGGCCATGAAGTCGGTCGCCGGAACACTGAAGCTCGAACTGGCGCAGTACAGGGAACTTGCCGCCTTCGCGCAGTTCGGATCTGACCTTGACCCGGCCACCCAGAAGCAGCTCAACAGGGGCCAGAGGCTCGTCGAGATATTGAAGCAGGGCCAGTACAAGCCGATGACGGTTGAAAAGCAGGTCATCATCATTTTCGCGGCCACCAACGGCTATGTTGACAGCTACCCGGTATCTGCCCTCAAGAAGTACGAGGAAGAGCTCATGGCCTTCATCGAGTCCAGGCACGCCGACATACTCACGGACCTCCGTGACAAGAAGGCGCTTGACGATACCGTGAAACCCAAGCTCAAGAAGGCCCTCGAGGATTTCAAGGGGCTGTTCGTAGCTGAAGGCAAGTAATTCGCAAATAATTCAGGTTAGCGAACCTCAAAATCGCTATTTTTTCCGAGGTCGAGGAAGGGCGAAAATAAAAAGCGGAGCATACACGATAGTATGTGAGCATTTTTATTTTCGTCCTGACAAAGAGATCGGGAAAAATAGCGATTTTCAAACCAACTGATAAGGGCTTAACAGGACATGGCGAGTCTTAAGGACATAAAAAGAAGAATAAAATCGGTCAAGAACACCCGCCAGATAACAAAGGCCATGAAAATGGTCTCGGCGGCGAAGCTCAAGCGCGCCCAGGACGAGATAACGGCCGCCAGGCCCTACGCAGAAAAGATGCTCGAGCTTATAGGCTCGCTGGCTTCCAAGGCCTCTTCCGACAGCCATCCCCTCCTTGAAAACAGGGGCAGCGCGAAGATCGGGCTCGTGCTTTACACATCCGACAGGGGCCTTTGCGGAGGTTTCAACTCGCAGCTCCTGCGCACGGCCGAAAGGTTCATAAGGGAGAACAGCTCCTCTGAGATAAGCCTTTACCTGGTCGGCAAGCGCGGCGCCGAGTACTTCAAAAGGCGCAGTTTCAAGATATTGAACGCCCGCGTAATCGGCGGAGGCCGGCCGGGCTACGGCGCGGCCGTGGAGATCGCCAACGACATTGTCGACTCCTACATGAACGGCGAGCTCGACGAAGTCCATATCGTATTCAGCGAGTTCAAGAGCGCCATGACTCAGACGCCCGTGACACAGAAGCTTCTGCCGGTGTCTGCCCCAGCCAACGCGGAGAAGAAGGAAGAAGGCGGACAGGGCGAGTACCTGTACGAGCCGTCAGAAGGGGCGGTTCTCGCGAGCCTCCTGCCCAAGTATGTCGAAGTGCAGGCGTTCAGGGCTCTTCTTGAAACCTCGGCCAGCGAGCACGGCGCGAGGATGACCTCCATGGATTCGGCCTCGAAGAACGCCGGACAGATGATAGGCGGGCTCACGCTCGTGTACAACAGGCTCCGTCAGGCCGCCATCACCAGGGAACTCATGGAGATCATCGGCGGCGCAGAGGCGCTGAAGTAAGTTTAAATTGACCGGCTGCCGTTAACGGGTTGCCGTTATGTGACCAGTACCTATAAAAATTAGATATTTTTTCCGAGGTCGAGGAAGGGCGAAAATAAAAAGCGGAGCATACACGGCAGTATGTGAGCATTTTTATTTTCGTCCTGACAAAGAGATCGGGAAAAAGAGCAATTTTAGAATAACGCTTTAAGGAGGACTTCCTGAAATGTCAGAGATGAACATCGGCAAAGTCACACAGGTAATCGGCCCTGTGCTTGATATCGAGTTTCCCCCCGGGAAACTCCCTGCCATATATAACGCCGTAAAGCTCACGAACCCGAGCATCAACGGCGAGAAGTGGAACCTTGTCGTTGAAGTCGCGCAGCACCTTGGCGAGAACACCGTCCGCTGCATAGCGATGGACACATCCGAAGGCCTCGTAAGGGGCACTGAGGCGATGGACACCGGCGCCGGCATAACCGTACCTGTCGGAAAGAATGTCCTCGGCAGGATATTGAATGTCATCGGCGAGCCCGTTGACGAACTGGGCCCCGTCACTACCGAGAAGAGCTACCAGATACACCGCGCGGCACCGACATTCGACCAGCAGTCGACCAAGATGGAAGTCTTCGAGACCGGCATCAAGGTCGTCGACCTCCTTACCCCGTACTTGAAGGGCGGCAAAATCGGCCTGTTCGGCGGCGCGGGTGTCGGCAAAACAGTTCTCATCATGGAACTCATCAACAATGTCGCCATGCAGCACGGCGGCTTCTCCGTCTTCGGCGGAGTCGGCGAAAGAACAAGGGAAGGAAACGACCTCTGGGAAGAGATGAAGGAGTCGGGCGTTATCAACAAGACCGCCCTTGTCTACGGCCAGATGAACGAGCCTCCGGGAGCCAGGGCAAGGGTCGCTTTGACCGCTCTTACGATGGCAGAGTACTTCAGGGACGAGGAGAATCAGGATGTTCTTCTGTTCGTTGACAACATATTCAGGTTCGTTCAGGCAAACGCGGAAGTCTCCGCGCTTCTCGGCCGTATTCCTTCAGCCGTCGGCTACCAGCCGACCCTCGGAACCGACGTGGGCGGCCTTCAGGAGAGGATCACCTCGACGGTAAAGGGCTCCATCACCTCTGTCCAGGCCATATATGTGCCTGCCGACGACCTTACCGATCCGGCTCCGGCCACGACCTTCGCGCATCTTGACGCGACGACCGTTCTTTCCAGGCAGATAGCCGAACTCGGTATCTACCCGGCGGTCGACCCGCTTGACTCGACTTCAAGGATCCTCGACCCGCAGATCGTAGGCGACGAGCATTACGGCTGCGCGCGTCAGGTACAGGCCATACTCCAGAAGTACAAGGACCTCCAGGATATCATCGCCATCCTCGGCATGGACGAGCTCTCGGAAGAGGACAAGCTTGTCGTCTCGAGGGCCAGAAAGATACAGAGGTTCCTGTCGCAGCCCTTCTTCGTCGCCGAGCAGTTCACCGGCATGCCCGGCAAGTTCGTCGGCGTAAAGGACACCATCAAGGGCTTCCTCGCCATTGCTAACGGCGAGTATGACGACATCCCGGAACAGGCCTTTTATCTCGTCGGCACCATCGAGGAAGCACTCGAGAAGGCCGAGAAGATAAGGGCGAGCGTATAAGTACCGTGTCCGTGTTCCGTGGATGACGGAGCGGCTGACGAGTAATCTAACAGTTTGCTGAAGGCTGCTCAAAAAGCTCCATATGCAAGGCGTCAAGGCGTGAGGAATGAGGCGTACTCTTTGCTACGCCGCAATGAACTCGCGCCGAAGACAACGAAGCAGATGGACTTTTTCAGCAGCCTGCTAAAGAGAGAAAATGGCTGATACAATACTGCTTGAAATAGTAACACCGCTGAGAAAGCTCCTCTCAAAAGAGGTAGACGAGGTCACTGCCCCCGGGCGTGACGGCGACTTCGGCGTCCTTGCCGGGCATACGCCTTTCCTCACCACTCTGAGGCCGGGCGAGATAGTCTACAAGAAGGGCTCCGAGACCGCGGTGCTGGCCGTAAGCGGCGGGTACGCGGAAGTACTCCCGGACAAGACCACGATACTCGTGGACGCGGCCGAGACCGAAGCCGAGATAAACACGGAAGCAGCCAGAGCGGAGCTTCAGAAGGCTGAGAACGCGTTGAAGGCCCTCTCCCAGGACGACCCGGCGTACGCGCAGGCGATAGACAAAATCGAATACGCCCAGGCAAAGCTCAGGGTTAAGGAAAGAAAAGCTTAAGAGGTTTTCAAACAGACAAACGAAAGGCGGGGTCGAAAGACCCCGCCTTTTTTATTTAGTGACCCGGTTCAGGTAGGGTGGGCTGCGCCCACCGCGATTCCAAACATTGTGTTGTGTTGGGTTACGCTGCGCTAACCCAACCTACCCGGCTCGCTTTCCGCCTGAACACAGCTCAGATTAGCTCACCTTTCGCGTTCTCTCCACCATGGCTCAGAAACAAGTTCGATTTTTTTGAATTTACCTGTTAATTTTTCAATTACAGTATTATCAGAACTAGTAACCTCCCAAAAAGTAGAATCGTGAGCATTGATTATCAAATCGGCAATGTCTCTTAAGTCGAGATCTTCATTGATAATGGGTATTTTTTTCAAATTTGGTTTTATGGCAAGAAAAAAGCCATCTATAGTTTGGCCAACATTTTCAGCATAGTCGATTAATTCGTTAAAAGACATTTCGACTTGCTGATTCGTGGCTTCACTGAAAGTCTCATACCAATTTGAAGAATCGCACTCTACATCCCACGCTACCCATCTGTGCCCATCATAATGCTTGCATTCAGATATAATATCTTTTAAATCAAAAGATAAGCAGTTACTGTTGTAGTCTAAAATTCTCAAAGTACGACTTTTCATTTATACACCCCTATATTTAACGGTCTTTCATATCCATTTTATGATTGTTTAGCCTAGCAGGTTAGTTTGCGTCTTCAACCCAACAGTTTTTTCATCCCTCATTAGAGGTTGGGCTACGCTTCGCTAACCCAACCTACTCCCCTTATCATCCCTGTGGCACCTTGTTGGGAAAAGGAGTCCAATCCATTCCCCCTCTTTTCTAAAGAGGGGTTAGGGGAGATTAACTGAATGCCAATAATCCCCCTCAGTCCCCCTTTAGAAAAGGGGGAAGTTCAAAATTGTTTCGGTTGCTCACCAGACGCCAAGCGTAGTGATGCAGGAATGCGGCGTACTTTGTTGTACGCCGATTACAAGCTTTGATGACGACAACGCAGATGGGAAGCTTGAGGCAACCTGCTCCCTACTTCTTCATCAGCAGCAGACTCAACGCCATGACCACCATGCCCGCGAGAAGGCCGAAAAGGCTGTCGTGGCCCTTGCCGTAGGCCCGGCTCGTGGGCAATAGCTCGTCAAGGCTTATATACACCATTATGCCTGCCACGGCTCCGAACAGTATGCCCATCACCTGAGGAGGAATTACCCCGCCCTCTCCTCCCATTACCAGCCGAATAACCGAATAGGCTATGACCGCCCCCACAGGCTCGGCAAGGCCGCTCAGCAGCGAGTAGGCAAAAGCTCGGCTCCGCTTTCCGGTGGCGTAAAATATAGGCACCGATACGCTTATGCCTTCGGGGATGTTATGGAGGGCCACGGCAACTGCTATAGCTATTCCAAGGCTCGGGTCCTGAAGGGCCGCCAGAAAAGTCGCGAGGCCTTCGGGAAAGTTATGAATGGCTATGGCAAGGGCCGTAAAAAGCCCCATGCGCAAAAGCTTCTGGCGGCTGTGGTCGTGCATACCCGCTTTGGCGTGCAAGGCATGGGCCGCTCTCTCGAAGTCAGGGACAGGAGCAGATGGGTTATGTAGCGGTGCTGATTCTGCCCCCGCGTGCGTCTCATGCGGGTTTTTGGCGGCCGGGATAAGGTTGTCTATGATGCCTATGAGGGCTATGCCGCCGAAGAACGACCCGGCGTTGACCCAATGGCCCCAGTAGCTGCCGTAGGCCGCCACCAGCGCGTCAGTGCCCTTGATGAATATCTCGACGAATGAGACATAGAGCATGACCCCGGCGGAAAAACCGGTCGATACTGAAAGGAAGCGGTAGTTTGTCCGGCTCGCGAAAAAAGCGATGGCGCTTCCGATGCCGGTCGCAAGCCCCGCGAAGAGCGTAAGCCCGAGGGCGACCCAGAGATTCGACATGGCTGATGCTCCACTTGCGCGAAGATTGAGGAAGAACGCCCGAAAGCGGCTCTCCTGCACTCTCATTATATTAGCTTCTTGAGGAAAATAAAGGGCATAAAAAGAAAAAAGGCGGGGTTTCAGCCCCGCCTTGTGGTTTTTCTTACATAGTGTTTTCAGGGAGCTTTTTTCGGCGTGATGGAAAGCTTTGCGTGTCCATCCTTGATGGAGACCTTGAGGTCGATGTTCGAGGTCTTGTACTGCTCTTCGACCTTCTTCTTGTACTGGTCTATGGTCTTTTTCAAAGCCTCGACGGTTATGCCCTCTACGGGCTCGTTGCACTGCTTTCTCGCCTCTATGTACTTCGCGTATATCTCGGAGACGCCGTTGTCTTCCTTCTGTCTGGCCTGGGTAGAGCCGTTCCAGCCGGGCGCTGGAGTCTGGGCAGGCTTGGCCGCCCCTTTCGAGATCGGACCGTCAGGCGCGCCCTCGGCCTTCCTGATATAGGTTCCTTCCTCTATCGCGCGCAGAACCCTTGTCCAGTACTGCTTGTACGAATTGTATTTGGCGACTATGGCGTTGAGCTTGAACTTGAGGGAGGTATTGTTTATAAGCTTGTTGCTGTAAGCGAGGACGGCCCTGTCCACCTCGTCGCGGAGCTTGGCCGGCTCTCTTTTAAGCACCCTGGCAAAGTACTGCTCGTACTCCACCTTGAGCCTGGCTATCTTCCCGTCAAGGATGTCTATTTCTTCCCTATCGCCCATCGAATCCCATCTAACAAGGTTGCGAAAAAGCCCGATTTTCAGGCTGCTCAAAAAGTTCCAGATGCTAGGCGTCGAGGAGCGAGGATGAGGCGTACTTTTTTGTACGCCGCAGAGACGAGCGACGCTGACAACAACGCAGATGGGGCTTTTTCAGCAGCCTGATTTAAAACAGGGCCACAAGTATAACCCTGGCCTTATCCTCCAGCTCGCCGCCGCCTGCTATCCTGTCCGAGTCCTGGCGGTGCCTGTATTCGAACTGGACATAAGAGCTGCTCATGATATCGTACCTTGCCATGAAGGTCTGTGACCTGGCTGCCTCAGTGCCCTCGAAACTGGCCATTTCGTACCTTGCCCCGAAAGTGAATCTCTTAACAAAATAAAGGGCTTCCACAAGCCAGTCATCCCCGTCGGCAGCCCCTTCCCTCTGGGACTTGAAATACCCGGCTGTAAGGATGAACGGGCCGGTTTCTGCCTCTGCCGCCACGCCGTACCTCTGATATGAGTTGTCCTGGCCTGCTATTGATTCATTCCCCGCCCTGAAGATGGCCCCGAAGCTCAGGGCCTCGTCAAAGGTTGCCGCCCAGGACGCGTAAAGCCCCTTGAGCTTATTGTCGCTCTCGACCGCCTCCCTTACGATACCGGCCCTGTACCTGTGGGCAATCGTCCTGTCGCCCTCGCTTGTAACAGAGCCGTTCACCTCGATGAACCTCTGGTCGGCCGATACAGCCTTGATAAGTGTCTCAGCAAACGAGGCGTTCGATATGGGCGTGCTGGTGGGCCGGAAGAACGGCAAGCCGACCTCGTCTATCCCAGCCTTGAGGTTAAGCCTTCCCGCGCCGGTTGGGCCGAGCAGGTCGTTTATCTGGACAAAGGCCTTTGGGATGACGGTATCGAACGAACCCTCATTTGCCTGCTGAACAGCGGCCGAAAAAAGGGCCGTTACCCGCCCGTCTTTGCCAAAGGCTCCTCCGGCTATGATTTCGGCCTCCTCTACTTTCAGATCAGAAGCCTCCGCCCAGTCGCCCGCTGTTTTTATATTATCGTAAAGTCCTTCTACTTCGACCTCGAAGGAGACAGGCATTGACTGGAGGTCTTTGACCGCTTTCCACTCGCCCTCGGCCTCGAAACGGTATCCGTTGAAAAGATATGTCCTGCCAGTGTCATTGAGTTTGGGAAAGGCTGTATGGCAGTACCCGCAGTCCCTGCCCACATGGCGGGCAAAGGACGGGAACGCCTCCGCTGCCGATGGCAGCAGGACGGCGATAGCGAGCAGCATGAGCGTTTTCAAAAAGAATACACTGTGCGGGATTCCGGGGCTGCGCATCTTCTCTCCCTGGCTAAGGTCAGTTGGAAAGCTTCATTGCGCGCACTTCACCGGGCGCGCCGAGCCCTATGGTCAGAGGGAACGACACGAAATGCTTCCTCTTCGCGGCCCCTTCATCGTGTATGGCAATGGCAATGGGAATGGTGTCGCCCTCTCCTATGCTCACATCAAACTTTTCTGCGGATTTGAGCCGGAACTTTAAGACGGCGGAATACTTGCCGCTGGCCCAGGAGCCTGACCCGGGCGCGTCTTTTTCCTCCCAATTGCGGTCGTCAAAGATCCAGCCATCGCGGAAGGTGGCCTTGCCTCCCTCGAACTCTATTGATTTAAGGTCTATGAGCCCTGTTTTTACCCTGTCGCCGCCAGTCCTTGACGCGGCCCATGAGCTCTTCGCGTAAAAAGCGTAGAGCCTCACATCTTCCCTGCCGTTGTACGCCGGGTTGGCGGCTACGGTCTTTTTGGACGGGCTCTCAGGCATGGTGTTGAGGTCGTTATGGCAGGTTATGAAGCAGCCGTATTTGGCAAAGGACGGCTCTGCCCTGTTCATCTGGATGGAAACCCTGTCAGGGTCGCCCTTTGAGCGCCAGCCAGCCCCCTTGGAATCCCACTCGACTCTGACATAGACATTTTCCGAGTCATAGGCGGCCTGCACCCGGGCTTTCATCGTCCCTTTTTTTCCGGACGGCTCAGGCTCGAACGGGTTGTGCGACCGCTTCATCTTCATGGCCCCGGAAACTATCTCCGCTGCCTTGAGGTCTAGCTCGCCTTCCTTGCTCATGTGGCAGTGCCTGCAGTCCTTCTTCCCTTTTTTTATTTCCCTGGCGCCCAGACGGTGGTCTTCCCCGTTCAGGAACTCCCACGAAGCGACTCCCGGATAGAAGAGCAAGAGTTCATTTTGCCTTATCTTCGACCAGTCGGCGTCTCGCGGCGCCCCCTCAGCCGTGCTGAGGAGAAGAATCAGAAACAGTAACGGCAGGAACAGCTTTGATTTAGCGCGCATGAGCCGCCTCCATTTATTTCATTCTCAGGCCTTGAAGTTCGCAACAGTACTCCTCAGAGAGTCTGCCTGCCTGTTCATCTCCTCTACCGTCTTCTCGAGCCTGGCCGCAAGCGCCGCGTTGTCCCCTGCGGCGTTTTTGACCGTATCCACCGCTGAAACTATTCTCTTTGAAAAAACCATCTGCTCGCCTGTGGCGTCAGCGACCCTCGATATCTTCTCCAAAACCCTGAATATCGCTTCGGCGACCCTTCTGGTCTCGCGCGCCTGCTCGATGGTGGAAAGCTTCACCCTCTCCATGAACTCCTTCATCTGCGCGGTATCCGTCAATATCTCTCTTGCGGCGTGTGACTGCTCGCTGGACGCGTGCTTTATATCCCCGACCATATGGCTCATGCCCTGCACCGAGCTGGCTATCTGGCTCGCGCCCTTTGTCTGCTCTATGGTGGCCTTTTCTATGAGCTTGGCCATCTCGAAGGAACGCCTGGAGGAATCGAGTATCTTCATGAGCGCCTCTTGGGCGTCCCTGGACAGGTTCACGCCGTCCTCGACCTTCTCGGAGCTCCTCCTCATCGATTCGACCGCCACGGCGACTTCGCTCTGGACCTGGTTAATAAGCCCGGATATCTCCTTGGTGGAGGCGGTCGTCTTTGTGGCGAGGTCCTTAACCTGCCTGGCCACGACCGCGAAACCCTTGCCGTGCTCGCCTGCCTGTGCCGCGAGTATGGTCGCGTTCAGAGCCAGCAGGTGAGTCGTGTCCGCTATGTCGTTTATGACGGTGAGTATTTTGCCTATCTCCTTGGACCTCTCGCCGAGGCGGTTTACGACCAGCGAAGTCGACGCAACCTCCTCGCTCACCTTCTCAATGCCTTCCCTGGTCTTGACGACCGAGGCCATGCCAAGGTCTTCGGCGTCGACCCTGACCTTTTCGGCAAGCTCCGCCTGAGTCCTTGCGTAGGTCTCGACCTCCTTGACATTGTCGCTTATGTCTATGATGGAAGAGACGACCTCTTCGGTGTTCCTGAAAAGCTCATCGACATGGGAGGCGACCTGGTTTATGGAAACGGCTATCTCGTTTATGGACGAATTGGTGGATGAAGCGGATATGAAGAGCTTGTCGATGTTGACTTTGACATCCTCGACCGAGTTCGACATGGTATTGACCGAATCCGAGACCTCTCTTGACGAGCTCCTCAATGCTTCCGCCTCTTCGGCGACGGTCTTTATTGACGCGTCCATCTCTTTAATCGAGCTGGAGGTGTCCTCGGCGGCCTGTATCTGCTTTTTGACGGCCTCGGCGATCTCCCTCGAAGACGACTCTATCTGACGGGAAGCCGCGGAGACCTCGCGGGATATGCCGAATATCTCCTTGACCATGTTCTGCATGCCCTCGACAAACTTGTTGAACCATCTGCCGAGCATGCCTATCTCGTCGGTAGAATGTATCGCGAGCCTTTTAGTGAGGTCGCCCTGGCCTTCGGCTATGTCCTTGAGCATCGCCACGGCGCGCTCGATAGGGCGGGTTATAAGACCCGAGACCAGC
The DNA here is from genome assembly GCA_001795535.1 of Deltaproteobacteria bacterium GWA2_54_12. GTDB lineage: Bacteria > Desulfobacterota > GWC2-55-46 > GWC2-55-46 > GWC2-55-46 > GWA2-54-12. Next base: position 10,669 of record MGPK01000045.1, read on the forward strand.
AGGCCCAGCAGTATCGTCATGGCGCTCAGCGTGGCAAGTCCGTAAAATATCCACTTGTTCCTGGAACTGGCCAGAAGGCCGTACATCTCGTCCAGGGAGGTCGTTATCATGAGGGCGCCCCTGGCGGCCTCCTCGTGCTCATGGCACGAAGAGCACTTGGGCCTGTACTCGATCGGGACGAGGTAGGTGAAAAGGCTCCTGTCCCCTTCGCTCTCAACATAGTAGACGGCCTGCTTGCCGCCGCTGTTGAAGCCCTGGAGCGCCTTTTTAAAATCGGGGTTGTGTATGCCCCTGGCGACATTATTGAGCTTTTTGGGATGGTCTACGACCCACTCCGGCTTTATCTCGCCGAACTCGGCCTTCACGGCATTGAGCGTCTTGTAGTCCTGGAAGGCCTCTTCGACGCCGTTCGACCGTATGAGCTGCACCCTTTCGACGCCCTTGATGGTCTTCAAGCCCTCGATGAGAAAGCGCGGCATATCAGCCCGCTCATCCAGCATATCCTTATAGATAGTGTGGAGGATGGGCTGGGCCATGAGCTCGCTGGCCTTGAGGCGCTCTCTCAAAAGGCTCTTCTCCTCCTCCTTTATGGCCAGGAATATGAGGACGCCGAACCCTATGAGCGTAAGCCCTATGGTCAGATTTAATATTTTGGATTTTAAGCCTTGCCGGAACATTCGATACCCCTTCGAGGGTCCCCTGCGCCTGCCGGGCGCGAATCTTTTTGCAGGCAACAGAACGAAAAAACATAATGGCGGGCGGCGGAAAGGTCAGGACCGGTCGAGAAGGTACTCGCGCCTTGCGGTATTATAATACTTCATGAAGCTGAATTCTATAAAATATGGAACTCCCCCGCCCATGGGGAAACCGCGGCCATTATCGCCGCGGCCGCAAGCCCGCCGTCAGGATGCGCTTTCATATCATATCGGCCTTCAAGCGTCCGCTCTTTAGCCGGATGTTAAAAAAGCCCATCCCTGGCCTTTTCAACACGATTTGGCCGAAGTGAATTCGTCCAAATCTTATAAATTGCTCGATTTCAGTCTCGCAATTTGGCAATCCGTCCATGGATTGCGTTATCAGGCTGTTTTTCAACAGCCTGATAACACTGCACAAGAAAAAAACGCCCGGCTGAGCCGGGCGTCTGTGTGGACAGTCTTATTATCTTTTCTTTTTCTTTACGGCCTTTGGCTTTTTGGCGTCTGCGAGCTGCTGCCTGGTCGTATCAAGCTCGGCCGTAAGGCCGGCTATCTGGGCCCTGAAATCCTCCCCTTCCTTCTGAAGGGTCGCGACCTGCGTCTTCAGGCTGTTGTTCTCAGCGGTTATGGACGAAACCTGGGCCTTCAGCTGCTCGTTTTCCTGTTTTATCTTCTGACCGCAGCCGGTTGTCACCAGCAGCAGGGCCAGCGCAAGGCCGAGAAAACTTAACTTCTTCATCTTTTACTTTCTCCTTATCCAGTTTTAAATGTTCCGCCGAAGAGCGGAATACAGAAATCAGTTGTGAAGAGGAGAGCAGATTTTATGAAAAAGGCTTCTAAGTGTCAAGGCCAAAAAAAGCCCCTCAAGCCTCCTTTAAACCGTGTTTTTCACGGCGCTTTCGCCCCCGTTGCCCCGGCCTTTACCTGTTGACTGGAGTTGCGGGGCTGTGTTAATCTTAATTGCTTATGAAGCCCAGCCATTCGCCCTCCCTCGAGGTCTTTCGGGAAAAAGCCGCCGCGTGCAACATCGTGCCCGTTTTCAGGGACATCCTTGCCGATACAGACACCCCTGTCTCAGCCTTTATGAAAATCAACGACGGCGCTGACGCGTTCCTCCTTGAAAGCGTGGAAGGCGGCGAAAAATGGGGCAGGTACAGCTTCCTCGGCGCTTCCGCTAAAAAGGTCATCAGGAGCAAAGGCAGGACTATCGAGGTTGTCGAGGGTGATTCCGTGACCGTGACCGAAGGCGACCCGATAGAGGCGGTAAGGACGCTCATGGGAGGCTTCAAGCCTGCCGCGCTCATCGGGGCGCCAAGGTTCTTCGGAGGCGCCATCGGCTACATGGGCTACGACATAGTCCGCCATGTGGAAAAGCTGCCCGACAGCTCGCCCCGGCTTCTGGGGCTCCATGACATATACCTCATGTTCACCGACACCTTCCTCGTGTTCGACAATGTCGAGCACAGGATAAAAGTCGTATCCAACGCGTACATCGACGCTAAGACCGACCTTGACGCCGCCTACGCCGATGCCGTCAGGAAGATAGACGCGCTCGTCGAAAGGCTCAGAGGCGGGCTTCCAGCAAGAAAGCAGATTGATTCATCCCCTGCCCCGCTGAAGATAACCTCGAACTTCAAAAAAGAGGACTTCCTGAAGGCGGTCGAGCGGGTAAAGGAATATATCGTCGACGGCGACATATTCCAGTGCGTCCTTTCCCAGAGGTTTTCAACCCCGGTTACGGCAGACCCGTTTGACATATACAGGGCATTGAGGGTCATAAACCCATCCCCATACATGTTTTATTTGAAGCTCGGCGAAGCGACTCTCGTGGGCTCGTCACCTGAGATACTCGTCAGGGTCGAGGGCGAGAATGTCAATGTCAAACCCATAGCCGGGACCAGAAAGCGCGGCCACAACGAGGACGAAGACCTGAGCCTCGAAAAAGACCTCCTGGCCGACCCCAAGGAACTCTCCGAACATATAATGCTCGTTGACCTCGGCAGGAACGATGTTGGAAGGGTCGCGCGGGCCGGCACCGTCGAGGTGGACGAGCTCATGACCGTGGAGCGCTACTCCCATGTCATGCATATCGTCTCGAATGTCAAGGGGCTCATGAAAAACGGCATGGGCGCATTCGATGCCTTGAAGGCCTGCTTCCCGGCAGGCACCTTGACAGGCGCGCCCAAGGTCAGGGCCATGGAGATAATAGAAGAGCTGGAGCCGTGCAAGAGAGAAATCTACGGCGGGTGCGTCGGCTACTTTGATTTTTCCGGCAACATGGACATGTGCATAGCAATAAGGACGATGGTAATAAAAGATTCAATGATACACATGCAGGCAGGGGCCGGGATAGTGGCCGACTCTGTGCCTGAAAAGGAATTCGAAGAGACCGAGAACAAGGCAAGGGGCATGTTGAAGGCAGTCGAGATGGCAAAAGAAGGACTAATGTAAAAGGCTGCTCAAAAAGCTCCAGATGCTAGGCGTCGAGGAGCGAGCCGCGGAGCATACTTGAGAAGTATGTGAGCAGGCGAGCGACGCTGACAACAACGCAGATGGGGCTTTTTCAGCAGCCTATAGAGAAACTTATGATATTGATGATAGACAACTACGACTCTTTCACCTTCAACCTCGTCCAGTACTTCATGGAACTCGGCGAGGATGTGCTCGTCAGAAGGAACGACGCCATAACCATCGCCGACATCGGAAAGCTCGCCCCGGACGCCATAGTTGTCTCTCCGGGCCCGTGCGACCCTCCGAAGGCCGGGATATCGGTAGAGGCCATAAAGAGCTTCGCCGGAAAAGTCCCCATACTCGGCGTGTGCCTCGGCCACCAGTCCATAGGCTACGCCTTTGGCGGCGAAGTGGTGAAAGCCGGGCGTCTCATGCACGGCAAGACCTCGATGGTATTCCATGACGGCAAGACCATCTTCGAAGGGATAGAAAACCCCTTCGAGGCCAACCGCTACCATTCGCTCGTCGTGAAAAAAGATACCCTCCCCGACTGCCTCGAAGTGAGCGCGTGGACCAGCATGGACGAGATAATGGGCCTTCGCCACAAAGAGCTTCCCATAGAGGGCGTCCAGTTCCACCCTGAATCGATACTTACCAGGGCTGGCAAGGACATACTGAGAAACTTTTTAAAAAGGTACACGGCCCAAAAATGATAAAAGAAGCCATAGCAAAGCTGATTGCGGCCACAGACTTGACTGAAGCCGAGATGACCGAAGTCATGTACGAGGTCATGACCGGGGCGGCCTCTCCGGCGCAGATAGGCTCATTTCTCACCGCCCTCAGGATGAAGGGCGAGACGGTAGAAGAGATAACAGGGGCCGCGAAAGTCATGCGCGAGAAGGCCACAAGGGTCGACGCGCCAGAGGGCGTGGTCGATACCTGCGGCACCGGCGGCGACGGCTCCATGACCTTCAACATATCGACAGCCGCGGCTTTCGTAGCCGCCGGGAGCGGGCTTAAGATCGCCAAACACGGCAACAGGTCGGTCTCTTCCAAAAGCGGCAGCGCGGATGTGCTCCGCGCGCTCGGAGTAAACATAGAGGCCGAAGTCTCCCGCGTCGAAGAGTGCATAAGGGACGCAGGCATTGGGTTTCTCTTCGCGCCAATGCTCCACGGGGCAATGAAGTACGCGGCCCCGGTTAGAAGAGAAATCGGAATAAGGAGCATATTCAACATACTCGGCCCTCTCACAAATCCGGCAGGCGCTAAAAGGCAGGTCATAGGCGTGTACGACCCGGCGCTTACCGACGCGCTCGCAAAGGTCTTAAACAACCTGGGCTCAGAGCGGGCCTTTATCGTGAGGGGCGAAGACGGCCTTGATGAAATAACCCTGGCCGATGAGACCAGGGTCACAGAACTCAACGCCGGTTCCATCAGAACATACCACATCCGTCCCGAAGACTTCGGCTTCAACAGGTGCTCGCCTCAAGACCTGCTGGGCGGCGGGCCGGATGAGAACGCAGGGATAATCATGGGCGTGCTCGAAGGGAAAAAGGGCCCTGCCAGAGATATAGTCATACTCAACGCTGCCGCCGCGATAACCGCCGGAGGGCTTGCGTCAAAAATCGAAGAAGGCATCGCCATAGCGCATGGCGCAATTGATTCCGGCGAGGCTCTTGCCAGGCTGGAACGCTTGAAGGAAATAACAAACAGATGATACTTGACGAGATAATCGAAAGCAAAAAGCAGTCGCTTGAGATAGCGAAAGAGGAATACCCGCTCGAAGGTTTGAAGGAGCGGCTCATCACATTCCCTCCGGCCAGGGATTTCGAGGCCGCCATCTCCTACGGGGACGGCAAAAAGGACAGGATAAGGATAATAGCCGAGGTGAAGAGGGCCTCCCCGTCAAAAGGCATGATAAGGGAATACTTCGTCCCGGCGGAGATAGCCAGAGGCTACTACGAGGCAGGCGCGGCCGCCATATCGATAATCACCGAAGAGAAGTACTTCATGGGGAAGCTCGAGTACCTCTCGGGCCTCAGATGGAATATGAGGATACCGCTCCTCAGAAAAGACTTCATCTTCGACGACTACCAGATTTATGAATCAAGGGTCGCCGGGGCCGACGCCCTGCTCCTCATCGTGGCCGTGCTCGGCAAGGACAGGCTCAAAGAGCTCCTCAACCTTACATATCAGCTCGGCATGTCCGCCATCGTCGAGGTCCATGACGAAGCGGAAATGGAGATAGCACTGGACGCCGGGGCCAGGATAATCGGCGTGAACAACAGGGACCTGAAGACCTTCAAGACTGACATAAACACGACGATACGCCTCGCGCCGTATGTCCCGAAAGACAGGGTGCTCGTGTCTGAGAGCGGCATCAACACCCACGAGGACATCCTGAAGCTCAGGGAATGGGGCGTTGAAGCCTTCCTCATAGGCGAAGCCCTGATGAGAGAAGAGAACTTCAGAAAGAAGTTAAAGGAATTAAGGGGTGAAAAACCAAGTCCGGATCAAGATATGTGGCGTAACAAACCTTGAGGACGCGCTCGTGGCGGCCGAGCTTGGCGCGGACGCCATCGGCTTCGTCTTTTACGAGAAGAGCCCGAGGTATATAAACCCGGGGGCCGCGGCCTTCATCATAAGGGAGCTGCCGCCCTTCGTGGCAACCGTCGGCGTATTCGTGAACGAACCGCCGGCAAAGGTCGTGGACATAGCCAAGGCGGCCGGGGTAGGCTGCATCCAGCTCCACGGTGACGAGACGCCCGAGTACTGCGCGGCTGTCGGGCTTCGCACGATAAAAGCCCTGAGGGTCAAGGACGCCTCTGTCCTCAACAAGCTCAGGTCGTTCACGGTCTCGGCGATACTGCTCGACACCTACAGGGAAGGCGTTCCCGGAGGCACCGGCGAGACTTTTGACTGGGAGATAGCATCGGAGGCCGCCGCTACAGGGCGCGTGATACTCTCGGGAGGGCTTACCCCCGAGAATGTAAGAGAGGCCATAGACAAGGTCCATCCCTACGCCGTGGATGTAAGCTCCGGAGTGGAATTAAGGCCCGGCAGGAAAGACCACGACAAATTGAGAAAATTCTTTGAGCAGGTAAGGACAAGATGACAAAGCCAAAGACGCCAGACAAGCTGGGACATTTCGGGATATACGGCGGCAGGTACATATCAGAGACTTTGATGCCCGCCGTGATGGAGCTCGAGGAAGCGTACCTCAAGTGGAAGAAAGACCCGGATTTCAAAAAGGAGCTTGCCTACTACCTCAGCGAGTATGTCGGCAGGCCGACCCCGCTGTACCACGCGGAGAGGCTCACGAAAAAAGCCGGCGGGGCAAACATATTCCTCAAGAGGGAAGACCTCTGCCATACCGGCGCGCATAAGATAAACAACACCATAGGCCAGATACTCCTTGCCAAGAGGATGGGCAAGAAAAGGGTCATAGCTGAAACCGGCGCGGGCCAGCACGGCGTGGCAACGGCAACGGTTGCCGCCATGTTCGGCCTCGAGTGCGAAGTATACATGGGTGAGGACGACATAAAGCGCCAGATGCCCAATGTCTTCAGGATGAAGCTCCTGGGAGCGAAAGTCGTGCCAGTGACATCGGGCAGCAAGACGCTCAAGGACGCGATGAACGAGGCCCTTCGGGACTGGGTCACGAATGTATACAACACTTTTTACATAATCGGGACGGTTGCCGGGCCCCACCCCTACCCCATGATGGTCAGGGATTTCCAGTCGGTCATCGGCCAGGAAGCCAGGAAGCAGGCCATAAAGATAACCGGCAAACTCCCCAGCCTTCTCATAGCCTGCGTCGGCGGCGGCAGCAACGCCATGGGCCTTTTCCACCCGTTCCTCGAAGACAAGAAGGTAAAGATGACGGGCGTCGAGGCTGGAGGTTACGGCCTCAAGACCGGCAAGCACGCAGCCTCGATCAGCGGCGGCAGGGTCGGAGTGCTCCACGGCAACAAGACCTATCTCCTTCAGGACGAGTTCGGTCAGATTATAGACACCCATTCCATATCAGCCGGTCTCGACTACCCGGGCGTCGGCCCTGAGCACGCGTGGCTCAACGACACCGGAAGGGTCGATTACACTACCATTACGGATAAAGAAGCCCTTGAGGGCTTTCAGGCTCTCACGCTTTCCGAGGGCATAATACCGGCCCTTGAAAGCTCGCACGCCGTCGCCTATGCCTTGAAGGCGGCAAGCAAGATGAAAAAGGGCGAGAACATCATAGTTTGCCTCTCCGGCAGGGGAGACAAAGACCTCAACACCGTTTCCAAGGCCTTTAACTTCGAACTGTAGGCGGCCCTCTAAATGACAAAAAAGACTGAGAAGAACAGGATCACCCAATTATTTGAAAAGCTCAAAGCTGAAAAGAAAAAAGGCTTCATAGCCTTTATCACGGCCGGAGACCCGGATATCGGGACGACGAAAAAGATAATCAGGGAACTTGAGCACTCCGGCGCCGACATGATAGAGCTCGGCATCCCCTTTTCAGACCCGATGGCGGACGGGCCGACCATACAGGCCTCGTATGAAAGGGCCGTGAAGGGCGGGGTCCACCTCACTGATGTCCTGAAACTCGTCGAAGAAGTGCGAAAAGAAAGCCAGATACCGCTGGTCCTGTTCGGGTACTACAACCCGATATTCAATTACGGCCTCAAGAAGTTCGCGAAAGCCGCTGCCCAGGCCGGTGCGGACGGCGTACTCATAGTAGACCTGCCGCCAGAGGAGTCTGACGAGATCAAGAGTGAGCTCGACAAGAACGGCGTTGACCTCATATTCCTTCTTACGCCCACGAGCGACGAGGGCAGGATGAGCCTTGTTGCGTCAAAGGCTTCGGGCTTCATCTACTTCGTGAGCGTCACCGGAGTCACCGGCGCGAGAGCGGCCGTCTCTTCCGACATACACAAGTATGTCAAGCGCGTAAGAAAGCACACGGACCTGCCGCTGGGAGTCGGCTTCGGCATATCGACCCCGGCGCAGGCAAAAGAAGTATGCAGGAGCGCGGACGCCGCGGTTGTCGGCAGCGCCATAGTCAGCATCATCTCGAAGAACAAGGGACCGAATCTCATAAAAGAGCTTGGCTCTTTTGTGTCGGGGATAAAGCGCGGGATTTAAGGCTCACGGGAAAACTTTATGAAGACCAGCGACCAGTCAGCCCAGATAGACCTCCTGAGAAAAAAGCTCCGTATCATGGAGATTGAGGTCGAGGCATACAGGGATATGGGCGGGCTTGCCGTAAAAGGTGCGTCCCGCTCGGCCCTTTTGAACCGTCTTCTGGAATTCGCCCTCAAGGCAGTTGACGCGGCTTCTGGCGCGCTTTATTGGGTTGACGAGAACGGCTGCCTTACTCCTGACGCCGTAAAAGGGCAGGACGGGCTCAAGGACAAAGCCCTTGCCTCGTTGGCCGTGAAATCCGGAAAACCCCGCATGCGCAATGGCACTGGCCG
>MGPK01000045.1:19289-28942 GCA_001795535.1 Deltaproteobacteria bacterium GWA2_54_12
GACGGCGGAGCCGGGAGCGCGCTTGCGGTGCCGCTGGTGAAAGAAAAGAGGGTCAGCGGAGTGATCACGGCTTCAGGTCAGGGGCGCGAGCCGTTTACTGAATCCGACCTGAAGGTCCTTAGCTCTTTAACGAACCACCTGAACATAATAATGGAACGGGCGGAGCTTATCGCCTCCCTCGACAGCAGGATAAGCCAGCTCTCCACGCTCAACAATGTCGGAGCCCTTCTCATCTCATCGCTCGACCATAATGTGGTGCGCCACAGGGCGATGGAAGCCATCACAAGGCTTATGCGCGCCGAGACAGGCTCTCTTCTTCTCCTTGACAGGGAGCGCGGAGAGCTTTACTTTGAAGTGGCCCTCGGAGAAAAGGGCAAGAAGCTCAAGGAAGTGCGGCTGAAGGTCGGGGAAGGCATTGCCGGATGGGTAGCCAAACACCGCGAGCCTGTCGTCATCCCGGATGTCACAAAGGACAAGCGGTTCCAGGGCAGCTTTGACAAGCGCAGCAAGTTCAGGACAAGGAACATGGTCTGCGTGCCGGTCGTCATCAAGGGGCAGGTAATAGGGGTGCTGCAGGCAATTAACAGGATAGGCGGCGAGTTTACGGCCGATGACCTGGGCCTGTTCCAGCTCTTTTCCAACCAGGCCGCCATAGCCCTGGACAACGCCCGGCTCTACGAAGAGATAAAAGACGCTTTTTACGCGACTTCAAGCGCGCTTGCCGAGGCCATAGAAAAAAGGGACCCGTACACCGGCGGACATACGAAAAGGGTGCTGGAATACTGCATGGCTATAGCGCGCCAACTCAAGATGGGCGATGAAGATATCGAGGTCTTGAGGCTTTCGGCCGTGCTCCACGACATCGGTAAAATCGGCGTCGAGGACAGGATATTGCGAAAAGAAGCCCCGTTCGACGCTGACGAGACGGCGTCCATGCGCATGCACCCGCAATTCGGGGCCGAGATTTTAAAACACATCCCCCACTTGAAAGATATCATGCCGGGGATGCTCCACCACCACGAGAGGGTGGACGGGCTCGGCTACCCGGCCGGGCTCAAGGACGAGGCAATCCCGCTTACGGCCCGCATCATCTCGGTGGCCGACGCATACGACGCCATGACCAGCACCAGGCCGTACAGGAAAGGCCTGCCGCCAAAGGACGCCTTGAGCGAGATAAAGAGATGCGCGGGCAGGCAGTTTGACATAAAAGTAGTTGACGCATTCATGAAGGCATTCAAAAAAGGCGACATTGACCGCACGGCCCGCCAGCGCTCTTCCGGCAGGGCGGCGAGCGCGAGGAATTTATGATCTGGTTCAAGAAAGACCTTTTTACAAACGGCGAGGCCGCTGAAGGCAAGAGCGTCAAAGTGCCGTTCGGCCTCTGGGTCAAATGTGAGCACTGCGGTGAGATAATCTACAAAAAAGAAGTCGAGCGGAACCTCGATGTCTGCCCCAAGTGCAACTACCACTTCCGCATATCCGCGAGGAGCCGCATAAACATCACCTTCGACGAGGGGACCTTCATAGAGACCGACGAGAAGATAGAGCCCATTGACGCGCTCGACTTCAAGGACCTCAAGAGGTACAAGGACAGGCTGAAGTCCTCGCAGAAGGAAACCGGCCTGCGTGACGCCATGATAACCGGAGAAGGCGAGATCAATGGCCAGAGGGCCTCTGCCGCGGTATTCGAGTTCTCGTTCATGGGCGGGTCCATGGGTTCGGTCGTGGGCGAAAAAATTACCCGCGCCATAGAGCGCGCCATAAACGCCAAATGCGCCATGATAATTTTTTCCTCTTCAGGAGGCGCCAGGATGCAGGAGTCGATACTCTCGCTCATGCAGATGGCAAAGACATCCGCGGCCCTCGCAAAGCTGCGCGAAGCGGGCCTCCCGTACATATCTGTCCTCACCGACCCCACGATGGGCGGCGTCTCCGCGAGCTTCGCCATGCTGGGTGATGTCATAATAGCCGAGCCCAGGGCGCTTATCGGCTTTGCCGGCCCCAGGGTCATAGCGGAGACAATAAGGCAAAAGCTCCCTGAAGGCTTCCAGAGGGCCGAGTACCTCCTCGAACACGGGATGGTAGACATGATAGTGGAAAGGAAACTCATGAAAGAAACGCTTTCAAGGCTCCTTTCCATGCTGACCCGCGCGAAGTAATGCCATCAGGCAAGGGCATCATCGATTACCTGTACGGCCTCGAAAGGCACGGCATAAAACCTGGCCTTGAGCGCATCCGTGCCCTGCTTTCAGTACTCGGCAACCCGCAGGGCTCGTTCAGGTCGATACATGTCGCCGGGACAAACGGCAAAGGCTCGGTCTGCTCCATGGCCGCTTCCGTCCTCATTGATGCCGGGTTCAGGACAGGCCTGTATACCTCCCCTCACCTCGTAAAATTCAACGAAAGAATAAGCGTCTCCGGAAAAACTATTTCCGAAAAAGAACTTATCGAAGCCGCCCGTGAAGTAAAGGCGGCCTCCAAAAAGGCAGGCGTTTCCGGGACTATTACATTTTTCGAGTTCACGACAGCGATGGCTTTTTTGCATTTCAGGAAAAAGAAGGTAGAATTCGCCGTGGTCGAGACAGGCATGGGAGGAAGGCTTGACGCAACAAACCTCGCCGCTCCGATGGTATCGGTCATAACGAACATAGCCCTCGACCATACGGCCTGGCTTGGCTCTGCTATAAAAGAAATCGCAGGCGAAAAAGCGGGCATAATAAAGCCCGGGGTGCCTGTCATAACCGGCGCGGCGCAAAGGACAGCGCTTTCAGTAATAAAAGCAACCGCCAAAAAAGCCTCTTCCGCCGTGTATGTCATGGGACAGGACTTTCACGCTGAAGGCGAATGCGCCTCTTTCAGCTACTCGGGCCTTTCAAGCGGGCTTACGGGCCTGAAACTCGGACTCAACGGCGGCCACCAGGTGGGAAACGCCGCCCTTGCCCTTGCGGCAATCGAGGTTCTCAGGGCCAAGGGCGTACATATCACCGCTCAGGCCATACGCAAAGGCCTGAAAGAGGCCTGCTGGCCGGGCAGGTTCGAGATATTGTCCAGAAGGCCGCTCGTCGTCCTGGACGGAGCGCACAACCCCAATGGTGCGGCCTCGTTGAAAAACGCCCTTTCCAGCCTGAAGAAAAAACGCCTCATACTCGTCATAGGCATCATGTCAGATAAGGACATGGACGGCATCCTGAAAGAACTCGTCCCTGCCTCTGACCTCGTCATCGCCACAAAGCCCAAAGGAGAGCGCTCGGCAACTCTTCCTGTCCTCATGCAGGCCGCATCCAGGTACGGCAAGCCGGTTGCCGGAGTGGAAGCGGTAAAAGACGCCTGCAAAAAGGCGCTTTCCCTGGCTTCACCCACGGACTGCGTATGCGTTTCAGGGTCGCTTTTCACGGTCGGAGAAGCGCGCGAGTACCTCTTGAGGGCGCTTGCGGAAGATAGCTTTACCTTGTAAATAAGCCCCTTGTGTGCTAATTTTTCAGGCTAATCCCCTAAGCCCAAACACTCGGAAACCGTTTAAAATGCCCTCAAGGAAACTCTTCCTTATACTTTTTTTCCTCTCGGCCTTCCTGTCCTTTACGGTTGAGGCTCGGCCTGAAGCCCCGACCGGCGACCTGTTTACCCAGGAAGCGCCGGTTGAAGTCAACGCCGATAAGATCATCTATGACAGGTCAACCGACACATATCATGCCTCCGGCAATGTGGAGATATCCCAGCCAGGAATAGTCCTCAAGGCCGCTTCTGCAATACTGGACATGGCCGCCGGGGTTGCGACCGCTTCCGGCGGCATCAATGTCGTCGACGAGGGCGGGAGCACCCTCACCGGCGAAAGCCTCCAGTTCAACCTGAAGAACAAGACCGCCGTCCTCGCCAACGGCAGGCTTTTCTATCGCGACGACAACATCCACCTCACGGCCGATACCTTTGAAAAGACCGGCCCTGAATCGTACAAGGCCGCTAAGTTGACCTATACCACCTGCGACTGCCCTCCGGAGGCCTCCCCTGCATGGAGCTTTGAAGCTTCGTCGGCAAAGGTCGTCGTCGGCGACTTCCTTACCGGATGGAACGCCCGGTTCTACATAAAAGGCGTGCCTGTCATGTACTCCCCTTACATATCCATACCAATCAAAAGGGACAGGCAGACGGGCTTTCTCCAGCCAAAGCCCGGGTACTCGCGGCTTCGCGGCTTCGTGCTCGACAACTCCTTTTTCTGGGCCATATCAGGAAACACAGACGCCACTTTTTACCTGGACATCGAGACCCAGAGGGGGCTCGGCAAGGGTATTGAATACAGGTACATCAGGACGCGGCAGAGCTACGGGCAGATATCGTTCTACCAGTATCAGGAAAATAACATCGACAGGGTAAGGGAGTTCAGGGACGACCTGTCGAACCTGTCCAGGCCCGTAGACGCCGACAACAACAGGTGGCGGCTCAAGTACCAGCACCAGGAAGTGTTGTCAGGCGGCGTCAAGCTCAGGGCTGACATAGACCTCGTGAGCGACGACGAGTACTTCATCGACTTCGGAAAGGGCTCAAACGAAAGGTCGCTCGAATCGATAGAAAGCAATGTATCGGCAAGCAAAAGCTGGTCGGTGTTCAGTCTCGTGGGCCAGTTCAGGTTCTTCAACAACCTTCTCGACCTCGAAGACGCAACTACGCTCCAGAGGCTCCCGGAGGTGACATTCACGAACACGGAGAAAAAAATCTTCGGGGCGCCTTTTTACATCTCGAGCGAATCTAACTTCGTAAACTTCTGGAGGAAAGAGGGCGTAAAAGGGCAGAGGATAGACGCGCACCCCAGGGTCTCCCTGCCGATGAGCCCGGGGGGCTGGTTCGACTTCACCCCCTCCATCGGCGCCAGGGCGACATACTGGCTCGTGGACAACCACCCGGACGGGGCATGGTTCGAAAGGTTCATCTACGACGCTACGGCCGACCTCACGACCACCTTCGTCAGGGTCTACGGCGTGGACATGCCCAGGGTCAAAGCCTTGAGGCATACCTTCCGACCGGGCCTCAGGTACACATACATACCGGAAGTCGATCAGTCCGGCCTGCCGGAGTTTGACGCGCTGGACAGGATAGCCGCCCAGAACAGCCTGACCTACTCCATCAACTCGACGCTCACCGGAAAGCTCGTGGAAGGCGCCGAGGCAAGCTACTTCGACTACCTGTACCTCGACCTCAGACAGTCCTACAACATACACGAGGCGCAAAGAGAGCTTCTGTCTCCAACTGACGAGAGAAGGCCTTTTTCAGATATAACCGGCGAAGTGATATTGCGGCCCTCCGAATGGGTCTGGGGCACGGCAAAAGGAAGCTTCGATGTATACGAGAACAGGTTCAACTTGTACGACCTGGCGGTTTCGGCCTTTGACAAAAGGGGCGACAGCCTGAATGTCACCCACAGGTTCGTCAGGGAAGGGGCGAATTATCTTGAGGCGGCCCTGAGGACGCGCCTTTCAAAGGGACTGGATCTGACTTATCTGAAAAGGTTTTCATTTGACGAGAACAGGTCCCTTGAAACCGCTTACGGCGTGGAGTACTTTCACCAGTGCTGGACTTCGACCCTTACCTACACGGAAAGGCTCGAGGAGAGGATAATCTATCTTACTTTCGACCTCCTCGGGCTCGGCAGGGTCGCCGGCATACAGGGAAGGATAGAAGCGAGGTAGGAGAACCGTTGACACCCGCCGGCGATTTAAGTTAAACTGTCCGTATTCTGGGAAATTCGCGCCTTATTATGTACTTAAGGGATAAATGCCTGAACTTCAGGAAAAAAAAGCAGCAGCCACTACTAAAGAGCCGGTAGAGATAACCTGCTCTGAATGCAGTGGCGCGTTCAGGCTCTGGATACCCGCGGAGCGGCTTGGCGAGTGGGAGAAGGGCTCACGGATAAGCTGCGTCAAATGCGGCGCCAAATTCTTCCTTGTATGGACGGGTTCGGCCTTCGAGGTAACGCCTCTTTCCGAGCTTGCTAAAAAGGCTGCGGCCCAGAAAGCGGCAGAGGCTCCACGCAGGGAAGAAAGGCAGGCTGTAAGCGTCCCTGTCCCCCCTCCTCCTGTCAATGCCGCGGCTCCCCAGGAGGCCCCGAGGTTCGCCCCTGTAAGGGATGTTGCCCAGGCCCCCGGCGTTGAGACAATCCTCGTAATCGAAGACGACCGCCTTTCAAGGGATATGGTCGAAAACAGCCTCACTGAGCTCGGTTTCGCCATAATACCCGTCAAGAGTTCCACAGAGGCCATTAGGGCTATGAGGCAGAAGGTACACCTCATAGTAACAGACCTGTATCTGAAGAACCCTGCCGACGCGGAATCGCTCCTCGACGGCGAAGATCTTCTCGTAAAGCTCAGGGAATCAGGCGTGAGCGCCCCTGCCATAATAACGACAGGCAAGGACATCATAGATGACCTTGTGCTCGACCCGAAGTGGTTCGAGCTGAATGTGAAGGGCTTTATTCAGAAGGGTAACCCGTTCTGGGTGGAAGAATTGAAGCTTAAGGTTAAAGAAGTGCTCTACAAGGGCTGACACAGAGGCCCGAGCTCTCTCGCTGTACTCCCATCAAACCGCGCAACTCAGACTTTTCAGCAAACTTTCAGGTGATGCATTTCTCAGAGATTGCTTAGTTGCGACGCTCATCGCAATGACTGGCAGAGATCTGTCAGAGCGCTCCACGAATCGGCAAAAGGTTGCTCAAAAAGGTCCAGATGCGAGGAGACGAGAAGCGAGGAATGAGGCGTACTTTGTTTGTACGCCGCAATTACGGAGCTTCGATGACGACAAAGCAGATGGGCCTTTTTCAGCAACCGTCAGAGAGCCCTTTCGATAAAAGCATATGCGCTATGATTGTGAATGGATTCCCAGTTCTCCGCCTCTACCCGGCACCACTTTATCTTTTTTATCTTACCCAGGTTTATCGCCACTTCCCGAACGACATCCTCGACAAACATTGGATTGTCGTAGGCCTGTTCTGTCACGAACTTCTCGTCTACCCTCTTCAGCAGCGAGTACACCGGGCTTGAGGCCGACTTCTCGATCGCGCCTATTATCTCTTCTATCCAGACAAAGCCCGTAAACCTGACGCCGACCTTCACGATGCCCCTCTGGTTGTGGGCCCCGCGCTCGCTTATCTCCTTGGAGCACGGGCAGAGCGTCGAGACCGGCACCGTCACCTCGAGCAAGAAATCCCGCGTCTCGCCGAGCATCCCCAGGTACCTGCACCTGTACTCCATCAGCCCCTTTGACTTGGAAACAGGCGCGGTCTTTTCCACGAAGTACGGGAACTCCACCTCGAGGTGGGCCGTCGTGGCGTTGAACCTGGCTTTCATCTTCTCGAGTATCTGGGGGAAGTTTTTGACCGTCACCTCGCCCCTGTGCTCGTTGAGTATCTCCACGAACCTGGACATGTGCGTGCCCTTGAACTGGTGCGGCAAGTCCACATACATGTTGATGGACGCGACAGTGTGCTGGAATTTGTTCTTCTTGTCCAGCACCACTATGGGGTAGCGGATGTCCTTTACGCCGACCTTGTCAATGGCTATGTGCCTGAAATCCGGTTCGGCCTGCACATCCCTGAGCTCTTTTTTTGGCACCCTCAGTCCCCCTCCTCGAAATATGCCGCCGCCGCGGTATCAGACTCCCAGACCTTGACGCGCGCTACGGACACGCCGGAGCCTATGGAAGCGGCAAGCTCCCTGTAAATATACATGGCGATGTTCTCGGCGGTGGCGTTCACGGTGTCAAAAGGCTTTACCTCGTTCAGGTACCTGTGGTCGAGCCGGTCTACGACCTCGCGCGTGCGGGTCTTTATGGCCTTGAAGTCCATTACCATGCCGAGGTGGTCGAGCCCTTTGGCGCGCACCGTTACCTCCACCTTCCAGTTGTGGCCGTGCAGGTTTTCGCAGGCCCCTTCGTAGCCCCTTATGCAGTGGGCCGATGAAAAATTAGCGATGACAGTCAGTTCATACATGTCTTCAGTTTATCCAGTAGTTATCCATAAAATCAAGAACAAATGAGCGGACAGCCCCCTTGCCTCTTAATCCTTGACACGGATATGCCCCAGCGGATATCCTGATGAAGCCTTTATTTGCCAAAAACGCTTGAAAAAGGAAGTCTATCCCATTATGAAAAAAACGATCCTCACCACGATAGTGACGGCTGCGTTTGTGTTCGCTGGTTTTTGCGGAGCCTCGATGGCCGACAAGTCCGTGCCCAGAGAGGCCGCTAAAAAACCGGCCATGAAGGCCCAGGCCCCGACGACTCTTTTTGACCTCTCCCACTCGGAGATATTCTCTCCCGTGAAGGAAGGCCCGCTCAATTATACGGCATTCCACGACGCCCTGAAGCAATCCGGCGAAGAGGTCGGCATAAACAAGGAGCCTGTGACTCCGGCCAGGCTTGCCAGAATAAAAACATACATCATAGCCGGGCCTGTGCACCCCTTTAGTTCCGAAGAGATATCGGCCCTCGAATCGTTCGTGAAAAAGGGCGGCAACCTGCTGGTGCTGCTCCATATATCACCGGCGGTAGCGCAGCTCACAAACTCGTTCGGGATAATAGTCTCCAATTTCACTCTGGCCGAGACGACCGATCTTATCGACAACAAGCCGCAGGACTTCCTTGTAACTAACTTCGGGCCGCACCCAGTCACCTCCGGCCTGGAAAAAATAGCAGTGTACGGCACCTGGGGGCTGATGACCAATGAACCCGCCATGACCGTCGCCGCCACCACAGGCAGGGCGTGGGCCGACATGGACAGAAACAGGAAGTTCGACAAGGGCGAGCCCCAGCAGGAGTTCGGCATAGTGGCAGTAACCGAATTCGGCAAAGGCAAGGTAGTCGTAGTGGCCGACGACGCGCCTTTCGCCAACAAGTTCATAGGACAGGCCGACAACAGACGGCTTGCCGAGAACATCATCAGGTGGTTCAGGCAGCAATAGATGAAAAGTGTCTGGCGCTTTTTCTCTTCAGTATATCTGACCGTAATCCTCGCGGCGCTCATCTCGGCCGTTGCCGCATGGGGCTCAATACTGTCCATGCGCTACCCCCAGTTTTTCAGGGCTTTTGACCAGGAGGTGCTGCTGCCCTTCCTCGCCTCCTTCGGCGCGAAATACCTGAGTTTAACGGCATGGGTCTGGGCGCTTATCGTCCTTACGGCCCTTTTTGGCGTGAACGCTTTTGTCTGCACCGCTGACAAAGTCTACGCGGTTTTCAAAAACAGAAAGCCCTGGGCGGCCCTGTTCCCCCACATCGTGCACATAGGTTTCCTCATAGCGCTTCTGGGCCATCTCGCCGGGAGCGCCTGGGGCTTCAGGAGCTACGGGAATGTCGTCTTCGAAGGCGACTCGATTCCCGTGCCACACGCGGAAGGCATTTTCCTCCGGCTCGACAAGTCAGAGATGATCGTACTGCCCTCGGGCGAGCTCGACTCGTTGAAGACGACGGTCACACTGCTCGACGCCAAGGGAGAGAATGTGGCCCAGGGGGACATAGGCATGAACTCCCCGCTTATACACAAGGGCATAGCCTTCTACCATTTCGACCAGGGAAGCAGCCCTTCCGGGCTGGTCATTGATATAGACGGGCTGATTGCGAGCGTAGAGCTCGAAGGCTCTTTTCAGGCCCCTGACGGCGCCGAGTTCAGGCTCGGC
>MGPK01000045.1:29001-44693 GCA_001795535.1 Deltaproteobacteria bacterium GWA2_54_12
ATTATGTTTTCACCCCTTATGTCATTTTCATAATCAACAAGGACCCCGGGATAGGCTTTATAATCGCAGGCTCCATCGTGCTGGTCGCGGGCATGGTCCTCCTCCTTTTCTTCAGGGGAGAGAGGGCCGAGCTCATGCGGCCAAAACGGCCCCAGGGAATAGAGGAGGCTTAAAAGTGACTTACGAGATCCTGATTCTCCTGTTCTGGCTGGTCGTCATCATCGCAGCCGCGGAGATATTCACAAACGCCATCGAATCGCTCGGGGCGAAGCTCAAGTTCTCGGAGGGCGTGACCGGAAGCATTTTCGCGGCCGTTGGCACGGCCCTTCCCGAGACCATGGTGCCGCTCGTGGCCATATTCGGCGGCAGCTCGGCGCAAGTCAGCGAAGAGGTCGGCGTCGGAGCGATTCTTGGCGCGCCGTTCATGCTCGCGACCCTCGCGATGTTCCTCGTCGGCTTTTCCATGTGGAAGTTCAAGGGCTCAAGGAAAAGAGACACCCTCACAACTGAAAGAGGGGGCTTCAGGCGCGACATCGAGTTCTTCCTGTTTGCCTTTACCCTCGCCTTCCTCGTGGCCTTCACGCCGCAGGAGTACAGGCTCGTGAGGGTCTTCGTGGCGCTCGTGCTCGTCCTCACTTACTTCTACTATGTCCTTGAGACGGTAAAGGCGAGCGCGGCCCTTGTAAAGGACGGGCACGCCACAGAGGAAAGCAAAGGACTTTATCTCGGGAAAATATTGAAAGACCACATGGGCATAGTCGTCCTGCAGCTCCTTGTGGGCCTCAGCCTCATAATCGTCGGCGCGAAGGGCTTCGTGGGCGGGGTAGAGCACCTCGCGGAGATACTCCACATACCGGTCATAGCCCTGTCACTTCTCATAGTGCCCATTGCCACCGAGCTTCCGGAGAAGGTCAACAGCATCCTCTGGATAAGGAAGGGCAAGGACACGATGGCCGTAGGCAACATCACTGGCGCTATGGTCTTCCAGGGCAGCCTCCTTCCGGCAATCGGCATATTCCTTACGCCCTGGACATTGAACCTGACAGTGCTGGCGAGCAGCGTCATAACCATCATAGCTGGCCTGTGGCTCTACTTTATCGCGATGAGGGTCAAGAAGATAACGCCGTGGCCTTTCATAGTGAATGGGGTGCTTTATGTGTCGTTCGTTGTTATCGCTCTTACGATGTTAATGGGAGGCAATGGCTAGGCTCAAAACCCTTTTCCTTGCAACAAGGCCCCAGTTCCTCCCGGCCATAGCCGTACCGGTAGGGCTCGGGGCCGCCATAGCCTGGCGCACCTCAGGCGTATTCAGCCTTATTTTCTTCGCGGTATCCCTTTTCGCGGCCCTGTGCTACCACGCGGGCATGAATGTCCTCAACGACTACTACGACTTCAAGAACGGTGCCGACGCTCTTAACAAGGCCCCGCTCACGCCCTTTGCGGGCGGAAGCAGATTCATTCAGAACGGCCTTCTTACCCCAAAAGAGACCCTGTTTCTCGGGGCCGGGTGCGTAGCGGCCGGGACCTTTGCCGGACTTTATCTCGCCTGGGCCGCTACCCCTCTTATCCTCGTAATTGGCTTCCTTGGGTTCCTTTCCGGGTACTTCTACTCGGCCCCTCCCCTATTTCTTGCGGGAAGGGGCTTAGGCGAAGCTACCGTCGCCGTGAACTTCGGCCTCCTGACGGTCGTGGGCTCTTGCGTGGTACAGACAAAAGAGTTCAGCATCGAGGCGGCATTCGCCTCGTTGCCGCTCTCATTTCTCATAGCGGCGCTCCTCATGGTAAACGAGTTCCCTGATTTCGAATCTGACAGACTCGCAGGAAAAAGAAACCTCATTGTGCGCCTCGGCAAAGCAAAAGGCGCGTACGCCCTGCTCGCTGTCGTGTTTTTCGCCTTTGCCAGCGTAATAGTCACTACCCTGACAGGCTTTATGCCGACACTATCGCTCATCGCCCTTCTTGCCGCCATACCTGCCTTCTATTGCGCGTTTTCAATCATAAAAAACCCGGATGGCGGCCCCTCGCTGGTGCCAGCCATAAAATCCATCATCCTCGCCCACTTGGCGACCGGCATCCTCCAGATTGTCTCCCTTTTAGTTGCCCGCTGAAAAACAACCTTTCCAATACTTGACACGGCGTAGCCCCGTCCCTATCCTTTAAGTAGTCCAGGCTGCCTATAAAAATCAGATACTTTTTCTGAAGTCAAGGAAGAGCGGAAATAAAAAGCGCAGCATATATGAAATATGTGAGCATTTTATATTTACGCCCTGACGCAGAGGTCAGGAAAAAGAGCGATTTTTAGAGGCAGCCACACACGAACTTAAGGAGGAACAATCCAATGCCGCTCGACAAATGGAACCCGTTAAAGGAACTGGAGTCCATGAGAAAAGAGATGGACAGGATATGGGAGGACCTCTTCCCTTCCAGAAAGCCCGAGGCCGCGCCGTGGAAGAGGCAAGCCACAGGCCCGGAGCAGGCAACCGTAAGCCCGGCTATCGATATAATAGACAGGACCGATGAGATAGTCGTCCGGGCCGAGATGCCTGGAGTGGCAAAGGACGACATCGACATCTCCCTTCAGGACGGGACGCTCACTATAAAGGGAGAGGTGAAGGAAGAGGCCGGACAGAAGGAAGGAAACTATACCTACTCCGAGAGGAACTACCGGTACTTCGCCAGGTCGCTCAATATCCCCTTCAAGATAAAGCAGGACGGTATAAAAGCCACATTGAAAGACGGCGTGCTTTCCGTTCAGCTGCCCAAGGTAGTTGAAGAACAGCCCAGAAAGATAACCGTCGAGATATCGTAAAAAATTCCACAAAACCTGCCTGGCCCGGGCGGCATTTTTGCCCGGGCCTTAGAAGAAGAGAGCTGTCTCACCCACCTTTGCTATTTTCCTTAAATTTTCCTTCAGTCTTTTTTCTGTACACCTGAATCATTCCCGCTCCCCATTGAGACAGCTTTCTTCTTTGGCAGGCCGGGCAGGTCGTCCTGCGTCGTGACCCATACTGTTATCCCTGCCATATCGGTCACTGCCAGGAGCCTTTTAAGGAAACGCCCGTCATCCCTGTCTTCAATTATGAGGAGTATCCCCGGGCTCTTTCCTGTAGCGATGGAATAATAAAGCGCCTGCCCGATCGCCTCTGCCCATTTCGGCGCGAAGTCCACCTCAACGGCGTGGGTGAGCGTAAGGCAGTCCACCCTTGCCCTGTCTGGCAGGACAAACTCGGTCTCGCCTCCTGCTGCTTCGCACCAGCGCGTTTGATAATCCTTTTCAGGGTGAATGCTTCCGGAGGCAATCGCGGGTGACAGGAGCAGCAGAGCCGTTATGACAGCTCTCAAAAACATTTTTCATTATACACCAAATTACGCGTTTGCAAGCCAGTCGGCTTGCCGGAAGAACTCTTATAAGCTATAGTCTTTGAAAAAAGGCTGACTCTGGAGGAGCTGCATGACTGAGGGTTCAAAAGCGGAGAGGCTCGTCGATTACGCTCTGGGGCTCAAATACGGTTCCATCCCCGGACAGACGGCCCGCGAGGCAAAAAGAAGGCTCATAGACGCCTTTGCCTGCATGTTAGGCGCTTTCCAGAGTGCTCCCGCAAGGATTGCCAGAGAAGCCGCGCCCGCTGTTAATAGCGGCCTTCGCTCGACTATACTGGGCTCTTCCCAAACGACAACGCCGGAGGCGGCCGCCTTTGCCAACGGCGTACTTATACGCTTTCTCGACTACAATGACACCTATCTTTCAAAAGAGCCTGCCCACCCGTCCGACAACATAGCCGCCTGCCTCGCCGCGGCAGAAGCCGCCGATTGCGGCGGCAAAGAGTTTCTGACCGCGATAGTGGCGGCGTACGAGATACAATTGAGGCTGTGCGACGGCGCGAGCTTGCGGGCTAAAGGCTGGGACCATGTGGCCTACGGAGCGTTTTCTTCCGTTATAGCGGCTTCCATGCTCCTGGGCCTTTCAAGGGAAGAGACAGTAAACGCCGTAAACATAGCGGGGACTACATCCCCGGCATTGAGGCAGTCGAGGGCCGGAGAGCTTTCCATGTGGAAGGGCTGCGCCTTTGCCAACACCTCGAAGGACGCGGTCTTCGCGGCAATCCTCGCCAAAGGCGGCATGACCGGCCCGTCCCCCATATTTGAAGGAGAGTTCGGCTTTGAGAAAGTCGTCTCAGGCCCCATCGAGCTGTCTTCGAACTTCGGCGGCGAAGACGGAGAAGGCTTCAAGATAGACGAGACCTACATCAAGTTCTACCCCGCTGAATACCACTCACAGAGCGCCATTGGCGCGGCAATCGACCTGCGAGCTGAGATAGATGACCCGCTTGAAGTTGAATCGATAACGGTCAAGACCTTTCAGACGGGCTACGAGATAATCGGCAAAGGGGCCGAAAAGTGGCGGCCCAAAACAAGGGAGACCGCCGACCACAGCCTGCCGTTCCTTGTGGCAGCGGCCATACTGGACGGGAGCGTGAGCCTTTCTACATATTCAGAAAGGATGATTGACGCGGACCTCCTCGAATTCACGCAAAAGATCAAGGTGGAAGTAGACCCTGACATGGACAGGATGTACCCGTCGGCGATTCCGAACAGGGTCGAGGTTCGCCTCAAATCCGGCAAGCTCATAACCGGGGAGATGATATACCCCAAGGGCCACCCCATGAACCCAATGACCGACCTTGAGGTCGAGGAAAAATTCAAAAATCTTGGAGCGTGGGCCATTACTGAAAACAAAGCCGACGAGATACTCTCAAAAATATGGGAGCTGGAAAAGATGGCTGACATAAAAGAACTCATGCGCCTTTTCACAATATGAAGCTATCTGAACTCACAGGCAAGAAAGCCGTGACAGTACCCGGGGCATTCAACGCGGCCACCGCCCTTCTCGTGGAAAAGGCCGGGTTTGAAGCTGTATACATATCAGGGGCAGGCCTTTCCAACTCGAACGGGCTGCCTGACGCCGGGATACTTTCAAGAGAAGAGGTCTTGAGCCTTTCCTCTACCATAATAAAGTCGGTAAGGATTCCCGCGATAGTAGATATAGACACCGGATTCGGCGGGCCGGAAGAAGTACGAGAGAGCGTTAGGCTCTTCGAGGCCGCGGGGGCAGCGGCGGTCCAGATAGAAGACCAGGAATTCCCGAAAAGGTGCGGACATTTGCCGGGCAAGGCCGTTATTCCGGCAGAAGAGTTCATCGATAAAATAAAGGCGACCCGGGCGGGCCGGACAAGAACGGATTTTCTCATAATAGCCCGGACAGACGCGAGGGCAACGGGCGGGCTTGACGAAGCAATTAAGAGGGGCAGGCAATACTTGGAGGCGGGCGCGGACATGATATTCCCCGAGGCGCTCGAGACAAAAGAAGAGTTCAGGGAGTTCTCAAGGCAGGTCAAGGCCCCTCTTGTCGCGAACATGACCGAGTTCGGAAAAACCCCTTTCATTACTCTGGATGAATTCACTGAACTGGGTTATTCTTTAGTCCTGTTCCCGATGACCGCGTTCAGGGCCGCCATGAAGGCCGTGGAAGAAGCCCTTGCGGAAATAAAAAACACAGGGACTCAAAAAGGACTCGTTGACAGGATGATGAC
This sequence comes from Deltaproteobacteria bacterium GWA2_54_12, assembly GCA_001795535.1. Taxonomy (GTDB): domain Bacteria; phylum Desulfobacterota; class GWC2-55-46; order GWC2-55-46; family GWC2-55-46; genus GWA2-54-12. The sequence goes on from MGPK01000045.1 coordinate 34,593, forward strand.
GAGGGAAGATATTTACAGGTTGATCCGATACGACATCGGCTGACTTTATGGTTGAAGAGAAAGAAAAAATAAACTGCCTCCACTGCGCCCATTTCTACATCACATGGAACGAGCGCTTTCCGAGAGGGTGCAAGGCGCTGGGGTTCAAGACCAAAGAAACGCCATCGTCGGTGGTCTTCAGGACTTCGGGAATGCGATGTCAGTTGTTCGAGGAGAAGAAAGACCGCAAGGGCCGGAGCGGGCCTTGACCTATCTGCTTGGCCGTTGGTATACTGCGTAGCGATTGTGCCATTCTGAGGGAGATAGAAATCTTGTCTAAACCTCTAACGCTGAAAACTCGACTCTTTTCAGGCTGCTCAAAAAGCCACAGATGCAAGGCGTCGAGGAGCAAGGAGTGAGGCGTACGTTGTTTGTACGCCGCAATGACGAGCGACGAAGACAACGAAGCAGATGGGGTTTTTCAGCAGCCTATAAAACAAATACAGGTGATAACAATGAGCCTCATTACTGGCTTTGACCCGTTCAAAATTCTCAAAGCCGCCCTTGCGCACGGCGGCGAGTACGCTGACATATACTTCGAGGATACCGCCAACACCTCGATAGTCGCCGAAGAGAACCGCATAGAGAAAATCATAACGGGCCGCGACAGGGGCGCTGGCATAAGGGTCATAGCCAACCTCAAGACCTATTACGCCTACACGAACGACCTCACTGAAAAGGGCCTCCTTGAAATCGCCGGGATAGCAGCGAAAGGCGTAAGGGGCGGCAAGGAAGCTGGCTCATTCGGCCTCCTTAAAAAAGAAAAGGCACCGGGATTCGATATAAAAGAGCTGCCGCACAAGGCAGACCTGAAAGACAAGGTCAAGCTCGTGAACCGGGCCAACAATACGGCATGGGCCTTTGACAAGCGCATCCGCCAGGTGCGGGTCATGTACGGCGACGGCTTCAGGAAGCTCGCGCTGGTCAACTCGTTAGGCGACTGGGTTGAAGAGGACAGGTGCGCTCTGCTGTTAGTGTGCAATGCCGTCTCTGCCGAAGGCGACTCCATCCAGACGGGCTACGAGCCAATCGGCGGCATAATGGGCCTTGAGGCCTTCAAAGACACCCCGCCGGAAGCGATTGCGGAGACAGCGGCCAGAAGGGCCATCATGATGCTCTCTGCCAGAAGGGCCCCTGGCGGCAAGATGCCGGTCGTGCTTTCAAGTGACGCCGGAGGCACCATGATACACGAGGCAGTCGGCCACGGCCTTGAGGCTGACCTCGCGTTTCAAAACCTCTCGGTCTACTCCGGGAAGATGGGCCAGCAGGTCGCTTCGAAACTCGTGACCGTTATCGACGACGCCACGATACCGCACAAAAGGGGCTCGTTCTTTTTCGACGACGAAGGCACACCCGGAGAAAAGACAGTGCTGGTCGAGAACGGAATACTGAAGAGCTACATGTGCGACAGGCTCAACTCCATGAAGTCAGGGGCCCGGTCAACGGGCAACGGCAGGAGGGAGTCGTACCACCACAGGCCCATACCGAGGATGACGAACACCATCATAGCCCCAGGCACGGACAGCCCGGATGCCATTATAAAGTCGCTCGACAATGGCCTGTTCGTCAAGAAGATGGGCGGCGGACAGGTCAATACCGTGAACGGGGATTTCGTCTTTGAGGTCACGGAAGGCTACATGATAGAAAATGGAAAGATAGGCGAGCCTGTGCGCGGGGCAACGCTCACTGGCAACGGCCCTGACATATTGATGAAGATAGACATGGTAGGAAGCGACCTGGGCTTCTCCATCGGCACCTGCGGCAAGGACAGCCAGGGCGTGCCTGTCTCGGACGCTCAGCCGACGCTGCGCATACCGGAGATAACCGTCGGGGGCGAGGCGAAGTAAGCCACTCGTTAGACGAACTGGATATCTCTTAATCATCTCCCCCTCCCTTGATGGGGTTTTCGTAAGTTGGGTTAGCGTAGCGTAACCCAACATTATTCTTCGGAAGGAACCAATATTCATGTACTCCCCTTCGATGGAATTGCTTGTAAACAAAATCGATCGCTTCAATGAGCAGTACGCGATAGTAGAAAATGAAAAGGCCGTATTCAGCATAGAGTACGCTGAATTCCATTGGGATACCGCCGCGAATGCGGGCTGCCTCGAAGGGAACAGGTACGGCCTTGTCCGCATGGCCAGAGACCTCATGTTGATCGCGGTGGCATCTGGAACTGAAGAAAACGATTCTCACCAATGCGCGACGCGGTTCGAGGACGGCTCTGATGAGATAATCATCCTCAAGAAAAAGCCTGCCCATAAGACAGACGATAAAATTAGAATAGACTGGAACGAAGCGCAAGGCGCAAGCCAGTGCAGCGAAACATCGTATCTGGAAAATATCCTTGAGTCGATTGACAGGGTTGTTGAAGCGTGTGACAAAGAGGAAACAGAACCGGCAAAAATAGAATGGAGCGAATACAACAAAATCGCTTTTCTAACCGGCACGGCTAAAGGGCTTGTCATCCTTGCCAGAGAGTTCATACAATTCGCGCTTTCCGCTTCTTCAGAAGATAAGTACGAGGTATTAAGTTTGCAACAGGACAGCGGCAGGCTTGTATTGGTTTTGAAGGATAATAATTAAAGGTTCTTTGTTGGGTTACGCTTCGCTAACCCAACCTACGAAACTAAAGAGCATACATGAACGAGAATGAACTGCTGAAAAAATCATTAATGCATTTTTGGGATGAGGTAATCACTCTGTCTTTGGACGAAAGCAAGAAATTATGCGCCGAATTCTGTTCTAAATGTATAAAAGCAGAATTTCAAAATAAATTTTTTAGTGATTTCGAATCAAAAAAACCAATAACAATGCGGTATTTTAATAAAACAAGACCGATCTCATTGGATGATGATATCTATGATCAATTAGCAATAACAGGCCCACAATTGGATGTCCGGGTGTTTTGGGGTAAAATTAACGATCCAATCGCATTCCATCTAAAAGGGCGGACTTCTAAATTTAGCAATATTTTCGTGACCGATGGAGACGCATTTGCGAAAATTGGTAATTCTAAAAAAGAGCACTACTTATTTTTAGACGGACATAGAGGAGACTTTTTTCTGGTTTATTAATGCATCTTGGATTGAATAGCAGCGTCCCCTCTCCCTCTCCCCTTCCTTGACACCACACAGCAACATACCTTAAAATGTTTTTTCGTAGAATTGGTGGGCGCAGCCCACCCTACGAAACTGATTACAGGAATTGTTGGGTTACGCTTCGCTCCCAACCTATGAATCTATAGAAAATCTGCGGAGTCGTTATGTTCAAAAATATGAAAAAAATATACATACCGTTCTTTTGTTTATTTTTTCTAACTTCATGCATGCTATTTAATCCCGTTAAGAGAAAGCCTGTTGGCGAAGTATCATTTAAACAGCATATCGAAGCACGCCCAGTTCATGCGTTGATCTTCGTTGAAAGCTCTCTTGAGAGCAAACCATTGAAGGAAACAGTTTGGGATAATAACGGTCCTCTCTGGTCCATTCAAGAATCAGAGCGTATCGGATTTACTCAGAATTATGTATCCACTCCAGTTGTAACACCGTCAGGAAGCACTGCAATCGTTTACAATAAGGGCACAAGATTTTCAATTCCGTTTGGCAATATTTTTTCGGAAATGTTGTATTCAGGGTCAAAGAAGCGTTTTGAAAAAGTTGATGTTTGTTTCGATCAGAACTGTTTTGGAATGGCATCGATTGAATCGAACCCCTATATAATCAAAATCAAAGTTGAAGAATTCAGGGTATGGGAGGTGCCTATAAACAAGCTCAATTACAAAGCAAAAATCTCTTATTCCGTCCAAAAACCAGCAAAAGATACCGTTCATGGCGAAAGGACCTTCGAAAAAGAATCAGTTTTCGGCATTTTATCCACGAGTTATACCGTAATAGACCAGATGAATGAAATAACCAAAATTTTTGCTCAGGATATTGTAGCGAATATTCTAAAAGAAATTTAAACCTTGCATCGGAACTAAGCGATACATAGTCCTCTCCCCTTCCTTGACACCACACGGCAACATACCTTAAAATGTTTTTCAGGCTTTTGACTTTTTCTGTTGTCATTGCGAGGAGCGAAGCGACGACGCAATCTCAGAGGGCTTGATTTCCAAAAGACGAGATTGCTTCGCCACGCTCGCAATGACAGATATTCCCCAAAACTCCATGAAACTATCCAGCATTGTCATAGCAATACTCGCGGTCCTGTTCGCCGTATCATTCGGCGTGGTCACTCGCGTCATCAACCCGTCCGAGAGCGTCAACGCCCTCTGGCTGGTCGTGTCTGCGGCCTGTTTTTTTATTATCGTCTACAGGCTATACGGCTCGTTCGTAGCAGCGAAGATTCTGGCCCTTGACGACCGCCGGAAAACCCCTGCCATAAGGCTTAATGACGGCAAGGACTACCACCCAACGCACACGCTCGTGCTCTTCGGCCACCACTTCGCTGCCATAGCCGGGGCTGGCCCGTTAATAGGCCCGGTGCTCGCGGCCCAGTTCGGCTACCTGCCCGGCTTTCTCTGGATACTCATAGGCGCGGCCTTCGGCGGGGCCGTGCACGACATGATAATACTTGCCGCCTCCGTCCGCAGAAACGGCTGTTCGCTTGCTCAGATGGCAAGGAACGAGGTCGGCCCCGTGGCTGGCTTATCTGCTGCCCTGGCCATCCTATTCATAATAATCGTCGCGCTCGCTGGATTAGGGCTCGCGGTCATCAACGCCCTTTACAAGAGCCCCTGGGGCGCGTTCACCATCTTCTCGACCATACCGATTGCACTCCTCATGGGCCTGTACCTATACAAGTTCAGGCCCGGCAAGGTCGGCGAAGTCAGCGTCATAGGCGTGGCCCTGCTCATCGCGGCCGTTCTCGGCGGAAGGTACATACAGGGGAGCTTTCTTGAGCCGATTTTCAACCATGACAAGAACTTCCTCATCTGGGCGCTCGCTATCTACGGCTTTCTCGCCTCTGTCCTTCCGGTCTGGCTGCTGCTCGCGCCAAGAGACTACCTTTCGACATACATGAAAATCGGCACGGTTTTAATCCTTGCCGGAGGCGTCATATTCCTCGCACCTGAGATAAAGATGCCTGCCATGACAAAATTCGCGTCCGGCGGCGGCCCGATAATACCGGGCACGCTCTTTCCCTTCATGTTCATAACCATCGCCTGCGGGGCCATATCAGGCTTCCATTCGCTCATATCGTCAGGCACAACCCCTAAAATGATAGAGCGCGAGAGCGACATCCTGCCCATAGGCTTCGGAGCGATGCTCTGCGAAGGGTTTGTCGCGGTAATTGCCATCATCGCGGCGACCGTCCTCATCCCCGGCGACTACTTCGCCATCAACACCACGCTTTCCGCCGATGCCCTCGCCGCTATCGGCTTCGCGCCGGAGAGGATAGCGGAGCTTTCGGCCACTGTCGGCGTAGATGTTGCCGGAAGGCCCGGCGGGGCTGTCTCTCTGGCCGTCGGCATGGCCTCGATATTCACGGCCCTGCCCGGCATGAAGGGGCTCATGCCCTACTGGTACAACTTCGCGCTCATGTTCGAGGCGCTCTTCATCCTCACAACGGTAGACGCCGGGACAAGGGTCGCCCGATACATACTCCAGGAGTTCGGGGCGCATGTATACAAGCCTCTCGGCAGGACAGACTGGATGCCCGGCGTGGTCGCCACCAGCGCGGCAGTCGTCCTTGCGTGGGGCCTGCTCATCAGCTCAGGGAGCGTATCTACCATCTGGCCGATGTTCGGGGTTGCAAACCAGCTGCTCGCGGCTCTTGCCCTGTGCGTCGGCACTACCATTCTTTTAAAGATGGGCAAGGCAAAATACATCTGGGTCACGCTCGTGCCCATGGTCTTCATGGTCGTGATGACGCTGGTTGCCGCGTGGAAGCTCTTCTGGCTCTTTTCCGCGAAGGCCGCCTCCAGCGTTGACCCCGGGCAGGCCTTCACATTCAGGCTCGACTCTATGCTCGTGGCAGTCATGGCAGGGCTTGCCATTGTCGCCGTTGCCGACTCGGTCGCCAAGTGGTGGTCCATCACCGCGGAAAACGCCATCCCCGCTCCTGAACCCGAAGAATAGCCCTCCAAAGCCTTACCCCCTTTCTTGACAAAGGTTTTTTAATGGATAAGCTACAGGTATGGACTCAAGACAGGCTCCATATCAGGACAGGTCTGCCGCAGGCAAGGCCTTAGCCAGGCTCCTCGCGAAATACTCAGGCGACCGCCCGGTAATTGTGGGCCTCCCAAGGGGCGGCGTTGCAGTCGCGGCAGAGATAGCCCGGGCGCTCGATGCTGACCTCGATGTCATAGTCGCGGGGAAGCTGCGCGCTCCGTACAACCCGGAGCTGGCCATTGGCGCTATCACTGAAGAGGGGCAGGTGTACCTGAACAGCATGGCAATAAGGAGCCTGCATATAAAGGAGAGCTACATCGAGGAGGAAAAAAAGGCCCGGCTCGCCGCCATGAAGGAAAAGCTAAACCTGTACAGAGCCGTAAGGAAGAAGGTGCCGCTTAAGGGCAGGACTGTCATAATAGTCGACGACGGGCTGGCCACTGGCTCCACCATGATATCTGCGATACAGGCGGCCCATGCCTCAGGCGCAAAAAAAATCATAGTGGCAGTGCCGGGAGGCCCGGCGGACACGATCGAGCACATACAGAACATGGACGAGGTGACAGAGGCCATATGCCCTGTCGTGCCTGACCTCTTTTTCGCGGTAAGCCAGCTCTACTATGATTTCAGCCAGGTCGAAGACCATGAGGTGATAGGCATATTGAGGGAATTTCAGGAGAACGGAAGGAAAAGGGCGTGAAGTTCTTCATTGTCTACCGCGCGTGAGGCTGCTCAAAAAGCTCCAATCGGACTACGAAGAGAGCGAGGAGTGCGGCGTACTTTACCATGTACCCGCAGCGACGAGCGATGACGATAACGAAGCAAATGGAAGCTTGAGGCAGTCTCTTAAGGCTACCTCTATAAAATCGTCTCTATATACCTGTCTATCATATCCCTGTCTGCTTGAGACATATCCATAAAAAAGACAGCCATGCCCGGGTGGGAGACCATGCGCTTGAACGGGTCCCTGGGGTTGGCGATTATGTTCAGCTCCTTGTTTATGGCGACCCTGTAGAGCACCCTCGCCCCTGTCGAAAAATCCTTCCCGCCGTCCGGCAGAGAAAACCTCAAAGAGCACAGGGCGTTCACCTCAAGCGGGTTCAGCGTCACAATGAACATGCCGTCCCGGCTAAGGAGCGACGCGAACGAATTTATGACCTTGTTCGCCGAGGTCAGAATAACTGGCAGATTGACAGGCACCCTCGGGTTGCGCTTGAGCATCTTGTCATAGAAAAGTGCCCTGTTCAAAAGAAAGGCCGTATCCTCCGGGGAAGTCCCAGGGGTTACGACCCCTAAAAGCCCGTTGTCCTTCAGCGCCTGCACGGCTTCCTGCGGCATTGCTTCAGGAGAGAAGATTATGAACGGCCTTACGCCTTCAGCTTTTATCCTGCCGAGGTCTTCCACGGCGCTTAGGGCTATTATTGGAAGGCAGTTCTCCTCAGTTGAGATATCGAACGAGCCTTCCTCACCAATGACAAGCTCAAACCCGCATTCAGCGATGGTGTCCCTGAAAGACTCCGTAAAAAGGCCTGTGCGTCCGGATAAAACGGCTGTGTATGACATCTGCTACCCCTGTATCCTTATCTTATCGAGTTTTATGGCGGCCATCGCCGCGCGGTGCTGCCTGGCCGCGAAGTCTTTCATACTTGTATCCCCTGCCCCTGCATCCTTCCAGAGAGTCCTTTTGGAGAAGAATATCCTGCCCCCGTTGTAGACTATCGTCTCTATGAAGGGCTCGCCACCGCCCTGCGCCTCTGTCTGGACATGGAAGACGGTGCCATTGTGGCTCACATTCTCGTTGAAGCCGAAGACCTCGTGCTCCTGCGCTTCCACTGGCGCTTCCTCCACTGGTTCAACCGGCGCACTCTCCGGGACTTTTGGAAGGAGGTTGGCGACGATCTCCGCCATGTCCCTGTGCGCGTCCCAGGCAGTGCTCTCGAGCATGAACGGCAGCATCTTCCTTGCCGCCGCCTTTACCGAGGGCCTCGAATAGAGTGTGCCCACGAACTCGGTATCCATGCTGAGGAATGTCATTGCCGCTGCCCTGAAGGCCTCCACGACCTTGAGGTCTTCCTTTGAGGCAGCCATATTGAGTATTAGCCTGGGCCTGTAGGCTTTGACCTCGGCCAGCGCCCGGGCAGCCGCGCCCCTGTCCTCGGAGGCTATCCTTCCGCACAGGTCGGAAAAGGACTTTACGGCTTTCTGGCTCCGCACATCGGTCGCGTCCCTTATTATCTCCGACATGAAGGGGTTCTCGGAAAAGAGCCTCTGGAGCCTCCTGTAGACAAAAGTCTTCAGGAATATATAGGCGTTCTGAATAGCCGCCGGCTCAGGGACTATCATCACTATGCCTTCATTGGATATGGCGAAAAAATCAAGGACATTGTAGGACGAGCCAGCCCCGAGGTCGACTATTATGAAATCGGCATCGAGCTTTTTGATGCTGGATATGAGCTTCACTTTCTGCGCGTAGGCAGGGTTGGCAATGCCGAGAAACTCTCCGGCCCCGCTTATGAGCCTGAGGTTCGGCAGAGGCGTTTCAATGGAGGCGTCACCCAGGTCCCTGACCCTGCCCTTCAAAAAATCATCGAGCCCCTTATCTGGGAACTTTATCCCGAAATAGGTATGGAGGTTGGCCCCGCCCAGGTCAGCGTCTACCAGAATGACTTTTTTCCCGGTTTGGGCAAGCGCGCAACCTATGTTGGCCGTAGCGACGCTCTTGCCGATGCCGCCCTTTCCGCCGCCAACGGACCATATCGTCTTGTTTTGAGTCATGTGGCTTATGATTATCTTTTTCATAAGAATTGTCAATATTATTGAAGGAATATGGGCCGTTAAAGCCTTGACAAACTCTCCCCCGCTATAGTACAACTTAGGTTAGGGCTGTAAAAAATATAAAAACCGCAACCGCCCTCCTGTTTCAAGGGGCTTAACTTGAAGACCTCTCCAAGAAAAATAACCAGCGGGGCCGGGGCCCTCTTCACACTGTTATTCCTGCTCTTCTCCCTTGCCGGATGCGGCGAATCATTTGACGAGATAATAAACGCCGACCTGCCCCCGAAAAAGACCGATGACTTCGGCCAGGCCGACGACTATTACGAAAAATTCTACAAAGAGATGTCAAACAGGGCCGTATTTAAAAGAGGCACGAGCGATATCCGCGCCCTCGACTCCCTGCCCAAGGACCCGGCCGGGAATGTGAACTGGACGGCAGCCGTCGTGAACGGTTATATCAACCCGAAGGGCTCCCTTGATCCCGGCGTTGAAGAAGAGCCGCCGCTTCGCCTCAACATATTCATCGAAGCCAAAGTCCCGCTCATGGCTAATGTCATGTTCCCCCATTCCATACACACCTATTGGCTGAGTTGCAACAACTGCCATCCCAAGATATTCATACCTGAGGCCGGGGCAAACCCCATCACCATGGACGAGATATTCAAGGGCCAGTGGTGCGGAAGGTGCCACGGCAAGGTCGCCTTTACCTTCTGGCCCAGAGAGAACTGCATCAGGTGCCATATCGTATTAAAGGGCCAGTCGCTTGAAAAAGAGCGCTGGAAATAAGCCTGGCTGGCCACGGCGGAGGCCGTTTCCGAAGGCCTTTCGCGCGGGGCGCCTTTTGTCAGGTTAACGCTTAAAAAAAGGTTAAATCTTTTTAACACTTGGGTACTTACCCAAGTTGCTCTTGACTTGGACTCGCCCGGCATTGTAAGATTTGACTTTGAAATGGAAGAGAACAGACCAGGCATTTGCCGCTTCACACCTTGAAAAACAGAGGGAAGAAGATGAGAAGAATCTTAAAAAAGCTTTTTATAACAATAACCGTCAGCGCAGCCATTTACGGGTGCGCGGCGCCTCCGCTGCCCGACCTGGTCTGGCCCGAGCCGCCTGACGAGCCGAAGATAAAATATGTGAGGGCTTATAAAGGCAGCTCCGACTTCAGCGGCGG
>MGPK01000045.1:44703-46155 GCA_001795535.1 Deltaproteobacteria bacterium GWA2_54_12
TATTCATTTTCGACCCCAAGAAATCGAAGATGAACACGCTGAGCGGCATGGGCGCGAGGATATTCTACAAGCCCATCGGCGTTACGACCGACACCGACGGCAGGATCTTCGTGACCGACTCTCAGGTAGACAAGGTCACCGTCCTGAGCCCGAGCGCCAAGATAATCGGCTATCTGCAGCCTGACGAGCCGTTCAAGCAGCCGAGCGGCATCATAGCCGACAGCATAAACAGGAAACTCTATGTAACGGACACGCACGATCATAACATCAAGGTGTTCGACCTCGACACGCTCAAGAACACGGGGACCATAGGCAGGAGGGGCAATGAAGAAGGCGAGTTCAACTTCCCCTCCCACCTGGGCATTGATAAAAAAGGCAACCTCTATGTCGTCGACACGATGAACGGAAGGTTACAGATATTAGACAAGGAAGGAAAGTTCATCAGGGCCTTTGGCCAGTTCGGCGACGCTCCCGGCATGTTCGCCCGTCCCAAGGGCGTCGCGGTCGATAGCGAGGGGCATATCTATGTAGTCGACGCCGCGTTCAACAATATCCAGATATTCAATGAGGAAGGGCAGGTGCTCCTTGCCTTCGCGTCCTACGGCAGCGACAGGTCACAGATGATACTGCCCGCCGGCATGGCCATCGACAACGACGATTACATTTATGTCGTAGACTCCTGGAACCGGAGGGTAAACATGTTCGAGTACATCGGCGAAAAGGCGAAAGCCAGGGCCGCCGCGCAGATCAAGAAGTAACGAGTCCGCATTTCAAAAGGCCGCCCCCTTCCAGGGGCGGCCTTTTTTTACTCTCCTCTTTCCAGTTTTTTTCCTTCCATTAAAATCCATTAATTTTTTCTATTGACAAATTTTAACGCAGGAGTATAATCTGGCTTAGCTAAGGAACTCTGGAGGTTCATGGTGGGCCTCCGGGAGATATGCAGGTGATGATGCCGCGATTCCGCCGATGTTTGGCGGGGATTGACGGCATTTTTTATTGCCCAAAATAAAAAATGCCTGTCAAGAGAATGCAACGAAAAAACGGCAACACAAAAAAAACCACCAAGGAGTCATACTAATGAAAAGGTTCCTTACACTCGCGCTCGCAGTAGCTTCAGTAGGCTTCATCGCAGTAGGCACCGCCTCCGCTGTCGACACCTATAACAACGGAGATGCCGCCAACGGCATCGGTAGCTCCAGGCACAACCTCGGCGGTCTCGGCGAGCACATCACCACCGCCGCCACCACCGAGATATGCGTGTTCTGTCATACGCCTCACCACACCAACACCGCTGACAACCTGAAGCCCATGTGGAACAGGGGCACCTCCGCTCCCGCTTCCTTCACCGCTTATGGCACCACGCTTGGCGGCACTTCGGTAGCCTCATCGGACATCGGCTCCACCTCGCTGGCCTGCCTTAGCTGCCACGACGGCGTGACCACCTTTGATAAC
>MGPK01000046.1:0-5718 GCA_001795535.1 Deltaproteobacteria bacterium GWA2_54_12
AGTATCTCGCTTACCGGGCTGCAGTCGAGGCCGAACCTTACCATGTCCTCGTACTCTTCCCTGTTGTACGCTATGCCGCCGCCCATGCCGCCGAGAGTAAATGACGGCCTTATGATGACCGGGAAGTTCATGGTCTCGATTATCTCGAGGCACTCCTGGAAGTTCCTCGCGTTGCCGCTCCTCGGGACTTCCAAGCCGATCTTATACATGGCCTGCTTGAACAACTCCCTGTCCTCGGCCTTTTTTATGGCCGGAAGACGCGCCCCTATCATCTCGACGCCGTACTTTTCAAGTACGCCGCTTTCAGCGAGTTTGACCGAGACATTCAGGGCCGTCTGCCCGCCCATCGTCGGCAGAAGCGCGTCCGGCCTTTCCTTCTCGATAATCTTTTCGACGATCTCCGGCGTTATAGGCTCTATGTATGTCCTGTCAGCCAGAGTCGGGTCGGTCATGATGGTAGCGGGGTTCGAGTTGACCAGCACGACCTCGTAGCCGTCTTCTTTCAGGGCCTTGCAGGCCTGCGTTCCGGAATAATCGAACTCGCACGCCTGTCCTATAACAATTGGGCCCGAGCCGATGATGAGTATCTTCTTTATGTCTGTTCTCTTAGGCAACTAAACGACCTCCGGGATGTTTGCGGGGTAATAAGGGTTATCTTTTTTCGGACTCCATCAGATCAGTAAATCTCTTGAACAGGTACTGCGAGTCGTGCGGGCCGGGTGAGGCCTCAGGGTGGTACTGTACCGAAAAGACAGGCTTGTCCGTAAGAGAAATGCCTTCGCAGGTCCTGTCGTTGAGATTTATGTGAGTGAGGCTGGCCTTGCCCTTGAGCGAATCGAGGTCAACGGCGAAGCCGTGGTTCTGAGAAGTTATCTCGACCTTGCCGGTCGTAAGGTCCTGCACTGGCTGGTTGCCGCCCCTGTGGCCGAACTTGAGCTTGTAGGTCTTGCCGCCCAAGGCGAGCGAAAGTATCTGGTGGCCCAGACATATTCCAAAAATGGGTTTCTTGCCGATTAGCTCCCGGACGGTTTCTTTGGCGTACCCTACGGCGTCCGGGTCTCCGGGGCCGTTGGACAGGAATATGCCGTCAGGGTTCATGGCGAGCGCGTCCTTTGCCGGTGTCGAGGCCGGGACGACCGCCACCTGACAGCCAGCCGCGGAAAGATTGCGGAGGATGTTCTTTTTTATCCCGAAGTCATAGGCAACGACCCTGAACTTCTTTTTGGCGTCCTTGTCCGTTTTAGGATAGCCGCCATTGTCGAGGTCCCAGAGCTCGCCGTGCCATTCGTAGGGCTGGGCGCAGCTTACTTCCTTCACGAGGTCCCTGCCAACGAGCGTCGGCGCTGCCTGCGCCTTTTTGACCAGCTTAGCGTAATCTCCGTCAACGGTCGATATTACGCCCTGCATCGCGCCCTTGTCCCTGATGATGCGCGTTAAAGCCCGGGTGTCTATGCCGGAGATGCCGACTATCCTGTTCCTCATGAGATATCCCATAAGGCTCTCGGTCGAGCGCCAGTTTGACGGGAACAGGCAAGTCTCCTTTACGATGAAACCTTCTGCCCAGGGCTTGACCGATTCGACATCTTCGGGGTTTATCCCGTAGTTCCCCTGCTGGGTATATGTCATGGTCACTATCTGGCCCTTGTACGAGGGGTCTGTAAGGACCTCCTGATAGCCTGTTAGTGAGGTATTGAATACGACTTCGCCTGTTGTTTCGCCCTCGGCTCCGAATGACGAACCCTCGAACACGGTCCCGTCGGCAAGGGCCAGTATCGCTCTTCTCAACTCTGCTTCCTTTCAGCTGATGGTCTTCTGGCTATTATAAAACGCCCGGCTTTTCCGGGCCACATAATTCTAACGGGAGGATGAAAACACTCTGGCGTTTGTCATTCTGAGGAGCCGAAGGCGACAAAGAATCTCGTACCTTGTTGACTTAATCAGCCCAGAGATTCTTCCCCTTCGCGTTACTCAGGGCTTTGACTCACCCGTTCAGAATGACAAACGGCAACCTACTCTTTTGTGTATACCACGACCCCGCCCAAGATGGTCTTCACGGCGACGCCCTTTAATTCCTTGCCAGCCCATGGCGTGTTCTTTGACTTTGACTTGAGCTTTGCAGGCTCTACTGTCCACGACCTGTTGAGGTCGAATATTGCGATGTCAGCCGGACTCCCGACCGACAGTTTTCCGCCAGCGAGCTTGAAAGCCTTTGCGGGCCCGCAGCTCATGGCCCTTACAGCCTCAGTCAGGGTCAAAACCCCTTCCTCTACAAGGCCGTAGACCACGGAAAACGCCGTCTCCAGCCCTATGATGCCATTGGCGGCCTTGTCAAACTCTACATCCTTCTCGATTGAAGCATGGGGCGCGTGGTCTGTCGCCACGCAGTCTATTGTGCCGTCCTTGATGCCAGCCCTGAGGGCTTCGACATCTTCTTTATCCCTCAACGGCGGGTTCATTTTGGCTTCGGTCCTGTAGCCGATGACAGCTTCATCGGTAAGAGTCAGATGATGCGGGGTCGCCTCTGCCGTGACCTTCACTCCCCGCTCCTTCGCCCTTCTTATGAGCTCCACCGAGCCCCTTGTAGAGACATGGGCTACATGGAGACGGCCTCCGGTAAGCTCGGCCAACGAGATGTCCCTGGCGACAATTACATCTTCTGCCGCGTTGGGTATGCCCTTTAGCCCGAGCCGGGTTGCCACAACGCCTTCGTTCATTGAGCCGTGCCCAACAAGTCGGGCGTCTTCCGCGTGGGTTATGACCGGCATTTGAAACTGGCTCGAATACTCGAGCGCCCTTCTCATAAGACCGGGGTCTGAGATTGGCACCCCGTCATCAGAGACCGCGACGCAACCTGCGGACTTCAATTCACTCATTTCGGTGAGCCGCTCGCCTTTTTGTCCCTGCGTGACCGCGCCAACCGGGTAGACCCTTACGGGCTGGCCTTCCGCCTTTTTAAGTATGTATCTGGTGACAGACTCGTTGTCGTTGACAGGTTTTGTGTTCGCCATGCACATGACGGCGGTAAATCCGCCAGCCGCGGCGGCCTTCGCCCCCGTTGATATGTCTTCTTTATATTCGTAGCCAGGCTCACGAAGGTGCACATGCGGGTCAATAAGCCCGGGGACTACGACCAGCCCTGTGGCGTCGACGACATCGACGCCAGTGCCTACCTCAGAAGTGTCAGCCTCTACCTTTTTTATAGAGGCAACGCGCCCACCCATTACATATATATTGTAGAACCCATCGAGGTTCTGGGCCGGGTCAACGACGCGGCCGCCCTTTATAACTAACCTGTTCATACCTTACCTGCCTGTATCTGCTGCTCTTCTTTGGCCGTCCCAAGCAGCAGATAGAATATGGCCATTCTGACGGCAACTCCGTTAGTGACCTGGTCGAGGATGAGCGAATACGGGCCGTCGGCCACTTCGGACGATATCTCAACGCCCCTGTTGATGGGGCCGGGGTGGAGGATGATGACATCATCTTTCGCCCTTTTAAGCTTTGTCTCGTCAAGGCCGTAGACTCTTGAGTACTCCCTTACGGTAGGGAAAAAAGACTCGCTCTGGCGCTCCATCTGTATCCTGAGCATCATTATGACATCCGTGCCTTTAAGGGCGTCTTCTACATTTGAAGTGACCTTGCACCCGAGTTTTTCAATACCGGCCGGGAGCATTGTAGGCGGACCGGCGACAGTGACCTCAGAGCCCATCTTCGTGAAGCCGTATATGTTAGACCTGGCGACCCTGGAGTGGGCTATGTCGCCGACTATCGCTATCTTGAGGCCCGCAAGAGTGCCTTTTTTTTCCTTGACGGTCAGCATGTCAAGGAGCGCCTGGCTCGGGTGCTCGTGCGCGCCGTCTCCGGCGTTCACTACAGAGCAGCCCACGAAGCCAGCGAGCATGTGCGGGGTACCTGAGGAGGCGTGCCTCACAACGATGCAGTCCGGCCTCATTGCCTCGAGGTTCCTGGCGGTGTCACGCAGAGTCTCGCCCTTCACCACCGAGCTTGTCGAAACCGAGATATTGACCGCATCCGCGCTCATGCGCTTGGCCGCTATCTCAAAGGAGGTCCTGGTCCTTGTGGAAGGCTCGTAGAAAAGGTTTATGACCGTCTTTCCCCGAAGCGTCGGGACTTTTTTTATCTCCCGTTCAGAGACTTCCTTGAAAGAGGCCGCGGTCGACAGAATAAGCTCGAGTTCGTCCCTGGTGAGGTCCTCTATGCCGAGGAGGTCTTTTCTTTTAAGCCGCATGCAAATTCATCCTTTACTGCTTCGTGCCTTCAGCGGGCGCGACGGTGACCACGACCTCGTTCACGCCGTCGGTCTCGCTGAGATGTACCTTGACGCCCTCCTTGCGGGAGGTCGGGAGGTTCTTGCCGATGTAATCTGCCTTTATCGGCAGCTCCCTGTGTCCCCTGTCAACGAGCACGGCAAGCTGAATGGCCAGCGGCCTGCCGAAGTCCATAAGGGCGTTCATGGCGGCCCTGATGGTGCGCCCGGTAAAGAGCACATCGTCGACCATAACGACCTTCTTGCCGTCGACCGGAGGTATCTCCATCCGTTTGAGCGAAGGCTGGTCTTTTTTTATGCCGAGGTCGTCCCTGTAGAGGGTCGCGTCAACAGCCCCGACGGGGAGACAGACGCCTTCGATCTCCTCGATCTTTTTCCTGAGCCTCAGTGCGAGATGGTAGCCCCTTGTAGGGATACCGAGAATAACAAGGTTTTCCGTTCCCTTGTTCCTCTCGATTATCTCGTGGGCGACCCTTGCCAGAGCCCTTTCTATGGCCTTATCGTCGAGTACTATTTTTTTCATGGGCAAAAAAATACCCCCGCGCCTTTTTGGACGCGGAGGCATGAAGTTTTTTCAAAATGTCGGTTCAAATCTCTTCCCCGTTTTTAATCTCTCAGGATTAAATTAAATGGGAGTTCAATTCTGATTGATTCTCTATTGAAGGACCCTGCCCGATGCCTTGAGCGGCTCACTTACATCTATGTTGTAAACAAGCTCGCGATCATACCTGTCTAAGAAGTTGAGCGTGACGGTATAATCGACTGTTATTCTTATCTGGTACCTGCCCCGGATGATCTCGAGATTTTCGGGGCCGAGCGGTATGGACCACGCGGCCGCCTTTCCGGTTATCCGGCTCTCCAGAGCCTCGTCCGTGTACATGTGGGCGACCCTGGCCTCCTCCTCGACTTCGGTCTTAAGCATGTAAAAACCGACATAAGGAGGGACGAACATATACGCCCCGTAAAAGCTGACGGCCAGAAACAAAAGCCAGAATAAGGCCCTGACGCTTATGAAACCGGCCTCTTTAACGCAGTTCTCGTTCACTGAGGTTTAGATATACAACGATTGAAGCCGTGTAGTCAATACAATTCTTGAGTATCGTGACAGTCAATCTGCCTGCATCGCGGGCGCCTTGATCGCCTCCTTAACCGAGGCCTCGTTTATCCTGTCGCCCCTGCCGACGCAGACATATTCGAACCCGTGCTTTCTTACATTCGCCGGGTCGTAGATGTTCCTCAGGTCTATTATCCTGGGGCTTTTCAGCAGGCCCTTCAACCTCGCAAGGTCGAGCTTCCTGAACTGGTTCCATTCAGTGAGTATTATGAGCGCGTCGCTTCCGTCCGCGACCTCATAGGAATCATTGCAGAACTCTATCGGCCCGGTCATGACCTTGCTCGCGTTCTCCATTCCGGCCGGGTCATAGGCCTTC
>MGPK01000046.1:5853-11606 GCA_001795535.1 Deltaproteobacteria bacterium GWA2_54_12
CGGGGCCCGCGTGCAGGAACTTGGAGCCTATCCTGTTGTCCAGGCCCATGCCCTTGGCTACCATGTGCACGTCCGCGCCCACCTTTTCGCAGATGGTGGCGACCTCGTTGATAAAGGATATCTTTGTGGCAAGGAACGCGTTCGAGGCGTACTTGATAAGCTCGGATGTCTCTATGTCGGTTATCACAAAGGGCGTCTCAATGAGGTAAAGCGGCGAGTACAGGTCCTTCATTATGGCTATGGCCTGCTCGCTCCTGGCGCCGAGCACGACCCTGTTGGGCCTCATGAAGTCCTCGACGGCAGAGCCTTCCCTCAGGAACTCGGGGTTCGAGACCACATCGAACTTGTGGTCCTCGCCCTGCTCTTTCTCTATTATGCTCTCTATGAGCTTGCCCGTGCCGACCGGGACGGTGCTCTTCGTGACTATGACCTTGTAGCCGTTCAGGTTCTTCGCGATGGTCCTGGCGACCTCTTCTATATAGCTCAGGTCGGCGGAGCCGTCTTCCTTCGGTGGCGTGCCCACGGCAATGAAGATGACGAGGGATTTCTTTATGGACTCGCTCAAGTCAGTGGTGAAGGTGAGCCTGCCCTCGTTTATGTTCTTGTCGACTATCTCTTTGAGTCCGGGCTCGTATATGGGTATCTCGCCCCTCTTGAGCATATCTATCTTGGAAGTGTCCTTGTCAACGCATGAAACATTAACGCCGAAGTCGGCGAAGCATGTGCCGGTGACAAGTCCAACATAACCGGTGCCGATAACGCAGATATTCATAATGAAAAGGACCTCCGTGTCTTGAAGTATTAAATGGTATTATCGCTGAAACTGATGGAAATCTTTAATTTTTCGACGGCTTTTGAAGATTCCTACGGCAAGCCGCGGAATCTTCGAAACGATAGGAAATATCTATTTTTATTCGCTCGCTTGAACCCGCAGCATAGCTGCGTGGATTGCGCTCGCTATGCGTTTTCAAACACTCCGGCGTAATCAGTATAATCGCGGTCTCTTTTTGTGTCAAGGAGTATAAAGACCTGCCACTTCGGGCGTAAAGCTCTTTAATTGAAAGGTTTTTTTGGCACGCAGTTCATGCGTATGGCATTTATTTTAAACAAAAAAAGGGGCAGGCAATGCCGTGAGGCTTTGCCTGCGGAAGAGCGGCCTTTACAGAGGCGGATGTTGTTTCTGGCGGGGCGGATAATGCGGGTTGAAGCTGTCATGCGGTTTGGCTGCGAATCAGAGATTGCAGGCGCTCCTCGCCGTAAATACTTCCGAAGGGCAATAGAACTCCCCTGCTTCCCTGAAAGCCGCTCTAAAGCCAAGCGAGCGACCATTTGGCCACTTTTTAAAACTGTACAGACGATAACAAGGAGCCACATCTCCGGACGGCGTGATGACAAATGAGCGTTTTTCCGAAAGGCAGCTTTCGGCAGATGTGTCTTTTGAGAACGGGATGTCAACAGCAGCGCCCATTCTCTTGTGCTCGGATAAATACCGGAGAGCCTCTTCCAGCTCAACGATGTCCGGACAGATGGAATTTATGCGAGAATTGTCCGTGGAATGTCCATGCCTTAAAAGCCTTCTGAACCTCATCCGGACCCCAAGGGCGGCTCCATCGGCAAGAATGGCCGGAAGGGCGCTGATATTCGCCCGCGTAAGGACAATGCTCGCCGCCACATCGAGGCCCGCAATCTGCGCCGCCTCGATAGACTTCAGGGATTTTTCATACAACGAGACTCTTTCCGTGTATCCGTCAGACCATGACAGGCTCACGACCAATTGGCCGAGACTGGCAAGTTTATATAAGTTCCGCTCCACGAGAAGTCCGTTTGAGCACAGGGATGTCTCTATGCCCTCCTCCCGGCAGAATGTCAGCAATGCGCCGATATCCGGCCTCGTAAGCGGCTCGCCGCCGTCGAATTTGAGCGAGCGCATGCCTATCTCCCGGAGTTCGCGGACCATTGCCCTGACTTCATCTGTCGAAAGCTCTTCTTCCCTGAACCTGGATATGTCGCAGTGCTCGCAGGTGATATTGCAGATGTATGTTGATATGAAACTGACAGAGACCGGGAGCCTATCGCACCTGGAGTACGATGCTTCCATAACCCTCCCAGGCCATGGGACCAAAAACATCCAGGGCCGTAAAGGTTAAAAACTCCGGTTAATGTGAGGCAAAAACAGGACCGCGGGGACGGTCCTGTACCTCTGCTGGCCCATCAGGACAGAGCCGGCAGTATCAGCGCCATCAAACTGCTGCGCGCTGCGCGGGATCTGCTTTCAAATCCAACTGAAGCTTCCTGAACTCGACAAGGACCTGGTCTTCGAGGTCCTGCCTTGTAGGCTTGTCAAGGGGGTGCACGAGGTCCCTGTAAGTGCCGTCCTTCATCTTCTTTGCGGGCATTGCCACGAAATAGCCGGTAGTGCCCTTGATGATTTTCATGTCCCTGATCACGAAACAATCGTCGAGCTTAATGGTCACATACGCCTTGAGCTTCTCGTCACCGTCTACCGGAAGAACCTTGATCTCAGTGATACGCATTCAATACCTCCTTGGGGTTTTGTTGGTTGGTTCCAGGTACTGTGCGGGGCCAGTACCGGACCGGGCAGATACAGGACAATCGTTTTTCGTTTCATTTCTTTGTATTGCAACGAAAGTGCCAACGCGCTCTGTAAAAAAATGTTTATAAAAATCAAGAAGATGAAAACCTGGCTGGATTTTTGTTATTGATTCAGGAGCACAATTCCTTGTGCATGACGCACAGAGAATTGTGCAAACGATGCACTTCCATCTACCTGAACCAGCGTTTTTCTGAACATGACTGACACGCGGCGAAAGGCCGCAGGAAAATTGCGCGGACATGCTTTTAAAGGGCCGCATAATCCGTTGACTTTCACCTTGGATTTGCATTAATCTATTTGACATGAAAAAACTTACATACTCTGACGCAGGCGTTAACATCGACGAGGGCAACAGGCTCGTGGGCCTCATAAAACCGGCGGTGCGCTCGAGCTATCGAAAAGAAGTGATGGGCGACATAGGCGGGTTCGGGGCCCTGTTCTCCGGAAGGTTCAAAGGACTTAAAGACCCGGTGCTCGTATCTTCCACCGACGGCGTGGGCACCAAGCTCATGATCGCGTTCATGGCGGACAAGCACGACACCGTCGGCATCGACCTCGTGGCCATGTCCGTAAACGACATCCTCGTAAGCGGCGCGGAGCCGCTTTTCTTCCTCGACTACTTCGCCACAGGCAAGCTTGACGCTAAAAGAGCGGCGCAGGTCGTAAAGGGTATCGCCAAGGGCTGCAAGACGGCCGGGTGCGCACTCATCGGCGGCGAGACCGCCGAGATGCCGGGCCTGTACAAGCCTGGTGAATACGACCTCGCCGGTTTTACCGTAGGCGTGGTCGACAGGAAAAAGATAATCGACGGCTCGAAAATCAAGGCGGGCGACAAAATAATAGGCCTGCCCTCAACGGGCCTTCACAGCAACGGCTACTCACTTGCGAGAAAGATAGTATTCGATGTAATGAATCTTAAGATGACCGACCGGCCCGAAGGCCTCGGCCAGGAAGTCGGCGCCGCCCTTATCTCGCCCACTAAAATATATGTAAAGCCTGTTCTTGCCCTTGGAAAAGAAGTCGATATCCTTGGCATGGCCCACATAACCGGCGGAGGCTTTACCGACAACATCCCCCGCGTGCTTCCAAAGGGCGTAAAGGCAGTGGTCGAAAAGGGCTCCTGGCCAGTACCCCCCATCTTCAGCCTTCTTAAAAAAGGCGGCAACCTCGAAGACGCCGAGATGCTGCGCACCTTCAACTGCGGCATCGGCCTTATAATGGTAGTGCGGGCAAAGGACCAGGAGAAGGCGCTCAAGAAGCTCAAGGCCTTGAAGCAGAAGGCCTTTGTGATAGGCGATATAAAAAACCGCAAGCAGGAGGCCCAGGTCGAGTTCACAGGCCGGGAGAATCTGGCATAATGGTCAATATAGGCGTCCTGGTATCAGGAAGCGGCACCAACCTCCAGTCGATAATAGACGCCATTGAAGCGGGCAGCCTTTCGGCTACAATCAAGGTCGTCATAAGCAACAAGCCGGACGCCTATGCCCTTGAAAGGGCAAAAAAGCACGGCATAGAAACGGCGGTCGTAAGGGTCAAGGACTTCCCTTCAAGGGAATTGTTCGACGCCGAGGTATTGAGGACATTGAGGGAGCGCGGAGTCGAGCTCGTTGTGCTGGCCGGGTTCATGCGCCTCATCTCCAGCGTCCTTCTTGAGGGCTTCCCGATGAGGATAATAAACATACACCCCTCCCTTCTGCCGTCTTTCCCGGGCCTCGAAGTGCAGAAAACCGCGCTCGAGTACGGCGTCAAGTTCTCAGGCTGCACAGTTCATTTCGTGGACGGCGGCCTCGACAGTGGCCCCATAATCATCCAGGCCGTTGTCCCGGTAAAAGACGAAGACACTGTCGAATCCCTCTCAAAAAGGATCCTGGCCGAAGAGCACAGGATATACCCTCAGGCCATACAGCTTTTTTCCGAAGGCAGGATACAGGTCAGGGGCAGAAGGGTCTTTGTAAGGGACAGCCAGGCCCCGGCCAAGGCAACAGAGAACCCTTTAATCACTATCCTTTAGAAATTTCGTTCAACTTTCAAATAAATAAAAGTTGCCTCTGAAAATCAGTTATTTTTTCTGAGGTCGAAGCAGGGTGGAAATAAAAAGCGAAGCATATATAAGAATATGTGAGCATTTTTATATACGCCCTGACGAAGAGATCAGGAAAAATAGCAATTTTTAAAAATAATGCATAACGGCCCAGTAATAGTCAGCGCCTGCCTCTTAGGTTTGCGGACCAGGTATGACGGTAAAGACGCCTTCAGCATGGAAGCCGTCACTCTCCTGGAAGGCAGGGTCGCGGTGCCGGTCTGCCCTGAGCAGCTCGGGGGCCTGCCTACGCCCAGGGCAAGGGCCGCCATCACGAGCGGCGGCGGAGTAGATGTTCTGGCCGGGACGGCTGACATTGTCGACGAAACCGGCGCGGTCGTTACGGTAAAGTTCATTAAGGGCGCGATGGACACCCTGCAGATAGCGCGCATCTCAGGCGCCGAAGAGGCATATCTGAAAGAGAAGAGCCCTTCATGCGGCGCCTCTCTCATCTGCCAAGGCGGCGCGTGCGTCAATGGC
The DNA here is from genome assembly GCA_001795535.1 of Deltaproteobacteria bacterium GWA2_54_12. Classification (GTDB taxonomy): domain Bacteria; phylum Desulfobacterota; class GWC2-55-46; order GWC2-55-46; family GWC2-55-46; genus GWA2-54-12. Next base: position 11,028 of record MGPK01000046.1, read on the forward strand.
ATGGGCGTGACCGCCGCCCTGCTCATGAAAGAAGGCATTGCCGTAAAGGGATTCTGACGCTATTCTGGATTAATGCGGGCTGCGGCCTTGAGCCTGCTGAAAACTTCGAGCGGAGGCTGTAAATGAAGATTACCTGGCAGGGCCATTCATGCTTCATCGTGGAAGCCGAAGGAAAGAGCATAATAATCGACCCGTTTCTGAAAGGCAATCCAACGGCTAAAATTCAGCCCTCGGATGTCAGCGTCAACGCGGTGCTGGTGACTCACGGACACAGCGACCACCTCGGGGACGCCATTGAGATATCGAAAAACAACGGAGTGCCTGTCATAGGCACCTTCGAGCTCGTGAACTACTGCACGGCAAAAGGCGCGGCAGGACATGCCATGCACATAGGCGGCAGCTACCGCTTCCCGTTCGGAAGGGTTAAGCTGACGATTGCCCACCACGGTTCTTCAACTGACAATGGCCCCCTTGGCAACCCCTGCGGCTTCATAATCAACATGGGCGGAAAATCCGTCTACCACGCCGGAGACACCGGCCTTTTCTCCGACATGGCCCTTATAGGAGATACAAACAATA
>MGPK01000046.1:11637-29792 GCA_001795535.1 Deltaproteobacteria bacterium GWA2_54_12
GTATTCAGGAATAGTCTTCCCAGGGGAGATGTCAGGGTAGAGATAATGAAGCCGGGCGAGAGCATAGAGATATAAGGGAGCCTGTCAGGCAGGTACGCCGAATACCGCGAACCTCGCCATGTACCAGTAATATTTGACGAACTCGGCTGCCAGGAGGCCGAAGCTTCCGCCCTCCCACCACCTGCTTTCGTCGAAGTTGGGGCTGACCACGCTGTAGGCCTCTATCCTCGTGCCTTCCGGCATTACCTTCATGAAGGTGTAATGCGCCCTCTTTATATGATAGCCTGAGGTTATGAGCACAATCGAGGCGATCCCCCTCTCCTCCATGAGCTTTCTCACTTCCAGGGCGTTTTCAAAGGTTGACCCTGAACGCTTTTCCAGGACGATCTTGCCGCGCTCAACGCTGTTCACCCGCTTAAGGAAGATGGAGTCAAGGTCAGCGTCTTGGTGCACGCCGCTCAGGATAAGGAGCTTTGCCCTGCCCTTCCTTAACAAGGCAAGACCCTCTTCAGTTCGCCCCCTGCCGCCGGTGAGGACCACTATGGCGTCAGCGCCCGGGCCGATTGGCCTGTATTCCCTTGTGGAGGCCGCAAACTCGAAAAAGAGCGCCGCTATCAGGGCAATTGCCGCGAGAGGCAATATGTACGATATTTTTCTGATCATCTGCTTCCTGTTGCCATAACGGCGTAGTACTCATTTTACTTTACTATTTTTTAAAAAAAACTTGCATTAATAATAATCATGTGCTAAAAATATCTCTTTCAAATCTTTGGGAGGAAATTACCATGGCAGCAACATGTGAGATATGCGGAAAGGGCCCGTCCTTCGGGAATAACGTCAGCCATGCCAACAACAAGACGAAGCGGAGATGGAACCCCAACCTCCAGAATGTCAGGGCGATACAGAAAAACGGCAGCGTTAAGAAGATAAAGGTCTGCAGCAGGTGCATCCGCACAGGGTCCATTACCAAGACCGCCTGACCCTTTTTGGCTTGCGAGGCCTGCCCTTTCCGGGCAGGCTTTTTTTTGCAGTTCCCTTTGCCGCTATGCGTTTTCATCCCCGATGACGGCTATCGCGTCTATCTCCACCAATGCACCCTTTGGAAGAGCGCTTACCTCGACAGTGGCACGCGCCGGATAAGGGTCCGTAAAGAACTCACCGTATATCGCGTTCATCTCCGCGAAGGCCGAAAGGTCTTTCAGGTAAACCGTGGTCTTTACCACATCCCTCATCGTCGCCCCTGCCTCTTCAAGCACCCCCTGAAGGTTTTTGAGCACCTGGCGCGTCTGGGCCTCTATACTGCCTGTGACAAGCTCGCCGGATAAAGGCTCTATGGGTATCTGGCCGGACAGAAAAAGATGCCTCCCGATGCTCACGCCCTGCGAATACGGGCCTATGGCCTTGGGCGCCCTTTGAGTCTTTATCTCCTTTTTGTTCATGCAAGCTCCTTTGCGCGGGATTTTTCAGACTGCTGGAAAGACTTTAGGGGAAACTTTCTGTAGAAAGGTTTCCCCCATACCCCCTTCAAAGACTTTTAATTCCTGAGACAACCCCCTTAATGGGGGTTGTCTCAGGAAGAACTGAAAATTTTTGGAGAGAGTTTGAGAGAACCTTTTTATAAAAAGGTTCTCTCAAAGAGTCTTTCAGCAGCCTGTCAGATTCAGGAAATACCCTCGGCTTCGATGTCTTTGCTGAGAGTCTTGAGCCTTTCGACTTTTATAACCTTTTTTATCTTCTTTATGGAGGCGATGATATTCTTCAGGTGATTGAGGTCGCTTACCTCGACCTCGAAGGTGCAAACGGCCTTGTCGTCCTGGCTTGTCCTTATGTCGGCGCTCGATATGTTGGCGTCGGCGGTATTTATGGCGTGGGTCATCTCCGCAAGGAGGCCCTTCTCGTTCCTGCATACGACCTGGATGTTGACGGGCCTCGTAGTCTTCGACTTCTTGTCCCAGGCGACCTCGATCATCCGGTCCTTGTCGATATGCAGGAGGTTCGGGCAGCCCACGGCGTGCACTGAAACGCCCTGTCCGTGGGTTATGAAGCCGTCTATTTCGTCTCCGGGCAGCGGGTTGCAGCACCTGGCGAACCTCACCATCACATCTTCCACGCCCCTTACGATTATGGCGTTCCTGTCCTTATCAGCGCCTCCGCCCTTGAACTTGTCAAAGACCTTCTTGAAGGAGAACTTCTGCTTTTCCTTGAGCTTTTCAGGCGGCAGGATTTTCCCGAGCACCTGGTTTACCGAAAGCTTGCCGTAGCCGATGGAGGCCAGAAGGCTTTCCGTGCCCTGCACCCCGAACCCGGCGGCTATCCTGTCCAGGTCGTCGGTCTTCATGTGCTTCCCCGGCTCGAGGTTATGCTTTGATATCTCTTTTTCGAGTATCTCTTTGCCGAGGGCTATGGACTTTGCCCGCTCCTCGGTCTTTATCCACTGCCTGACCCTTGCCTTCGCCCTTGAGCTTACGATGAACTTCAGCCAGTCTTTTGAGGGGTGATGGTTCTGGGCGGTTATTATGTCCACGATGTCGCCGTTCTTGAGCTTGTACTTCAGCGGCACCATCTTGCCGTTCACCTTCGAACCGGAGCAGGTATTCCCTATGTCCGTGTGGATGGAATAGGCGAAGTCTACCGGGGTCGCGCCGTTCGGGAACTGCTTTATGTCACCTTTCGGCGTAAAGACGAATACTTCCTCAGGGAACAGGCCCACTCTGAGGGAGTCCATGAATTCGTCAGAGTCTTTCAGGTCTTTCTGGAACTCGAGGAGCTGGCGGAGCCAGGCGAAGCTCTTCTCGTCCTTGCTGTCAACCGGCTTGCCTTCCTTGTACTTCCAGTGGGCGGCTATGCCGTACTCCGCTACCTTGTGCATCTCTTCGGTCCTTATCTGTATCTCCATCCTCATGCCGTGGGGACCGACGACAGTCGTATGGAGCGACTGGTACATGTTCAGCTTGGGTATGGCGATGAAGTCCTTGAACCTTCCCGGCACCGGCTTCCATGTGGAGTGGATTATCCCCAGGACCCCGTAGCAGTCATTGAGGTTCTTGACTATGACCCTGAAGGCAAGGATGTCGTATATCCTCTCGATGTCCACTTCCTGGTCACGCATCTTCTTGTAGATGCTATAGAGGTGCTTAGGCCGCCCGGTTACATCCCCTTCTATCCCGTGCTCCTTTAGCTTCTCGTCTATCTCGGCCTTGACGGTCTCGATGAAATTCTCTTTTATATTAAGGGCTTTCGAGAGTTTCTCTGTTATCCCGGCATATTTTTCAGGCTCGAGGTACATGAAGGCGAGGTCTTCGAGCTCGGTCTTTATCCACCCGATACCGAGCCTGTTGGCCAGCGGAGCGTATATGTCCATCGTCTCCTGGGCGATTTTCCTCTGCTTTACGGGGTCGAGCGAGCCAAGGGTGCGCATGTTATGGAGCCTGTCCGCGAGCTTTATCAGGATGACCCGGATGTCACGGCCCATCGCGAGTATCATCTTGCGGAAGTTCTCGGCCTCGTGGTCGGCCTTCTTCTCGAAGGTCATTTTCGAGAGTTTAGTGAGCCCGTCTACAAGGGAAGCAATCTCGTCGCCAAAGAGTTCGGCGATTTTTTCGATTGTGGTGTGGGTGTCCTCGACAGTGTCGTGGAGAAGCCCGGTGGCAACGCTCTGGACATCCATTTTGAGGCCCGACAGGATGTTGGCGACCTCCAGCGGATGGGTAAGATAAGGCTCCCCTGACTGCCTTATCTGCCCCTGGTGGACCACCCCGGAGAAGACATAGGCCTTCCTTACGACCTCGAGGTCGGCATTAGGGCTGTAAGCAGCCACTTTTTCAAGGATTTCTTCAAGCCTTACCATATCCAACCAATTTAACGCAAACCCCCCGCTTTTTCAATAGACAACGGTGCTGGTCTGCCCCCCTCTGGCGGATTTCAGATGGAATCAGGCTTCTACCTTGCTTTGTACAGGCCTTTTCTGTTAAAATTTTCACTATGCGCATCATCAAGATCATCCTCGCCGCTCTGGTCATCATGGCTGCGGCCGGGTTCGGCACCTACTTCTATTTTACACGCGGCCTACCCTCGCTCGAGACCCTTCATGACTACCACCCTAACCTGGTGACAAAGGTCTATTCCCACGACGGAAGGGTAATAGGCGAATTCTACATCGAGCGCAGGATAGTCGTGCCTTTCGAGCGCGTGCCAAAACACCTTGTGCAGGCCTTTGTCGCGGCGGAAGACTCTAAGTTCTTCGAGCACGAGGGCATAAGCTACACGAGCATCCTCCGCGCCATGCTCAAGAATGTGACCGCCGGAAGGGTCGTCCAGGGCGGGTCGACCATCACCCAGCAGGTCGCCAAGAGCTTTTTCCTCAGTTCTGAAAGAAAGATCTCAAGGAAGATACGAGAGGCCATAATGGCCTACAGGATAGAAAAGAACCTCAAAAAAGAAGAAATACTCCACCTTTATCTCAACCAGATATACTTCGGCAACGGAGCATACGGCATTGAGACCGCCTCGGAGACATACTATGGCAAGGATGTCTCAGAGCTGACCGTAGCCGAGGCGGCCCTTCTGGCCGGGCTTCCCAAAGCGCCCAGCAAGTACTCACCCCACGAAAACCTCGACCTTGCCAGGCAGCGGCAGAAATATGTGCTCGAACGAATGGCCGAAGAGGGTTTCATAACCGCTGACCAGGCCGGGCGCGAGTTCGCCAGGCCTTTGAGGCTCATGCCAAAGCGGATAGACAGCCTCTGGGTCGGTCCCTACTTCACCGAAGAGGTAAGAAAGTACCTGGAACTGAAGTACGGCGAAGAGCTTCTTTATAAGGGCGGGCTCGAAGTCTACACCACCCTTGATGTCGAGATGCAGAAGGCCGCGAACAGGGGCGTTGACGAAGGGCTTCGCGAATACGACAAGAGGCGCGGCTACAGGGGGCCGGTAAAGGTATTAAAAGACGGGGAAGAAGCCGCCCAGTTCGCTCGGGATGGAGACAAGAAGCTCCTTTACGACCAGCCCTCATCCGGGAAGATATATCTCGGCGTTGTGACCGATTTCAACAGGAAGAACAATACGCTCGGAATCGATATCGGTTCGAGGCACGGGGCCATATCAAAAGCCGACATGGAATGGGCGAGGCTCTACAACCCCACTACCCAGGCTGACGGCGGCAAACACGAAGAGCTCTATAAGCTCTTCAAACCCGGCGATGTCGTGCAGGTCATGGTGAAGGAGACGCCGTCAAGCATAAACGCGATAATGGCCCTCAAGCTCGAACAGGAGCCGCTCGCGCAGGCCTCCCTCCTTGCGATGGAGCCTGAGACAGGCGCGATAAAGGCGATGGTCGGCGGGTTCGACTTCTCCAAGAGCCAGTTCAACAGGGCTGTGCAGGCCTTACGGCAGCCAGGTTCTTCGTTCAAGCCAATCATCTATACGGCCGCGATAGACGGCAACTTCACCCCGGCATCGATTGTAATGGACTCTCCCCTTGTCTTCGAGCAGGCTCAGCAGGAGGTCGCCTGGAGGCCGAGGAACTATGACGAGCAGTTCTTCGGTCCCACGACCATCAGGGAGGCCGTCGCGAGGTCAAGGAACATCATCACCATAAAGGTATTGAAAGAGGTCGGCATCGACCAGGCCATCCAGTACGCCAGGCTTCTGGGCATAAACTCACCGCTGGCGAGAGACCTGTCCCTTGCCTTGGGCTCCTCAGCTGTGACGCTCCAGGAGATGACGGTCGCTTACTCGACGCTGGCGAACATGGGCAACAAGCCGGAGCCGCTTTTCATAACAAGGATTCAGGACAGGACCGGGGCAGTCCTCGAAGAGAACTCGCCCTTTTCAACGCAGGTCCTGAGCCCACAGACTTCCTACATAATGACAAGCCTCCTCCAGAGCGTAGTCGAGTCCGGCACAGGCATGAGGGCAAGGGCGCTGGGCCGTCCCGCTGCCGGAAAGACCGGCACCACGAACAACTTGAATGACGCGTGGTTCCTGGGGTATGTGCCCGGGCTTGCGGCTGGCTCGTGGGTAGGTTATGATAATGAAAAGCCCCTTGGACACGGAGAGACCGGGTCTGAAGCCGCCCTTCCCATCTGGCTCAAGTTCATGAAGGGCGCAACCAGCAATATGCCCGCCCGCAGCTTCCCCATACCAGACGGGCTGGAGTTCGCCAAGATAGACGCGGAGAACGGGCTCCTCGCTGGCCCCGCCACGCAAGACGCGGTATTCGAGGTGTTCAGGACAGGCACCGCTCCTACAGAGATTTCTTCACAGAAGGCCCGGGGCCATTCATCCGACTTTTTCATGATAGATACCGACGACAAGCCGGTGAAGAAAAAGCCCCAGAGCCTTGACTTCGTTGATTGAGGATAAAATGCAGCCCCTTGTAGACGCCTACGAACGCAAGATAGACTACCTGCGCATTTCAGTGACAGACAGGTGCAACCTCCGGTGCGTGTACTGCATGCCGCCCGAAGGCATCGACCTTGCCGAGTCAAAGAACATCCTCAGGTACGAAGAGATAATGCGCCTTGTGCGCCTCTCTGCAAGCCGCGGCATATCGAAGATAAGGGTCACGGGCGGCGAGCCGCTCGTCAGGAAAGGCATAATCGAGTTCCTTCACGATGTCGCATCCACCCCCGGGATTAAAGACCTGAGCCTCACGACGAACGGGGTTTTGCTCAAGGGCTACGCCCAGCAGCTCAAAGACGCAGGCTTGAAGCGCGTGAATGTGAGTCTCGACTCCTTGAAGCGCGACAGGTTTCAGAAGATGACCAGAGGCGACAACCTGAAAGAAGTGCTCGAAGGTCTGGAAGAAGCCCAGAAGGTCGGTCTTACTCCCGTGAAGCTCAACATGGTGGTCATCAAGGGCTTCAATGACGATGAGATAGTGGACTTCGCCCTGATGTCGAAAACCAAGCCATATCATGTGCGCTACATCGAGTACATGCCCTTCAACACGCAGGAGGGCTGGCAGCGGGACAAGTGCATAACCGCCAAAGAGATAAAAGAGATAATAGAAAAGGCGGTCGAGCCGCTTGAGCAGATAACCGACACGAACGGCGCGCAGGGCCCGGCAAGACGCTACAGGTTCAAGGGCGCGCCCGGCGAGATAGGCCTCATAAGCCCGGTCTCTGAGCACTTCTGCGGCTCTTGCAACAGGCTCAGGCTCACTTCAGACGGGAAGCTGCGCACCTGCCTGTTCTCGGACAATGAAATCGATTTGAGAACGCCGCTCCGCGACGGCTCGCCTGATGAAGTAATAGAAAAGATACTGATGGACGCGGTGCGCGAGAAGCCGAAGGGCCACACCATAAACGAGAACATATTCAAGAAGTGCTCAAGGACGATGAGCTTGATTGGTGGGTAGTTAAGGCCCTGCTGTCATTCTGAGCGTAGCGAAGAATCTCGTATTTATGAAAAAAAGCCGGTTCAGATTGAACCGGCTTTTTATTATGCCTTGATTTTTGACGTAAAATCACTAAAATTGAAACATACTTTCCGGATTCCTCGGATATGGACTGGCCATGAATAACGAAATAAAAATTGATATCCCGCATGAAAAGATAGCGGAATTTTGCAAGAAGAACCACATAATGAAGCTTTCCTTTTTCGGTTCTGTACTCAGAGAGGACTTCGGCCCAGATAGCGATATTGACGTGCTGGTTGATTTCATCCCCGGCATGGGACCTGGTTTCTTCGGGCTCTCGCACATGGAGCTTGAGCTCTCCGACATCATCGGCAGGAAAGTTGACTTGCGCACCCCTAACGAGCTCAGCAGGTATTTCAGAGACGAAGTCGTCTCCAGCGCCAGGACAGAATATGCCGAAGGATGACCTCACCCGCTTGAGGCATATGCTGATGCGGCAAGGGAGGCGCGTTCCTTTGCCGCCGGGAAATCCAGGAGCGATCTCGGTGCCGACAGAAAACTCGCGCTAGCCATAGTCAAGGACATCGAGATGATAGGAGAAGCCGCCAGCAAGGTCTCTCAAGAGGCCAAGGCCAGCCATCCAGCTCTACCATGGTCCGATATCATCAACATGCGCAATCGACTGATCCACGCGTACATCGATGTCGACCTCGATGTCGTATGGGACACGGTCACAAAAGACCTGCCGCCCTTCATAGCCCTTCTTGAAAAAACATTAGAATCTTACGAGAAATCGTAGAGTGCGCTGTGCGCACCATCTTCATTCAGGAGATGACAGAACAACTGCGAGGTATTGCAAAACAAAAAGCCGGTTCGAATCGAACCGGCTTTTATTTTGGTGCGCAAGCGCATCCTACGAAGCTACTCTTTTATTTCTTTGATTTTCTTTCTTGCACATGCTAACCGTCTTCGCTCAATTTCAGTCAAATCTGTCTCAATCGTCTCATATTTACAGATTACCTCTTCATAATCTCTTCTCTGCCATGCTCCCAATGCTTCATTTTTAGTGGGTCTTACAAAATAGTTTTGATGTAATTGTTTTTTTTCCAATTGCCTAATATTTTCTAATTTTTTCCAGGTCTCTAAATCGCCCATCAATAGGTAATGACAATGTGCTTTTACGATTTGGGCAAGCCTTTCAACACTTTTTTGTAATGTTTTTTTATCTCTTGCCTGAAAAAATGTATTTCCATTATATTCAGGAACAACTACCATAAGGAGCGCTGATAAACCATATCTTAATGGTGCCTCATCGATTCGTCCAACTTCAAATCCGACTTCATATGATTGACGCCCATGGTAGATGTTAACAAAAAATAATTGAGAGCGATATTGTATAAATGTTTCAGACGCTTCAACCATAATGAAGCCGAGTTCCTGCTCCAAAAACCTGAAATGGTGTTCGACCATTTCAGGAAATTCAAAATATTTTCGATTTATTGTTGTCTGCATTTTAACTCGGAGGATTCCATAAACCAGCCTCGTAGTTTCGTAGGGTGCACTGCGCGCACCATTTTAAGATTTACTCTACCCTACCCTTGACTCACCACTGATCTTCCCCCGAAAAAATGGACACACAGCCTCGTAGCATCAATATTCACCACCCCAGTTTCGTGGGGCGGGCATTGCCCGCCAAAAACGGTGGGCGGTGCCCACCCTACCAATGATGCGCTCTGCGTACCCTTTACCACCCCAGCTTCAGCCTCTCCGCCAATCTTTCCGGAAGCCCGGCCACAAGTATCTTCTCCGAGGTCGTGTGAATGTCGTAATCGACCCTGTGGAAGGTTATCTGTTTTTTCTTTGAATCAAAAACGAGGAAAGACGCTCTGGGGTCTCTGTCCCTGGGCTGGCCCACAGAGCCCGGGTTGACGAGGTATTTGACGCCCTTTTCAAGCTTGAAGGGGTTTGTTGCGCCTACAACCGACATATCTTCGCCTGTCATGGCGTATGCGGCAGGCACATGGGTGTGGCCGAAAAAGCACAAGCCGAGAGTAGCCTTCTTCTCGTTCATGAGGCCGAAGTTGCGCTCGGCGTCCCGCTGGCCCATGATGTACCTGTCGGTGTCGTTGACCCAGCCGTGCACGGCCAAAAACTTGCTGTTGACGAGGATGTTCCTCGGGAGGCCCTTGAGGAATTCCTTGTTCTCTTCGCTTATGGCGTCCCTTGTCCAGTATACGGCGGCGGCGGCATGGAAGTTGAAATCGGTCGGCTCTTCAAAACCAACAACCCTTGAATCGTGATTGCCGAGCAGGCACTGGACGCCCCTTTCCCTTACGAGCGCGATGCACTCGTTTGGGTTGGCGTTGTACCCGACTATGTCGCCAAGGCAGACAGTCTTGTCTATGTCCAGGTTTTCAGCGGCCTCAAAAAAGGAGGTCAAGGCCTCGAGGTTCGAGTGGATGTCGGAGATTACGGCGTAGCGCATCAGTTAGTTGACCGTCCGGAGGAAGTGTGTTTATAGGGCTCGGGCCTCAGTGAATGGTTCCTTTTATGTCCTCCCCTTCGAATACCACCTTTCCTGTCTGAAACGGGTCGCTGGTGAACCTGTCGCGGCAGTTCTTGCAGAGGATATAGATAAGCTCCTTGGAGACATCCTCTTCGAGGGCCTTGGGGTCCATGTTCTCCATGGCGTCGAGGAGGTCGTTTATACCCTCCTCCACCTCACCCTGATAATCCTCGAGGTAGCCGTCAAAATCCGCGAAACTCCTTATTTCCACGATATATTTCAAATGGCCTTTTGGAAGTTCGCGGCCACAGCAGTGGCACCTGAGTTTCTGCATTATGAGAGATCCTTTCTTTATTACTGTCGTCATTTTTCTCTAGGGAAAACAAAGGGTTAAGGGAGCCCACAAGGGCCTGTCAATTCGCCTGCAGGCTGTCGGTTTGAGTAAATCTTAACCCTAAAGGTGCCGCTTGTCAAACCAAATGGAAATACGCGGATTTTCGCGATTATCCGGCTCTTCAGCCGCCTTTAACGCCTTTTTCTTTATTTTACACCTGTTTCAGGTCATTTCAAGTGACGCGCCAGCCGCAACGGCGGCTTTTGCTTTTCAAGACCATTCCTTTTGATGTTAATATACAGGAATGGACATAAATGCCTTCATCGAGGAGATAAAAGCCAGGGCTGATTTCAGGGAGGTCGTCCACCATGAGGAGTTCCCCCCGAAGGAGGCGGTCTACGCCGAAACCGCCGAGCCGCTCCCGGCCGTTCTGAAAGACGCGCTCACGGCTTCGGGGATCAAGGGGCTTTTCTCGCACCAGGCGCTTGGCATTGACCTTATCCGCCAGGGGCAAAATATCGTCGTCATGACGCCTACGGCCAGCGGCAAGAGCCTCATATACAATATCCCTGTTCTCGAATCCGTCCTCAAAGACCCGGAAGCCAGGGCGCTGTACATATTCCCGTTGAAGGGGCTCGAACAGGACCAGTTAGGGGCCTTCAGGGAACTGGCCGAACGCCTGCCCATAGACAAGACCGTGGAAGCCCCGAAGGGCAAGAGAAAGGCCTTCACTCCGGGGGCCTGCGAAATATACGACGGAGACACGAGCGCCTACAGAAGGAAAAAGATAAGGGAAGCCCCGCCCGCGGTCGTCCTCACAAACCCGGACATGATACACATGGCAATAAACCCCTTCCACCAGAAGTGGGAGAAGTTTTTCAAGAACCTCAAATTCGTCATAATCGACGAGATACACACCTACAGGGGAGTTTTCGGCTCGCATGTGGCGAATGTTTTACGAAGGCTCAGGAGGATAGCAAAACTCTACGGCTCTGACCCAATCTTCATAGCCTGTTCCGCCACTATCGCCAACCCCGGCGAGCTCGCCGAGATGCTAACCGGAGTCCCCTTTGAGACCGTCACCGGAAGCGGCGCGCCGCAGGGCAGACGCCACTTCCTCATGGTGAACCCGACCTTCGGCATAAGCCCCTATACCGTTGCCACGAGGCTTTTCGCCTCGTCCGTCCGTTCAGGTTTCAAGACGATCGCTTTCACCAAGGCCAGAAAGATAACCGAACTCATACACAGCTGGATAAACGACGGCTTCCCTGACATAAGCCCTGTCGTAAGCTCCTACAGGGCTGGGTTTCTGCCGGAAGAGCGGCGCGACATTGAAAAACGGCTCTTCAGCGGAGAGCTTTCAGGCGTCGTCTCGACGAGCGCGTTGGAACTCGGCGTGGACATAGGCGGCCTGGATGTCTGCGTACTCGTGGGCTACCCCGGCACCGTAAGCTCCACATGGCAGAGGAGCGGACGGGTCGGCAGGTCTGGAAGGGACTCGCTCATCATAATGGTCGCCCTGGCTGACGCGCTTGATCAGTACTTCATGCGTAACCCTCTCGATTTCTTCAGGCGCTCATCTGAGGCGGCGGTCCTCGACCCGGAGAACAGGCCCATCGTGAAGTCGCACCTCCTCTGCGCCGCGTCAGAGGCGTACATAAAACAGAACGACCCTGTCTTCGACACGAAACGCCTGTACCCTGCCCTCAATGAGCTTGAGCAGGAAGGCAAGCTCCGGCGCGGAAAGATGGACGTATGGTTCTCAAGAAGGCGCCTTCCGCAGATGGAAGTGTCCATAAGGGGAACTGGCGAGTCTTATTCCATTATCGTCGAAGGCGGCAAGCTCCTCGGTGAGTCGAGCTCGGCAAGGGTATTATATGACCTTCACCCAGGGGCGGTCTACCTGCATAAGGGCGTCCAGTACAGGGTCGTGAGGCTCGACATGCATGACAGGGTCGCCGTGTGCAGGCCCGCAAACGACATAGACTATTTCACGAGGGCAATAACGAATGAGGAATCAGAGATTTTGTCGGTCGATGATTCGATAGAATTGAACGGCACCGTCATAAACTTCGGCAAGCTGCGGATAACAGAACGAGTCACAGGGTACAGGAAAAAACAGCTCTTCACCGACAAAGACCTAGGAGAGTTCCCGCTTGACCTTCCGCCGTCAGTCTTTACCACGACAGGCATCTGGATGAAAGTGGCTGAGAGGATACTCGACGAAGTGCGCTCAAAAGGCTTCAGCATCGGAGGGGCCCTGCACGCCGCAGAGCACGCTGCCATTGCCGCCCTGCCCCTTTACGCCCTGTGCGACAGGATGGACCTCGGAGGCGTAAGCTACCCGTACAACCCGGAGCTTGAGTCAGCCGCCATCTTCATATACGACGGGCACGAAGGCGGAGTCGGGCTCACAAAGCGCGGCTTTGAATGCATAAGGGACTGGTTCGGCTCAACGATGAGCCTTATGGAAGACTGCAGCTGCGAGGTGGCCTGCCCGTCATGCACTCAGGACCCGAAGTGCGGCAACAACAACGAGCCTCTGGACAAGCGCGGCGCGATAATGATCTTGGAAGACTGGCTCGGCTAAGCCACTGTAACCCCTTTTTCAGCGGAAACTTGTGGCGACTCGAAAAACTACCCGCCGAGTTCGAGGACAGCGCCGTTTATGATGTCGTCCTCAGAGACGAGAAGGCCCTTTCCGGCGTTTCCTATCTTGAGCATATAGGACCCGTTAACCCCGGTCTTGAACTCTCCCTGATTCACGGTAGGATACCAGGCCTCGATGAAGAACCTGCCGGTATTGTCGGCAAAAGTCTCGCGGATTGTCTGGAAAGCCCTGCCCTGGTTCGTCACGACAGTACCCGCGAGCACCACTTTTTCGCCGGGCCTTGCCCTGCCGACAAGACGCGCGCCCTTCACCCTCTCGAAGACCTTGAACTGCTTTATCTCTCCAGCGAAGCCCCTCACATCCGAAGCTGATGGCGACTCGTAAACAAGCCGCACTCCATTTACACCTTTGAACGGTATCGGAGACTGAGCGCTCTGGCCGTCCATCATGTACAGGCCGGTCTGAACAAGTTTGAAAAACTTTTCGCCTGTCACCCACACCGGCCTGCCGGTCTCGTCAGGTTTTGTCACAAGATAGCCGGAAGGGTCGCGGCCAAGTATCTCGGCGTATTCTGGCAGAGCGCCAAGCGTCTTGGAAAGTATGAAGTACCTTACGCTGTTCTTGTCGAGTATATCGAGGAATTCCTTCTCATCGGTCGAAAGGAAGAACTCGGCTGATTCCGTAAGACCGTGGGTCTCCATGCCGTATACGGTCGCAACCGATGGCCTCTGGGCTATATACTCTATCCAGCCGCCAAACTCCCATCTGGCCATTACACCGTACTCCGGCTTTTTCCAGGGCTCAAGGAAATGGCTGGCCTGAGGGGTCGCGCTTTTCATCCAGTAGAGCGTATCTTCGAGGTCGCCCTTTATGAGGAAGGGCTGGCTCATGGTAAGGCCTCTGTAAAATGGAGCTGACGGGTAAAGGAGTATGACTGCCGCCGCGATAGCCATTGCCCCGCCCGCAAAAGCGCCTGCTGGCGCTCCAAGCCGTCCTTTTACAAGATTGTAAATGGAAGCGAGGGATACGCCGCCGCAGGCGGCAACCGTCAGGGTAAAGACATTTTCATACCTGCCGTTCACGAGCGAAAGAAGCAAAAGGGCCCAGCCCGACAAAACAAAGAAGGAATAGGCAGCCCCTGAGTTTCTCAACCTGCCTGGAAGCGAAAGCACGATGAGCACGAAAGGCGCGAGAAACAGGAAAGCGGTCGAAGCCCGAAGCGGAGATGAAAGGCTGAACCTCCCGGCGTCGTCCGTGAGAAGCGGCCTGTACTGGGCTATCGTCTTTGTCCAGACATTCCCGCCGCCCACGACCTGAGTGCCTTCGAATATCCCCCTGAAAAACCCGGGTGCTATGATCGCGAAAATAATAAGTGCAGCGGCCATAATGCCCGCGCCGTAGAGAAGAGAGATTCCAAACGAACGGCCTTTTTCACGCTCTTTAAGGAACAGGGCTGTTGCCGACAACCCTGCCGCCGTCAGTACAGCGACAATCAGATGGAACCATGAGACCGTGTTGAAGTTGAAGCCGGGCCTTACATTGAACGGGTCGATGAGGCAGTAGACAAAAGCGGAAAATGCTGCCGCGCCGAATATGACTACGCCGTTTTTCCAGAAGCCACGCCAGATTTCCTTTCGGCTGGAGAGCATCATCAGGAAAGTATGCGCGCCGATGACCGCCCACCAGAGCACTGCCCCTCTCCAGAAAAGGATGGAGACAAAGGCCGAAATGCCGGTTAACGCCGGTATTAAATAAGGTCTCAGGCCGCCTCCGGTCGGAAGCCGCCTCAGTGAGAGCGCGTAAAGATAAAAGAGGACGGCTGCAGCGAGCGGCTCAGCAAGCTCGTTGTCCGGCCTGCCGACCATGGTGGTATATATGTGCGCCGGCATAAGGACGAGCAGGAGAGTTGCCGCGAGAGCCTTGCGCGAGCCAAACGACTCGCGTACCCAGAGGAAGAACGGGAATACGGCCAGCATGCCGATAAATGGCGGTAGCACAGCCACAAGCTTGTCTACCGCGTACAGGCCGTCGTAAAAAACGAGCAGCGTTCTCACTATAAAAGCTAACACAAGGTCAAAGAACGGGTTTGTTATGTTCGCCGTGCCGACCGGATAGCCCATGTAATAATCGTAGGACGGGAACCAGGGAAAGTTATTGAGGACTATCGTGACTTTGCGGAGGTGCTCGTAGTTGTCAGCCTCAAGGAGATATACGCCGTCCCTGGTGATGAAGTTCTCCCAGGGTATCATCCTCAAAACTACGCCAAAAATGAACACAGCGATGAGTCCGGCAAGGACAAGAATATTTTGATTTACGCGAGGACGCATAGACCCGAAAAAAAGAAGGCCCCGCAAAGCGGGGCCTGTTGGATTTGAATCAGGCTTCGAGTTCTTTCAAGACAGCCGCGCCCATCTCCACGCAGCTTACCCTTGTCTTGCCTGGCTGCATTATATCCGCGGTCCTGAATCCTCTCGCGAGCACCCTTTCAACCGCGCCCTCGATGAGGTCAGAGGCCTCGTTCATGTCGAATGAATACTTCAGCATCATGGCAACCGAAAGGATGGTGGCGATGGGGTTGGCTATGCCCTTCCCAGCTATGTCAGGGGCGCTGCCGTGGATGGGCTCGTACATGGCCCTGTTCTTCTCAGACCCTATGCTTGCGGAAGGCAGCATGCCGATGGAGCCTGTGAGCATCGAAGCCTCGTCAGAGAGTATGTCGCCAAAGGTGTTCTCCGTCACTATGACATCGAACTGCTTCGGGTTTCTTATGAGCTGCATCGCGCAGTTGTCGACATACATGTGGCTGAGCTCGACTTCAGGGTACTCTTTGCCGATTTTTATGACGACCTTCCTCCACAGCTCGGTCGTTTCCAAAACATTCGCCTTGTCAACGCTGCAAAGCTTTTTACCGCGCTTCATCGCTACCTCGAAGCCGACCCTGGCTATTCTTTCAATCTCCGGGGTCGTATAGACCATCGTGTTCACGCCGCGCTCGGTGCCGTCTGGAAGCGTTTCCACGCCCTTGGGCGTGCCGAAGTACAGTCCTCCGGTAAGCTCCCTCACGACCAGCAGGTCAACGCCTTCTATGACCTCGGGCTTCAAGGTGGAAGCTTCGATCAACTCGTCGTATATCTTCGCCGGACGGAGGTTGGCGAAAAGTCCGAGCTCCTTACGCAAAGCCAGCAGGGCACGCTCCGGCCTTATGGAATAATCAAGCCCTTCCCACTTCGGGCCGCCCACGGCCCCAAGGAGGACCGCGTCGCTCCCGAGAGCGAGCTTCAATACCTCGTCGGTGAGGGGTTTGCCGAAAGCGTCTATGGACGCGCCGCCTACAAGGGCCTCGGTGGCGATGAATTCCGCTGAAAACTTCTTCCCTACGGCTTTCAGTACTTTAAGCGCTTCGCCCACTATCTCGGGGCCTATCCCGTCTCCGGGCAATACTGCGACATTGAACCTTTTCACTTAACAAGCTCCTTGGCAGAATTTTTAATCACTGAGAAAAAAACCGGAGAAAGTTTATCTTCCGCCGGTTGTGAAAAGTCCATTAACGGTTCTCTTCCGGGGCTTTTTTAGAAAGAGGATCCGGCAATCTTCTGGAGCACTTCCATGAAGGCCGCGAGCCCGGTAAACGGGATGACGACGGTGCTCCTCCTGTCGTTCGACAGTTCGGCTATCTGCAAAAACCTGCCTCCGTCGTTCTCCTTGAGGTCGACGAACAATGTCTTGTTCTCCACTAAAAGCTTGTCGCTGGAGAGGACCCTGCTCTTGACGCCTTCCTTCTTCATACTACCCCCTCTTCTTGATCGACTCCATAAGTCCGCCCGCTTTTATAAGCTCCTGCATGAACGGAGGGACAGGCCTCGCTGTAAAGCTCTTGCCCTTTGTCAGGTTCGTAATCACGCCGCTGTCCATGTCGACTTCAAGCTCATCTCCGCTGTCCGTAGCGCCGTGCACCTCGTCAGACTCGAGTATGGAAAGGCCCATGTTGAAAGAGTTCCTGTAGAATATCCTGGCGTAGCTCTTTGCGATGACGCAGGCAACGCCAGCGGCTTTGATAGCTATCGGCGCGTGCTCCCTTGAAGAGCCGCAGCCGAAGTTCTTGTCGGCAACTATTATGTCGCCTTTCTGCACCTTCGAAGCAAACGAAGCGTCCTCGTCCTCCATGCAATGCTTCGCAAGTTCCTTCGGGTCTGAAGTGTTGAGGTATCTCGCGGGTATTATCTTGTCAGTGTCTATGTCAGCGCCGTACTTCCAAACCCTGCCCTTGAACTTCATCTTCTCACCTCTGAATACCATAAAATTTTATGTATTATCTGCCTGAGCGGAATTACTTCGAGACCTCGTCCGGGTGGGCTATCCTGCCCTTTATGGCCGATGCTGCCGCAACCGCCGGGTTCGTGAGATAGACCTCGCTCTTCGGGTCTCCCATCCTGCCGACGAAGTTCCTGTTGGTCGTGGCTACCGACCTTTCGCCTGCGGCGAGTATGCCCATGTGGCCTCCGAGGCACGGCCCGCAGGTCGGCGGGCTTATGACAGCGCCAGCCTTGAGGAATATATCGAAGTAGCCGAGCTTCATGGCCTCGTTGTAGATGAAAGGCGTGGCCGGTATCACGATGAGCCTCACATATTTGGCGACCTTCTGGCCCTTCAGTATCTTCGCGGCAACCTTGAGGTCTTCCAGCCTGCCGTTCGTGCACGAGCCGATGATGACCTGGTCAATCGTGATGTTCTTGAGCTGGGAAACCTTCTTCGTGTTCTCCGGCAGGTGCGGGCAGGCAACCGTAGGCTCTATCTTAGCGCAGTCGTACTCCCTCACCTCGGCGTACACGGCATCCGCGTCGCTCTCGTAGAACTTGAAGGGCCTCTGCGCCCTTTTGTTCATGTATTCTTTTGTTATCGCGTCCGGGGCTATTATGCCGCTCTTGGCTCCTGCTTCTATCGCCATGTTGCACATCGCCATGCGCGAATCAATCGAAAGCTTTTCAATGGGCTTTCCGGTAAACTCCATGGACCTGTAGAGCGCGCCGTCTACCCCGACATCGCCTATGACATGGAGGATGAGGTCCTTGCCGCTCACCCACTTATTGAGCTTGCCCTTGAAGACGAACTTCATCGACTCCGGCACCTTGAACCAGAGCTCGCCGGTAATCATGACTGCTGCGAGGTCGGTCGAGCCGACGCCGGTCGAAAAGGCCCCGAGAGCGCCGTAGGTGCAGGTATGCGAGTCCGCGCCGATGACCAGGTCTCCTGGCACGACTATGCCCTTCTCCGGAAGAAGGGCGTGCTCTACGCCGACTTCTCCGCCATCGAAGAAATAGGTGAGCTTCTGCTCTTTGGCGAACTC
>MGPK01000047.1:0-3321 GCA_001795535.1 Deltaproteobacteria bacterium GWA2_54_12
TGCTCCCCATGCTTGCCGCATCCGCCGCAGCCATGCTCCTTCTGCGGCTGGCCGGGCCTGCCCCTGTCTCTGCCGCCTCTGCCGCCTCTAATATCTTTAGCGTCCTTTTCCTTCTTGTCAGCGCTCTGGCCCTCAGGGGTCTCGCCCTTGGCGGCCTGCTCCTTTTCCCTTTCCCTGTCTTTCCTGCGCTCGTTCTGGTAGAAGTCGTGCTCATAGGACAGGCAGCACATGAGACGGCCGCAGATGCCGGATATCTTCACGGGGTTCAGGGCGAGGTTCTGCTCCTTTGCCATCTTTATGGTCACAGGCTCGAAATCGGAGAGAAAGCCCGAGCAGCACAGCTCCCTTCCGCAAGGCCCGAGGCCGCCTATCATCTTGGCCTCGTCCCTTACGCCGATCTGGCGCATCTCTATTCTGGTATGGAAGGTGGCGGCCAGGTCTTTTACCAGCTCCCTGAAATCCACCCTCGTGTCTGAAGTGAAGTAGAATATGGCCTTGCTCGAATCGAACAGGTACTCGACCCTTATGAGCTTCATGGGGAGGTTGTACTTTATTATCCTCTCCCTGCATATCCTGAAGGCCTCGCCTTCGCGCTCGGTGTTGAAACCCTGGCGCTCTACATCCACCGGGTCGGCCTTCCTCACTATCTTCTTCAAAGGCCTCGTAAGCGTTGCCGGGTCTACTTCCCTCGGGGTGTAGACGACCGAGCCAAGGCCGAGACCCCTTTCGACCTCGACTATGACCGTATCTCCCGGAGCCAGCTCCAGAGCTTCGGCCTCAAAGTCGTATACCTTACAAGCCTTTTTAAACCTTACACCTACCACCCTTACCATTTATGTTTACCTCGTTATCTGCATTTGCTTACAGGCTGCTGAAAAGTCCACCTGCTTCGTTGTCTTCGTCTCTCGTCACTGCGACATACCTCAAGGTACGCCTCAATCCTTGCTCTTCGCAGTCCTGCAGCGAATCTTTTTGAGCAGCCTGAAGAAAATTGAAGTTTTTCCGCAACTTGAAAGCCTACATGAAGTGCGCGCCCGAGACCTTGAGTATCAGGACCTCGAGCGTAAGCTGCTTGTTCCCGTACCTGGGCGGCGCAATCGCCTTCCTGGCCTCTTCGATGGCCCAGAAGGCCGAACACAGCCGGTTGAACTCGCCCACTCCGGCATCCTTGAGATGCCTTTCCATATCATTGTTGGCTATGAGGTGGGGTGAGCCCTCTGAAGCCACTATCCTGTCCCTGTACCAGCTCTTCATGAATTCCAGAAGCTCGTCCAGCCCGTCCATCTTTGAGAGCTCTTCGGCGAACTTCAACGCCTCGGCGGTATCCCCTGGGCCGATCGACGAGAGCCTCTGTATTACATCCCTCCTCTTCTGGAGGGAGCCATCGTCCGTGAACGCAGCGGCCTTTGATATCGACCCGCCTGAAAGGCGGGCAACCGCGCCTGCCTCGTTCGGCGTGAGCCCTTTGCGCTCGATAAGAAAGCCCTTTATAACCTCTTCGGGCAACGGCCGGAAGTTCAACCTCTGGCACCTCGAAGCGATGGTCGGCATGAGCTCGGAAGCTTTCGAGGTCACGAGTATTATGAGCGACCCCGGAGGCGGCTCCTCGAGGGTCTTTAAAAAAGCGTGCGCCGCCGCAGGCACAAACCTGTGGGCGCCGTCAACTATGACAGTCTTCATGCCGCGCTCGACCCTGTACCTGAGGGCGTTCTGCACTTCCCTTATCTGGCCAATCCTGATAAGCCCGTCAGGGTCTTTCTCGCCGTCCTTGTCGACCGGGAAGACCTCAATGAGATTCGGATGTACCGAGCTTTCCATCATCGAGCAGTCGGAACACGCACCGCACGCGTCATCTGAGCCGGAAGAGCAGTTCAAGGCTTCGGCGAACGCCCTGGCGACCAGCTTTTTACCTATGCCGTCCGGGCCAGCGAAAACAAAGGCGTGGGCGACCTTGTTGCTTGAGGCCGCGCCCTTTAATATTTCCATTTCCCTCGTATGACCGAGGATACGGCTGAAACTCATAGATTAACCAACCGGGTCAAAGGAACTACAAACCCGCTACTCCTTCAATAATATCACGAATCTCCCCGTGAACCGTAGAGATTTCACGGGAGCCGTCTACCACCTTTACCCTCGGGGCGGCCCTGGCTATCTCCAGAAAACCGTCCCGCACGCGCCTGTGAAAGGCAAGTTCCTCTTTTTCAAAACGGTCCTCCCTGGCACCCATGGACGCGTTTATCCTGGCCCAGGCCCTTTTGAGCCCGACCTCTTCCGCGCAGTCCACAAGAAAGGTCAGGTCAGGGACAAGCCCGCCGGTTGCGAGAGCGTTGAGGCCCTCTATCTTTTCTACATCAAGGCCCCTGCCAAAACCCTGGTAAGCCAGGGTCGAATCAAAAAACCTGTCGCACAGAACGACCTTGCCCTGGGCAAGGGCAGGCCTAATGACCTTTGCCACAAGCTGCGCCCGGCAAGCCTCATAAAGAAAAAGCTCGGCCCAGGGGTCTATCCCCTCTTCCGTGCCGTTCAGGAGGACCGACCTCACGCGCTCCCCGAGGAGCGTACCTCCCGGCTCCCTGACGCTGAAGACAGCCCGGCCCTTCTTTTCAAGGTGGGCCTTGAGGAGCTCCAGCTGGGTGGACTTGCCGCACCCCTCTATGCCCTCGAAAGTTATAAAGAAACCCAAAGAAACTCCGAAATAAAGGAATTGGCGATTTTACCAATGTACAGTAAAGAAGTGGCTTTAGCAAGGAATTCCGCTTGACTTTCTACACAATGTCGAATAACATGGAAATGCAATTCGGCAGAGGACTATGGCGAGAAAATCGAGACTTGAGACATATGGCAGCCCCCTTGGCCCGCTGGAGCAGGAGATAATGGAGTTTCTCTGGTCTTCCGGCGCCTCAAGCGGCAGGGATGTATTTTCCGGCATAAAATCAGGCCGGGATATAGCCCTGACGACCGTCCTGACCGTGCTTGAAAGGCTCGCGAAAAAGGGGCTGGTAAGGAAGGAAAAGGGCGGCGGACTTATCGCGTTCTCTCCGGCCCTTTCCAGGGATGAGTTCGCAAGGTCAGTCTCTGAGGATGTATTCAAAGGCATCCTCGGCATCTCAGCCAGCGGACTTTGCGCCTCGTTCGTAGACGCTCTGGCCGCATCAAGCCCCGACGAGCTGGAGCGGCTCTCTGAGCTAATAGAAAGCAAAAAAAAGGAGCTTGGCTCCGGGGAGGGCAAGAAATGACCCTTCCCGCCTTCATTCTCGCGTTTATTATCACATCTTTCGTCTGGGCCGTATACGCCTTTCCCGGCATACTCTCTCTCACATC
>MGPK01000047.1:3335-10898 GCA_001795535.1 Deltaproteobacteria bacterium GWA2_54_12
TGAATATATTTAAGACCAGAAAAGCCGTCTCAGCCCTTCCGGTAAAATACTCTGGCAAAAATATAGCCCTCATAATGGACGGCTCTTTAAAGACCGCCTTTACCTGCGGCCTCTTTTGGCCACGGATATACATCTCGACCGGGCTTTTGCGCGGTCTTGAAAAAGACGAGCTTCGGGCCGTATTCCTCCATGAGCTCAAGCACAAAAAGGACTACGACCCGTTGAGGTTTCTTCTCATCGGATTCGCGCGTGACGCGTTTTTCTATCTTCCGGCAATAAAGCACATGGCCTTTTTCGCCCGACTCAAAAAAGAGCATGAAGCGGACGATACGGCAGCCGCAAGACTCGGCAGTCCGATAAGCCTCGCTTCGGCCATGATAAAGGTCGCAAGGGAAGGCGCGCTTTACGCCGCGCTGGCGGACAACACCGGACAGGTCACAGGCAGGGTAAGAAGGCTCCTTGAAGGGCGGGAGACTCCGCTTAAAATACCAGCGAAGGCCGTAGCCGTAAGCCTTATCGTCTCGGCTGCCCTCTTACTCTCGCTTTCAATACCCATTTACGCAGGGGCAAAGGCGCATGAATGCACGCTCGACAAGTGCGAAACGCATGTGGACATGGTCAAGGGGTGCAGGGAGCACTGCTCAACGAAACACAACCATAACCATAAACACTGACTGCTCATTTTTTTTGGAAAATAATTCTACAGTATGTAGAAGGAGGCTCCGCAATGAAAACCAAAATGATTCTCCTTTTAATAGTCTTTTCCCTTGGCCTCTGGCCCGCTGTTGTCCGGGCTGAGACCTCTACAAAATCATCGAATGGGGTCAAGGCCGTCCTCAAGACAGACCCGGCCAAAAAAATGGTTGATT
Source organism: Deltaproteobacteria bacterium GWA2_54_12 (assembly GCA_001795535.1). GTDB lineage: Bacteria > Desulfobacterota > GWC2-55-46 > GWC2-55-46 > GWC2-55-46 > GWA2-54-12. Next base: position 4,205 of record MGPK01000047.1, read on the forward strand.
TGTTCCTTAGCGAACTGCCAGGCGGAAAAGAGATAACAGACGCGAAGGTCACGGCAAGCGTCACATTCCCTGACGGCAGGAAAGTGGAAAAAGACCTCATCGGGATGAAAATGGGCGAGGCGTACTCGTTCATGAACTCGCTGGACATGTCCAAGCCGGGAAGATATAGTTTCGACATCGCAATCAAAAAATCCGGCAAGTCAATAAAGTTCGAGTTCATCCAGAATATTCCTTGAGGAGGCCTGAACCCATGCGGGTCAGACACACAGCCGCCGTGGTCGCGCTTGTCGCGTCCTTTTTCAGCCCTGCCCTGTACCCCGCGATAGCGGCAGACAAGCTCGATCTCAGCGAGCTTCTCGAACGGGCAAGGCAGAACAACCCCGAGCTTATCGCCCTCCGTGAAGCAGCCAGCTCCATCGAGGCCGGGGCCAGGGCGGAAGGACGCCTCGATGACCCCACCTTGAAAATCGAGCTCGAAGACCTCTCCACAAAACGCCCTCTGGAGGCAGGCCCGGGCAACGCGATGATGACGAGATATACGATAAGCCAGATGTTCCCGTTTCCGGGAAAGCTCTCGTTAAAGGAGCGCATGGCCGGGAAAGAGGCGCTTGCAGCGAGGGCCGGGATAAGCTCGCGTGAGTTAGAGGTGGCGGCCATGATAAAGGAAGCGTATTTCGAGTACGCCTTTCTCGATGAATCAATCAGGATAACCAGGGAAATAAAAGAACTCTTTTCATCCGCCTCTGATATAGCCGGGACGATGTACTCGACAGGGCAGGTCTCCCAGCAGGATGTAATAAAACTCAATGTCGAGCAGGCGATGATGACCGACGAGCTCATCATGCTCGAAGCAAAAAAAAATGTTGCCGCAGCCGGGATAAAGTCGCTCGTGAACATGGACCAGTCCGAAGAGCTTATGGGCGTGGCCGAGCTGCCGAAAGAGCGGGCCTCGTTCGATGAACGAAAGCTTACGGACGCGGCCCTCGTCTCAACTCCCGACATAGCCATGCTCAGGGCCGAGACCGAAGGCTCCGAACTTGGAGTCGCCCTCGCCGAGAAGAACTATTACCCGGACTTCATGGTAGGGGTCGCGCCCATACAACGAGACGGACGGTTCGACAGCTATGACCTCATGTTCCAGGTCAACATACCGATATGGAGAGGAAAGTACGAAAGCCTTATCGACAGCGCTAAAGCACGGGCCAGGGCAGCGCATTCGAGGCTGGAGGCCGGAAAGAACAGGACAGCTCTCGAAGTGAAGGGCGCGGTCATAGATGTTGAGGCCTCGTTGAGGCAGATAGAGCTTTTTGAGACGAGCCTCGTGCCGCAGGCCGAGCTGTCATACGAGTCAGCGTTGAGGAATTACAGGACAGGCCGCCTGGACCTCCTCATGCTGCTTGAAACCGGCCGCGACCTCAGAAAGACGCGCACGGATTATCTCAAAGCCCTTTTCGAATACAATGTGCGGCTTGCGAACCTGGAGCGCGCCTCTGGCGTTGACCTACTTCAAGCGGCTCAGAAGGATTAAGCGTATATGAAGAGCACGAAATTAATAACTGGCATCATAATCCTGTTGATAGGCATCCTGGCCGGAGGGGCCATTGTCTGGCTCACAGGCGCTGAGCGCCCTGCGGAGAAGCCTTCGGCAGAGGCCGAACGCAAAATCCTGTTCTACAGGAACCCGATGAACCCGGAAGTGACTTCTCCGGTGCCCATGAAAGACCAGATGGGCATGGACTATGTGCCTGTATACGAAGACGAAACGCCGTCCGCCCAGGATAAGCCCGGCACAGTACGAATAACCCCTGAGAAGATACAGAAGATAGGGGTCAAGTCCGCGCCGGTCGAAAGGCGCAACCTCGCCCGCACAATCCGGACGGTCGGCAGGGTCGAGCCTGTAGAAGACAGGGTGCATGTCATCACCGCGAAAATCCCCGGCTGGATAGAAAAACTCTATGTCAACAGGACCGACGCAATGGTCGGCAGAGGAGAAAAGCTCCTCGAACTCTACAGCCCGGAATTGATATCCGCGCAGGAAGAGTACCTTCTCGCCCTCGAAAGCTTTGAGAAGGTCAAGAACAGCCCTTTCCCTGAGGCGGTAGAGGGCTCAAAAGCCCTTCTCGACGCGGCACGCCAGAGGCTCAGGTACTGGGACATCTCGGATGACCAGATAGAAGGGCTCAAAAAACGCGAAGCCGTATCAAGGACACTTGCGATAAGGTCTCCGGCGGCTGGCTCGGTCACGGAAAAGATGGTAGTGGAAGGGCAGAAGATTGAGGCGGGCGAAGAGCTCTTCAAGATAATCGACCATTCCCGCGTCTGGGTCTACGGGGAAGTTTACGAGTACGAGATGCCTTACATAAAAATCGGCCAGAAGGCCACTCTGGCGCCTTCGTACTCCCCGTCAGAAAAGCATCTCGGCACGATAGAGCACATATATACCCACCTCGGCTCAATCAGGTACGCCCCTGAGGAGGCCACCGCGGAGTCGAGAACAGCGAAGGTCAGGTTCTCTCTCGACAACAAAGACCACAAGCTCAAACTGGGCATGTACCTCAATGTCGAAATAGAGGCAAGCGTTGCCAAAGGCGCCCTCATTGTGCCCGATTCCGCCGTGATAGACACAGGCATAAGAAAGATGGTCATCGTGGACAGGCGCGACGGCACCTTCGAGCCCAGAGAGATAAAGACAGGGGCAAGGGGCGCCGAAGCATGGGAAGTGCTCGATGGCCTCAGTGAAGGAGACTGGGTAGTGACCTCGGCCAACTTCCTCGTCGATTCCGAAAGCAACCTGAAGGCCGCCGTAAGCTCGATGGGCAAAAAGCGCCATGAAGAAGACAAGGCAGTAGAAACACCCCCATCGGAGCACAGACACTGATGCTCAGGAAGATAATAGAGTTATCCGTTAAAAACCGGTTCATCGTCATACTCGCCGCTCTTTTCATAACGGGCTGGGGAATATGGGCTATCTACAACACTGCCATTGACGCCATACCCGACCTGTCGGACGCGCAGGTCATAATCTTCACCGAATATCCCGGACAGGCCCCCCAGGTCGTTGAAGACCAGATAACCTACCCCCTCACGACGGCCATGCTCTCAGTTCCCAGGGCAAAGGTCGTAAGGGGCTATTCGTTCTTCGGCGTCTCCTTCGTATATGTGATCTTCGAGGACGGCACAGACATCTACTGGGCGCGCTCGCGCGTGCTCGAATACCTGAACTTCGCCTCAGGCAAGCTCCCGGCAGGCATAACGCCCACACTCGGCCCTGACGCCACCGGCGTCGGCTGGGTCTATGAGTATGTGGTCGAGGGCAAAGGCTATGACCTCGCCGAGCTCCGCTCAATACAGGATTGGTTCATCCGCTACCAGCTAACGGCAGTGCCGGGAGTTTCGGAGGTCGCCTCTGTCGGCGGCTTCGTGAAGCAGTACCAGGTGAACATCGACCCGAACAGGCTTGTAACCTACGGCATATCCATAGACGAGGTAGTAAAGTCCCTCCAGATGAGCAACCGCGATGTCGGAGGCCGTGTCATTGAGATGGCCGAGCGCGAGTACATGGTGCGGGGCCTGGGCTACATTAAGAGCATACCCGACATCGAGAACATCGTGCTCAAATCCGACCGCACCGGCACGCCGATAAAGATAAGAGATGTCGCGAGGGTTGAGATAGGACCTGACGAGAGAAGAGGCCTTGCGGAACTCAACGGTGAAGGCGAGGCCGTGGGCGGCATCGTGGTCATGCGCTTCGGTGAGAACGCGCTCGATGTCATAAACGGCGTAAAGGAAAAGCTCCGCGAGATTGAGTCAAGCCTGCCGCCCGGCGTGAAGGTAAGGGCCGTCTACGACAGGAGCGGCCTCATATACGACGCGATAGACACCCTCAAGACGAAGCTCGTGGAAGAGTCCATCCTCGTCTCCGTCGTCTGCATAATATTCCTTTTGCACTTCAGGTCGTCGCTCGTCGCCATAATAATGCTGCCAATCGGCATACTCGTCTCTTTCATTGTCATGCACATGATGGGCATAAACGCCAACATCATGAGCCTCGGCGGCATCGCGATCGCCATAGGCGCGATGATAGACGGCGCGATCATAATGATCGAGAACGCCCACAAGCACCTCGAAAAATCAGGGGGCGAAGGCGACCGTTGGGAGACTATCACACAGGCCGCCAAGGAAGTCGGCCCTCCGCTTTTCTTCTCGCTCCTTATCATAACGGTCTCATTCATGCCGATATTCACGCTCGAGGCGCAGGAGGGCAGGCTCTTCAAGCCGCTTGCCTATACCAAGACCTTCGCGATGGCCGCGGCGGCCCTGCTTTCCATAACGCTCGTGCCTGTGCTCATGGGACTTTTCATAAAGGGGCACATACGGCCCGAAGAGAAAAACCCCATAACAAGGACTCTGGTGTGGCTCTACAGGCCGGCTATAGAAAAAGTCCTGAAGCACCAGAAAACGACGATACTCATCGCCCTGGCCGCCCTCATCGTCACTGTCTATCCGGTAAAAAAGCTCGGCAGCGAGTTCATGCCCGCCCTCAACGAAGGCACGCTCCTTTACATGCCGGTGACCCTGCCCGGCATCTCCGTGACAAAAACAGCGGAGATACTGCAGACGCAGGACAGGATAATAAAGGGCTTCCCCGAAGTAGAAAGTGTCTTCGGCAAGGCCGGGAGGGCTTTGACTGCAACCGACCCGGCTCCTTTCGAGATGTTCGAGACTGTCATAAACCTGAAGCCTAAAGACCAGTGGCGGCCCGGCATGACAATGGAAGCTCTGGTCAAGGAGATGGACGAGGCGCTCTCGATGCCCGGCGTGACCGGGGCCTGGACCATGCCTATAAAGGCCAGGACCGACATGCTCTCCACAGGCATAAGGACGCCGGTGGGCATAAAGGTATTCGGCAAGGACCTCGAAGAGCTGGAAAGGGTCGCCCTCGAGGTCGAGACTGCCGTAAAGAAAGTGCCCGGCACCGCGAGCGCCTACGCGGAAAGGACGGGCGGCGGCTATTATCTCGACATAAGCATCAAACGGGAAGAGGCCGCCAGGTTCGGCCTCAAGGTCGAGGAGGTGCAGTCGGTAGTCATGACGGCCATAGGCGGCGAGAACGTCACCATGACCGTCGAGGGGCTCGAGCGCTACCCGGTGAATGTCCGCTACCAGAGGGAGCTAAGGGACGACATCGACAAGCTCGGCCGTGTGCTCGTGCCAACGATGAGCGGCGCGCACATACCCCTTTCACAGGTGGCCGACATCGGCGTGAAGATGGGCCCCCCTGGAATAAGGACGGAGAACGCCCTCCTCACCACATGGATATTCGTAGACGTAAGGGACAGGGACATAGGCGGGTATGTAAAAGAGGCAAAGGCCGCTGTCGCGGGCAGCGTGAAGTTCCCGCCCGGGTACTACGCCTCGTGGAGCGGCCAGTACGAATACATGGAGAGGGCCTACGCGAAGCTCAAGGTCATCGTGCCGTTGACGCTCGCGATAATATTTCTCCTCCTGTACCTGAACTTCAAGTCGGTTACAGAGTGCCTGATCATACTGCTGGCGATACCGTTTTCGCTCATAGGCGCGGCATGGCTCCTGTACATTCTCGGCTATAACCTTTCGATAGGCGTTGCCGTAGGCTTCATAGCGCTGGCCGGGCTTGACGCTGAGATGGGCATAGTAATGCTCATCTACCTCGACCAGGCCTGGGCGAAAAGGAAAGCCGAAGGCAGACTGAACACAAAGGCCGACCTCAATGAGGCTATAATGGAAGGAACGGTTTTGAGAGTGCGCCCCAAGCTCATGACTGTCTCGGCCATAATCTTCGGCCTCCTTCCCATCATGTGGAGCGCGGGGACAGGCGCGGATGTCATGAAAAAAATAGCCGCGCCCATGGTCGGCGGCATGTTCACCTCCGGCCTCCTCGAACTCCTTGTGCTCCCGGCCATATACGCCATCTGGAAAGGAAGAGGGCTCAAGGACTGAGCAGCCAGCCTTCCCGGATATCCTCATAATCTCTGCTATACTCATTAAATGAGTAAGGAGGGATGAGGATGAAAAAACTTTTACCGATTTTCCTGCTTGCGCTCTCCCTTGCGACCCCTGCCCTGGCAACGGAGCCCATCGCGGCCCCGGTTCAATTCCCGGACCAAAGGTTTCCTGACCAGAGGTTCCCCGCGCAGGACCAGATGCTCGACCTCGAACGCCAGCAGATAACTCAGGAGACCCTGATGATCCTCAGGGACATGGTCACCGTCATGAGAGAAGCCAAGGGCATCGACCCGGCCGACAGTAAACGGCTTGAGAACCTCTCCAGCAGGCTGGACTTTCTCATAACGCGCCAGCAGGATATCTCAATGCGGAGCCGCATGGGACGCTGAAGGCATGATGAATGGCTGGCATACTCAAGATAGACCTTAAGGAGGGACTATCATGAGCATAAAGGCACTCATTCCGGTTTTTTTCTTTATCGCCCTGTCGGCGACTGCCTTCGCCCAGGTCACTGGAGGCTCTACCGCTGGCACAACGCCGGGCACCACCGGCACAACGCCGGGCACGACTGAAACCATTCCCGGCACTACGGGGACTATACCAGGCACCACAGGGACTATCCCCGGGACTACCGGCACAACGCCCGGCACCACGGGGACTTTCCCGGGCACCACTGGTACAATACCCGGTACTACAGGGACAATACCGG
>MGPK01000047.1:10993-13286 GCA_001795535.1 Deltaproteobacteria bacterium GWA2_54_12
CCATTGCAGTCCACGCAGCCTCCATTGCAGTCCACGCAGCCTCCATTGCAGTCCACGCAGCCTCCATTGCAGTCCACGCAGCCTCCATTGCAGTCCACGCAGCCTCCGTTGCAGTCCACGCAGCCTCCATTCCCGACCACAGGCGCCATACCGGATTTCAGTCAGGATAATACGAACATCACTGGACGCTTCGACGGCACTGACGAAAGCGCCGGCATCTTCGACACCCTCGATAACAACACAGGGATGACAGGCAACGAAAGCGTCAGCATATTCGAGAACGACGGCTTCGGGAACAACCAGCGCACACTGCGCGGCGAGCTCGACAACAACACGAATGTCCTCGGCAATGAAGGAGTAAACGGGGAAGACGACTCGTTCGCCATAGGCCCCCAAACGCCGGATACGCTCGACAGCGGCATTTTCAAGGACGACCCGGAAACTCCGATGAACGATACTGTTTTAGATTAGCAAGTCGCGGTAAAAATTCTTTTGAACGGCATTTTCCGTCGTGATACAATCCGTGAAACACGATAAAAAAAGGGGAGCGCGGGCTCCCCTTTTTCACAACCGGGAAACCAGACAGAGTCCACCTCACCCCTCCTGGCCGCCACCCGCCCGGCATGAGCGCGTTTGCCTCATAAAGGCACAAATAACTTGACAATGAACTTTGGCATATGATAGCAATACTCTGTTTTAGGTTTTGAACCTCAAACATACCCCTATAAACTTAAAACACCCGATCCGGGCCGCGCCAGAGCGCATGCCATGCGCGCCGTAACGGGTGTAGTGTAAAAAAAACAGGGACTTAAATAAAAAAATGATATCAATCGACTATACGCTTCTAATCCAGATAATCGGCTTCTTCATCCTCCTCGTGGTCCTGAACCAGTTCCTTTACAAGCCGGTCCAGCGCATCCTGAAGGAAAGGGAAGAGAAAATAGAAGGCTCCATAAAGAAGGCCGCCCAGACCGATAAGGAAATCGCCGAAGGCATAGTCGCCTACGGGAAGAAGCTCAAGGAAGCGGCCGTCAAAGGCAATGAGGAACGCGCCAGGATAAGGCAGGAAGGCATCGAAAAGGAAAAGGACACGCTCGAAGCCGCGAGAGCCGAAGCTTTCAAAGAGCTTACCGGCATCAGAAATGAGATCGAGGCAAGCAAAAAGAGCGCGCTTGCCGGACTCGGGACCGAAGCAAAGGCCCTTGCCAGGGATATAGCCGGAAAGGTGCTTGAAAGAAGCGTAGTCGGCTTTCTTATAATAGGCCTCCTTATCCCTTCGCTGGCGTTCGCCTCCTCTGAGGGCGGCCACGGCGACAGCGGCATGACCTGGAAGATAATAAACTTCGTAATACTCGCGGTAGGCGTGTACTTGGTGTGGACCAAGGCCATAAGCGGCCTTCTCACGAGACGCGGCTCAGAGATCAAAAACGCCATTGAAGAAGCGCAGAAGGCAAAGGACGCGGCCGACAGGAACGCCGCCGAGTACAGGGAAAAGATCTCTGTTCTCGACAGCAAGGTCGCGGAAATACATAACGAATTGAAACTCGAAGGCGAAGCTGAAAAGACCCGCATAATAGCCGAGTCAGCCAAATCCGCCGAGGCCTTGAAGGCCCAGGCCAAAGTCGTGGCAGAGCAGGAAATAAAGAAAGCCAGGATAGAGATACGCGAAGAGGCCGCCAGACTTGCCGTACAGCTGGCCGAAGACATACTGAAGAAGGAGCTTTCCCCTGCTGACCAGGAGAGGCTCGTAAAAGGATACCTTAACAACCTGAGGCTTAACTGATGAAGAGTTCAGTTGCAAAGAGATTCGCGAAGGCCATCATCGAAATTGGCATGGAAGAGAAGGCCTATGAGGCGTATGGCAAGGAGCTGAGGAGCGTCCTGGCCGTGTTCAAGGGGAACCCCGGCCTTGTAAAGATACTCCTCAATCCCATGTACAAGCTCGAGGAAAGAAAAGGCCTCATCAATAAGGTCTCGGCCTCTGTCGGGCTTTCGCCCTATGTGACAAGGCTCATGGCCATCCTCGTTGAGACCAGGAACATCAGCTTCCTCGAAGAGGTGGTCGAAGCTTACTCCAGACTCGAAGACGGACTTGCAGGAAGGCTCCGGGCCTCGGTTGAGGCTCCGATAGAGCTTGAAGGCGCCCTGGTAGACGAGATACGGGCAAAGCTCGGCAGCCTCACCGGCAAGGAAGTAATACTGACTTACAGGCACAACCCATCCCTTCTCGGAGGGCTTGTGCTTCGGATAGACAACACTATCCTGGACGGAAGCCTTAAGACGCAGCTCGAAC
>MGPK01000048.1:0-9496 GCA_001795535.1 Deltaproteobacteria bacterium GWA2_54_12
AATCACAACGGGTCAGCTATCCGTACTTCGTAGCGGCCATGCTGCTGTTCGCCGCCCAGATTCTTTTCGGTCTGGTCATCGGCGCCCAGTACCTCTGGCCGGATTTGCTGTTTCCTGCGATACCTTTTAACATCGGCAGGATGATACACATAAACCTGCTTGTCGTCTGGCTCATTTTCGGTTTCATGGGCGCGGCGTATTACCTCCTGCCCGAAGAGGTGGAGGGAGAGATATACAGCACCAAGCTGGCTCTCGTGCAGTTCTGGATGTTCCTTGTCGGCGGCGCGACCGCTATCGTCGGATACCTGTTCAGGTGGCACGACGGCAGGGAGTTCCTCGAACAGCCGTTTCTCATCAAGGTTGCCATAGTCGTAGTAGTGCTGATGTTCATCTTCAACATGATAATGACGATGATCAAGGGAAGGCGCAGGACGAGCATATCGATCGTACTCCTCATTGGTTTCCTCGGGCTTGCCGTGTTCTACCTTTTCGCCTTTTACAAGCCCGACAACATGACCGTCGACAAGTATTACTGGTGGTTTGTGGTGCATCTCTGGGTCGAGGGCGTGTGGGAGCTTATCATGGCCGCGTTCCTCTCGTTCCTCCTCATCAAGCTCACTGGAATCGACCGCGAGGTCGCTGAGAAGTGGCTTTATGTGATAGTCGGGCTTACCTTCCTTACCGGCGTCGTAGGCACGGGGCACCATTATTACTGGATAGGCACTCCTGCCTTCTGGCAGACATGGGGCGCGTGGTTCTCGGCGATCGAGGTACTGCCTTTTGCGGCCATGGTGGCCTTCAGCTTCAAAATGGTGAGCAAAAGGACGCGTCAGCACCCGAACCGCGCAGCGGTGCTCTGGACTATCGGGGCCGCCGTGCTGAGCTTCCTGGGCGCCGGCGTCTGGGGCTTCATGCACACGCTGCCGCAGATAAACTTCTATACCCACGGCACGCAGATAACGGCTAGCCACGGCCATCTGGCGTTTTACGGCGCGTACGCCGTCATAGTGCTTGCCATGGCAAGCTACGCTGTGCCTAATCTGAGGAAATCGACCGGCATCATCACCCACCAGAAGCAGGAGATATTCGCTTTCTGGACGATGGCCGTATCGATGGTCTTCATAGCCCTGGCGCTTACCGGCGCGGGCATCGTTCAGGTGTACCTCCAGAGGGTCATCGGCATGTCCTACATGGAAACCCAGGGATACATGAGCCTCTTTTACGTCATCAGGCTCTTCTTCGGCGTAACCTTTGCCATCGGGCTTGTCGTTTATCTGTACGACTTCTTCATCGGCAAATCGAAGTCGGCAGCCTGAAAGCCGCCTGATACGGGAGTTAGCGAATGAACAACATCAACACGAGGGAGGCGCCGGCAGCTGCCGGCGTCTCCTTGAAAGAGCCGTACTACAAGCCTGCCGGGCGCGAGATAGAAATATTCGAGGCGGCCTACAGGTCGAAAATGGCGGTTCTTCTGAAAGGCCCTACAGGGTGCGGTAAGACGCGGTTCGTTGCGCACATGGCCTGGCGGCTCGGTCTGCCGGTGCATACGGTCGCATGCCACGACGACCTGACGAGCTCTGACCTCGTTGGCCGCTACCTCATAAAAGGGCGCGAAACGGTCTGGATCGACGGCCCTCTCACCGCTGCCGTCCGCCGGGGCGGCGTCTGTTATCTCGACGAGGTCGTGGAGGCGCGCAAGGACACCACCGTCATCCTTCACCCTCTTTCAGATGACAGGCGCATGCTTTCGGTAGAGAAAACGGGCGAGGAACTCAGCGCCCCGGACGACTTCATGCTGGTCATATCCTACAACCCGGGCTACCAGCACATACTGAAGGACTTGAAGCCGTCCACTCGCCAGCGGTTCATATCTCTTGATTTCGATTACCCGCCCGAGGAGATGGAAGCCGAGATAGTTGCGAAGGAAAGCGGGCTTGACGAGGGCGCCGCAGGCAAGCTGGTCCGCGCTGGAAGACGGATGCGAAAGCTCGTTGATTCGGGCCTCGAGTCCCCTCCGGGCACGCGCCTTCTCGTGCATGCGGCGGCCCTTATGAAACAAGGCCTTGATATGCGGGAAGCGTGCGAGGCGGCCATAGTAAGGCCGATTACCGACGACGCGGAACTGCATAAGGCCATGGTCGATATACTCAACGCGACCTTCTAGCAGGCTTCAAATAAGTCCATCTGTATCGTTGTCTTTGTCGCGCGTCACTGCGGCGTACAAAAAAAGTACGCCTCTTCCCTCGCTCCTCGACGCCTCGCGTATGAAGCTTTTTGAGCAGCCTGAATAAAAAACGGGTTTTTTAACGCCCTCTCAACGGGGCAGCGGGTCTCTTATGGAACATCTGATCGCAAAAGGCGTGGACAGGGCAATCCAGTTCGTTCACCGCAAGCGCATGGAAGCCTTCAAAGGGGCAGGAGACCCGTTTGTCATAAGCGGCAACCTGCGCAGGTTCTCCGCCCTTGCGTCGATGGTCGCGGGCCGTGAGCTTGAGGTCGCTGACATAAGGGGAGATACGCCTCCGAGGCCTTACTGGCCGGTAATGTACAAGATGGCGCACCCGGCGCTCCTTCCTGAGCACGGCTTTGGCTGGTCTGACGGAGAAACATTGTTCTTCCCTGTTTCGGTAGTCGAGATGCCTGACGAGGCGTCCAGGGAAGAGCTGGCGAAAGCCCTTCTTTTTTTCCTGTCCTTTCAGGTAAGATGCGGCACGCTTGATATTGCCCTTCAAAACCAGTCTCAGCTTGCTTCAGACCGCCTTGTGGCCGATCTTTTCTGGATAATCGAGAACGCGAGGCTTTATCATGAAATATTAAGGGAGTACCCGGGCGTGGTGCGCAACTGGGCAAACTTGTCCCGGTATCTTCTTGAGAAAAGGCCTGCCGTAAGATACCTTAACCATCCCGAAAAAAAGGTCGAGGAGTTTTTAAAAGAAACGGTTGAGGCGTGTGGCGTGCCGTCAAATCCCGGCAGCGCTGAGGATAGCCTCTGCCGTGCGGTTGAAATAAAAAACAAATGGACAGCTGAAGGGATAAAGACCGGGCGGTACAGGGCCATAATCCCGTTTTTTCCGTGGGGCAAGCTCATCCCGGAGAGGATCAAGAACGGAGATCTTATTATTGATCATGGCAAGGCGCTGAAAGCTCCGGATTCCTCTTCCGAAAACGAGACGCCTCAAGCAAAGCCCGGCAAAAGCGCGAGATACGCCGCCCGCAAGGAAGAGGTCGACGAGAAGGCGAATGAGAACGGCCTGACGCTCAATATTTATGACAAGATACTTTCGTGGGCCGAGTTCGTAAATGTGAACAGGCCCTTTGACGACGACCCTGACGAAGAGGCCGGGAAAAAGGCTGACGAGTGCGAAGAGCTTTCCGTCTCCGAACTGGAGAGGGGAACAGCGAACACCTTTAACGCCGAACTTGAAAAAGCGGACGCGTACACCTCTGGCGGCGAACAGGAGGCGGACTCAAACGAAGAGTCTTATTACTATTCTGAATGGGATTATAAGAGGCGGGCCTACAGGCCGGATTACTCGCGCCTTATCGAATTGCCTGTCGTCGGCGAGGACGCGGAGTTCTGCGCGAGAATATTGAGGGAAAAAAGCGCTCTTGTGAAAGAGGTGACCAGAAACTTCGAGAGGCTCTCTCCAGCCGTAAGGCTTGTAGGAAGGCAGACCGATGGGACTTCCATTGACCTTAACGCGGCAGTTGAGGCGATAGCCGACCTCGAGGCAGGGCGCACGCCGGATGACAGGCTTTATAGCAATTATATTAAAACCGAGCGCGACCTTTCTGCGCTCTTTCTGGTCGACCTCAGCATGTCTACGGACGGGTGGGCCGGGAGCGCTAAAATAATTGACCATGAAAAGCAGTCGCTGGTAGTGCTCTGCGAGGCGCTCAAAAAGTTGCGGGACAGGTACGCGATCTACGGTTTTTCCGGCAAGACCCGCAAGGGCTGCCGGTTTTTCCGCGTAAAGGGCTTTGCCGAAAACTATGGGGATGTCGTTAAAAAAAGAATAGGCGGGCTTATACCGTACTCGTATACAAGGATGGGCCCCGCGATAAGACACGCGGCCTCGATACTTTCAAAGGAAGAGGCGCGCACCAGGCTTCTGTTCATTCTGTCGGACGGAAAGCCGAACGATGTGGATGTCTATGAGGGCAGGTACGGGGTAGAGGATACGAGGAAGGCGATAAAAGAAGCCGAGAGCGCGGGCATAACGCCGTTTTGCCTTACGGTTGACACCGGAGCTGGAGACTACCTGCCGAGGCTCTTCGGGCGCGGAAACTACGCGGTCGTGCCCGGGGTGGACATGCTCGCAAAAAAACTGCCGGAGCTGTACGCGAAGATAATACATAAACTATAAGACTTCACCTGTTGCTTTCAGCTGGCGTGCGCAGTCCACTATGTGAACGATGACCGTCAAACGAAGTATCCAGTCTGTATTCCGGCGGGGGCAGCCGCTCCTGTTTTAAGCTTATGACATAATCAGAAAAGTTACAGAGCCGGCCGTAAATCCACTTTCGGTAACAGAGCTATTTTACAATCAGGTTGTTCTTCACCGATTTTACGCCAGCAACGCTGGCTGCGACTTCTCCTGCCTTTTTGGCGCTCTGCTGCGAATCGACAAAACCGCTTAACTGAACTTCACCCTTGAAAGTCTCGACATTTATCTGCAACACTTTCAACTCTGGCTCGTTAAAGACTGCGGCCTTTACCTTGGTTGTGATTACTGAGTCATCAAAATACTGTCCGGGGCTTTCCTTTTTCTGCGAGGCTGCGCATCCCATGAATACGGTTATCAGCCAGATGCAGACCAGGCTTTTTAAAACGCGATGTGTTTTAACCATGAGGTCCTCTCCTTTCCAGTACAGGCTCCGCTAGACCTGAATGATCAAAAAAAGCGGGCAATGCTGCAATATCGCTTTAAGCTTACCGCACGCTACTTACCTGTCAAGGGCCTATGGCGTTAACTCCCTGTTTTTCTGTTTAATCGTGGTCTCATGGCACTGAAACGAAATGAAAAAAGGGATAGCCTGCAAGGCTATCCCTTTTCTTATTTAACAGGCCGCTGAAAAACTCTGTTTCTTCAGGCTGCCTCAAGCTCCCCATCTGCGTTGTTGTCAGCGTCGCGCGTAATTGCGGCGTACAAACAACGAACGCCTCATTCCTTGCTCCTCGACGCCTAGCATCTGGAACTTTTTGAGCAGCCTGTTTTTTTGTCCGCTTGAAATTTTTTACAGCCGTGCGGCCAAATTGAAAAAGGGGATAGCCTGACGGCTATCCCCTTTTGTATTTAACTTGTTCAGCAGCCTGTCATGTCAGGCTTTTCTTCTGCGCCAGGACCACAATGCCGCGCCTGTCAACCCGGAGCCCAACAGCAGCAGGGAAGAGGGCTCAGGTACGGATGTCGGTGTCGTAGTAACATTCAGGTAATCGTTGCCGCAGGACATGGTCCAGTGCAGGGTTACGGGCCCGCCGGAATAGGCGGCAAGGGCGTTAAGCCCGAAGCTGCCCTCGAGCACATAGGAGGTCCCGCCGTTCATGTTGCTGGCGAACACGCCAGAGCCGTAATCGCCGCTGAAGGCCGTCGGGATGAGCGTGCCGGTTTTGTACTGGAACGGGTCAGCCACATGGTGCTGCGCGTACATCGAGTTCTGCCATGCCGACACGCTGTACAGGCTGTAAGACGGGTTGCCTGAAGATATGGCGAAGTCAATGGCATAGTCGTAGGTGCCGTCGTTGTTGGTGTCAATGGCGAAATCGCCTGGCTTGTAGTCGATGCCGCCCTGTCTGACGCCGTCCGCGAGGTTGAAGCCGGTCTGCAGGCCGAAGTAAACGGTGCCGTTTTTAATCCGCAACCCGAGGTATTCGACATCGAAAGCCTGCCCTCCGTAACCGGGGCCTACAAATCCGCCTGAACCTACCCCGTCATCCGCGGAATAGTTCCCGGCCCATTCGTCCAGGCCGAACGCTCCGTCGAGGGTTATCGCAGGGGCGCTCTGAGCGAAACAAAGCAGTGTGGCAGCAACTGTCATGAAAGAGATTTTGTTTTTCATGACTCAGTGATAATGCAACTCTGATGCCAAATTGTGGCAACTCCAGCCAAGTGCTTGATTTTGATGATATATGCTCGAATCGCTGTCGTGAACCTATGGAGCCGTTGTAAAGAATCCTGACAATAAGGGGCTGGAAATCAAGGAATTGCCTGTAAGGGACTTCTTAAAATTTTACACATTGCCGCTGATCCGCCATGCTATCAAATTGAATGAGGGGCTACGGCGTAGCCGTAGCCCCTCATTCAATGAAATGTTTAAAAGCCCTGTTCAGCTTGCGTATTTCATAAGCGGCGCAACTTTGCTCTTCAGACGCGCGCGTTCCATGACCAGCTCTTCATCGACCCCCCTTGACACCTTGAACACATCCACGGTCTTCTTGAGGTTGGAGGCGAGCATGGCTATCTCACTGGACGCACCTGCTATCTGGCTGGCGCTCTCAGATGTCTCCGCAACGACCGATGAGACGCTTTCCATGTCGCAGCTTATCTGCTCGGTGGCGGAGTGCTGCTGCTGGATCGCAACCATGACCGTTTCTATCATGGTCGTCACGACCTCGACCCTGCTCACAATCTCGTTCAGCGACGCGCCGGCCTCTTCGGCGAGCCTGGCCCCGGCGCCTACGGCGCTGACCTCGTTCTCCATCGAAGCGATGGCCTTGCCGGTCTCATCCTGCATGGCCCTTATCATGGTATCTATTTCCTTGGTCGCCTTCATGGTCTTTTCGGCAAGTCTCTTGACTTCGTCGGCGACTACGGCGAACCCGCGGCCCTGCTCTCCGGCTCTGGCAGCCTCGATCGCGGCGTTCAGGGCAAGCAGGTTGGTCTGGTCAGCTATGTCCTCTATCACGGTGATTATCGACCCTATCTCCCTGGAGCGGCCGCCGAGGCCGGAGATGATGCAGCTGGATTCCTTTGCCGTCTTTGATATGCCGTCCATTGATTCGATGGTCCTGACGACTATTCTCCCTCCATTTTCAGCTACCTCGCTTGCGGCCTGCGCCGCTTCCGCCGCGCAGGAGACGCTCCTGGTTATCTCGGCTATCGTTGAGCTCATCTCCTGGGAAGCCGTCGCGACCTGGGCCGCCCTGGCGCTCTGGGATGTGGAGCCCCCGGCAATGCTCGTGGCCGCCGCCGACAGTTCTCCGGAAGACGAAGCCAGATAGTCCACCGAGGCGTGTATCTCGCGCACGACCCCGTGGAACCTGTCCATCATCCTGTTGAATGTCTCGGCCATCTGTCCGTTTTCGTCGGTTGACGCGGCCTGAATCTTGACGGTCAGGTCGCCGGAGCGTTCTATCGCTGCCATCTTGTCCTTGAGGGAGTGCATCGGGTTTATGACCTTTTTGTTTATAATGACAATGGATGCGGCGCCGAGCACGATGACGAGCGCCATTACCGCCAGCGACAGCGCCATCTGCCGTTTCGAGGCCCTCAGTTCAGGTTTTATTTTTGAGTCGACCAGTTTTCCTATCGCAGCCGAGACGCCGAGGATGGAATTTATAGCCTCGCTCGACCTCTCGATCCATTGTTTGCCGTCAAGAGTGTACTCGCCGGTAAGGCTCGCGGCAAATATCGCCTTGCGGGTCTGCTCAAAGCTCCCGAGAAATGTGCTTTCCAGATTGGAAATCGCGTTAAGGACCTCAGGGCCAGCGTTTTTATCCGCTCTCAATCTGAGTATCGGCTTGAGGTTGATCTCGACTATGGCCCTGTTCGTTTTGAGCGTCTCGAGGACTCCGGGGTCTATCGGTTCCCTTGCGGAGACGAACCTGGCGACCAGGGCCCGTTCGCGCCCGGCGTACTCGGAGACAAGCCACGCTGCGTTCTTGAGTTCGGCATTGAGCCTCAGGGCTTCGTGCATGGAATCTTCTTTGGCTCCCGCGCTCAAGGAAACTGCCCGTATCTCCGAATTGGCATCAATGAAAGAGGTTATAAGCCTGCTCCACTCGTACGGGTCATAGTTCTTGCCCAGATAGCTTGTCATGCTCGCGTCGGCCTTTTTTCTGCCTTGAAGCAGCTCAGACTTGATAGATTTCGCCCTGCTCAAGGCGGAGACTATTGCCGGGTTTGATTCGTCCAGCACGGAAAGCTTTTTTGCCATGTCGTAGGCCCTGCCTATGGTCTCATCCCCTTTTGCCCTCAGTTCCACTATGGCCTGAACAGTTTTAGCGTCTGACGCGCCTTCTGACGAGAGGGCCGCGAAGGTGAGGCCGCGCTCCTTGGCCTCATACCCGGAAGCCTCTATGATAGCGTCCGCGAGCTCGTTTGCCAGTTCGAGGCGTGCTACTTCATTGCCGGTATTCCACGCGGAAAACACATTGTTGAGTGAAAGGGCCAGGAGCGCCAGCAGCAGCAGGCTCCCCGCGCCCGTGATGAATACCTTTATGCTCATTTGACGCAGGAACCTTCGAAAAGTGCCCATCATGCTCCCCCGATAATAGGATTAAAAGTAGTAGTACTTTGTCATTAAGTTTATTATCGTCCAAAGGGTTGAAAACTTTATAGCCAAAGGGATGATTAATTTTTAAAACCCACCGGCCATTCAGGCTCAAGCCTGTAAAGCTGCAAATCCTTTTTTTTCTGTTATTCTTTACCTGTATTATAATTTTATACCCTTCGATTATCCCTCGACAGAATATGGTAAGCGCGCCGCCCCCCATCGCAGTTTCGAAATTGAACCGCGATGGAAGGAAAACATGTATGGAAAGGGTTTGATTACAAACAATAAAAGGAGGGTTCGATGAAAAAGCTCTGGCTTGCGGCCGTGTTTTTAATGCCTGGTCTTTGCTCGAATGCGTACGCTGAGGTGAACTTCGGTTTTGAAGCAGGAGACACTTCGGGTTGGGTCGAGACTTATCCGCAAGAGGTTGGGACCATAAGCGTGGTCAACAGCTGGAACGAGCAAGGCGCCTCCTATATACCTCATGAGGGCAATTATTTCGCGGTGCTTGAAACAGGGGTAGTCGGCTTTACTACTCTATCCCAGAAGGTCAGTTTAAGAGGCGGGGATACGCTTGAAGGCTGGGCCGGGTTCTGCTGCGGTTCGGAAGTTGGCTATCCTTACTCAGGCGATAACGGTGATTATAATGATTATGCACTGATCACAATCCTGAACGGCAAGGGCGATGTCGTGGCCAAGCCCTGGTACGCGGATTCTTTTGATATCGGTTATGGAATAACTACCCCTGACAATCAATGGACTGGCGAGTATGTTTCCTTCGGCCCTGTTCAATGGGAACACTGGAACTGGACAGCCTCCGACCCGGACAGCTACACGCTGCAATACCAGACTGACCAGGGAGGGGATTATGAAGGAAACAGCTATGCTTTTTTCGATGGACCGGTAAATGAGATACGAACTCTGACCAGCACAGCCGTTCCTGAGCCGTCGTCTTTTGCTTTGATAGGGCTGGGAGTTGCCGGCGTGTTTGCGGCTCACC
>MGPK01000048.1:9521-18207 GCA_001795535.1 Deltaproteobacteria bacterium GWA2_54_12
GACTCCGGCATAATCCCGGCTCGCTTTCGCCAGCGCCGGGTCTATTCAAATGAACCCCCCTGGGCTTGGGGCCCAGGGGGGTTTTCGCGTTGTAATCCCAGGCTGTTTTCTTAAGTCGCTGAAAAACCACGGTGAGCGCAATCCCCGGCTTTTTGCATGGTCAAACGCTGTTTTTCATCATACTGCTTAAGAGTGTTTCTTTTTTTCGTATTCTTCTGCCTCAGCCTTGTTTTTGTGGATCGTCCCGTGAGGGTGCTCTGGCGGAGAGGATATGGAATAGAGCTTGAGCGGCTCTGTTTTAGAGCTGTTCACTATGTTGTGCTCTACCCCGGCCGGTATCACCACCGCGGAGCCGTCTTCTAATTTGTGCTCGGTTCCGTTCAGTATCGCTTTGCCTTGCCCGGCCTCCACGCGTATGAACTGGTCGACGCTGCCGTGGGTCTCCATGCCGATGTCCTCGCCAGGCTTGAGGGACATCACGACAAGCTGGCTGTGCGGCCCGGTAAAAAGGACCTCGCGGAAGTAACCGTTATCCAGGGATTTCTTTTCGATGTTGGTCAGAAAACCTGCCATGGTCTTTTTCTCCTTTCCTTCGGCGTTTTTCAGAGCCCGTCAGTAAATCAAACGCGCCCCTTGAGCATGAAACCCAGGTCCTCAAGCAGGGCCTGGAGGTCTTCTTCGTGCTCTACCTCGTCCGTGAGTATCTGGGAGACGAGGTTGTAAGTGACCGGGTCCTTTATGCCGACCTCTTCGATTATCGCGTGATAGGTGCTTATGGCGCACTGCTCGCCAGCGATGTTCTGCTCGAGGATCTTCGATATGAACGGGTCGGCCGGCTCGGCGTAGCCGCAGTTCGCCAGCTCGAACCACCTCTTCGGCGTGGTTACGGGAGTCCCGCCAAGCTGTATTATGCGCAGCGCTAGCATGTCCGCGTGCCTGAGCTCGTCGGCGGCGTGCTGCATGAGCTCGGCTATGGCCGCGTCCTTCATTGGCCCTGCCACGATCTTCGAGCCGATCCAGTACTGGTAATAGGCAAGCCACTCGTCGGAGAACGCCTTGTTAAGGAGCTCTATCGTGCGTTCGGCGTTCTTGCCTACTATCTCTCTTCCCCTTGTTCCCATACGCTTCCTCCTTACCTGTCTCTTTTATTTTTCTGAAAACGAATAGAAAATCATGTTTTTTAAAAAAAACCTGACGGGCTTTTTCAACTCTCCTGTCAGTTTAACAGATTTCCGCGCGCTCCGGCCCTCTGTCCATGCGTCGGTTCCACGGTTATGTAATTACAATCACAGCCTTTTGCCGCCGCCCTGTATAGAATCAACCCTGTATGAGACACAAGCGCCTGTTTTGAGGCCAGGCGTTTAAGCCCATGAGGACGAGGACTATGCCCGAAAACAAGGAAACGAGCGCCGCAACCGAGAATGTGCTGAAAATCGCAGCCGGCAGGGGCCCCTCCAGGTTCGCCGAATATACGGTCAGGGAGTATCCCGAGCCAGGCAGCATCCCGAACTGGTTCATGGGCGTCATCTTCCTCCTCAAGGACGAGATACAGTCTGACGAGAAGATCGTCATCCAGGACGGCGTTATAAAGATAGTCAAAAAAACCGCTATCGACAAGTTCGTGGAGTGGGTAACGGGGGGGGCGAAAAAGGCCGATGACATCAACGGGAAAGTGCCGGAAGAGGGGCTGAGGCACTGACCGGTCAGATTCCCCCGGTTGCCGGTCTCAAAGGCGCCGGGGCCTCTTGAGCGTGGCTGTCCATGCCGGAGCGCACGATGAACCTGATATGGCTGTTCGTTGCCTCGCGCACATCTATCGCCATTCCCCTGAACCGGATGGTATTCGACTCCGAGAGGTCGTAGACCAGTTCCTGGTAGAAGGCCTGGGCCGCCAGGGTTCCCCTGAACTCTCTGTAGGCGACCCTTATCGTATCCCCTGACCTGCCGCCGTAAAGAAGCTCTTTTCTTGCCGACCCCTCTTTGTAGACCGCCTTCATCTCAAGGAAGTTTTCGGGCCTCGGCTCCCATCTCCTCGTAATCCCCAGGGCGCATGCGGCGTCTCCATAGGCCTGGCCTGCCTGGTCAACAGCTATGCAGTAATCCCACGCAACCGGCTGCCCGTTCATAGTCCTGGGCTTGAGCCCTTCGCTCCGGTAGAGCGTGTCTCCATTTTCAAGGCGCCCGTAGGGGCTGAACTCCATGCCGTAACGAATGATGGGGTAGTTGGAGCCGAATTGCGGAGGCGGCTGGTAGTCGGCCATTGCCACAGGCGCCTTGTAAAATACAAGGTCTTCCTCGACTATCATGGGCTCTCCCGTGTTCCTTGCCTGCTCCGCGCCTATCACATAGGAGACTGACCTGCTCTTGAGCGTCTTTAAAGCGTAGGGCGCGACGCCCGCACAGCCCGACAGAGCGATGACAGAGGCAAGCAGCAGCCTTTTCATGGAGTTACTCCTCAGGGGCGACGCTATCATGTGAAGGTTGAAATATACGCAATCCGTTGAGAGAATTCAATCTGATTTTACTTCGCGCAAAGGCCCGGCAGGCCCAGTGGTTTGACAGTACCCCGGCCCGGTTTTGCCCGTTGCGGCCTTTTATGCGTTGTGTTATATTTCTATTGAGGCTGACGGCGGCTTCTCAGAAGACAATGGTGTCCCGGAGAGGTCTGGTTTATCCGCTCCGGGTTTTTTTATTGGCCCTTAACGCAAGTTGAAATAAAGTTTACCTTTCTTTTTTTGATGCCTTTACTTCCCGCCAAGGGTGCGCAGATGAGCAAGCTCAAGGAAATTATAGATTGGCTGACATGCGTTGAAGAGTCTGCCGGCAGCCTGTATGAGCGTGCGGCCATTTTTTTTCAGGCCGACCCGGATCTGGCTGAGCTGCTGCGCCAGCTTGCCTCCGATGAAAGGCTTCATCACGAGCTCATGCTGAAAGCCGGGGCGGCCCTCGGCGACCTGAGCGATTTCACGACTATAGTCTCTCTGGACACCGAGACAAGGCGGAAGGTCGAAAAGCCTTTTGCCGAGCTTTCAGGCAAGCTGGACGCGGGCGTCATTTCCAGGGAAGAGCTACTCAACTATCTCATAACCCTCGAGTTCTCCGAGCTTAACCATATTTTTCTGTACATAATGAATTCCCTGAAAGAGGTCTCTTCGAAGCAGTTTGCTTCAGCGGCATTGAATGTGGAGCAGCATAAGGACAGGATTTGCTGTTTTGTGGCCGGAAAGCCCGGCTTTGAGACTCTTATGAAAAGGGTCGGCCAGCTGCCCAGGGTCCTGAAACAGAACATCCTTATCGTCGACGACATCGATGTGAACCGGAGCCTCCTGAAGGCGGTGCTCGAAGGCGAAGGACTTATAGAAAATGCCAAGAACGGCAACGAGGCGTTGTCGAAGGTGGACGCGCAAACTTTTTCAGCCATTGTGGCTGATGTGGATATGCCCGTGATGGACGGGATAGAGTTCTACAAGAGGGCAGTAGATAAGTATCCTCAGCTCAAGTACAGGTTTGTCTTCATAACAGGCGCCCCTGACCCGGAGCGGGTCAACTTCTTCCAGGACAACAAGCTCAAGTTCCTGACCAAACCGGCGCCCATAAGCGAGATACGCCGCACCGTCAGGGAAGTGATGCACGCCTGCAACTGATCGCGATAACCATCACGCCCTGTTTGAAACCACCTGTAATCCTAAGCTTAAAACCGGCTGTCTGGCGCGCCCGCGCGCTTTCCGGGCGGCCTTGCCCCAGGTGCCCTGTTTACGCGTCCTATTGAAAAAAAACTGAATATGTGTACAATAGCAGGTTCAAGGCCTCCGAGAGGTCTTGTTTTTTTATTTAAGAAAGGGCGTATCAATGGGATCGGCGCATGCACGGATGGCGGCAAGAGGCGCGTTTGCCGGTTTTTTCATCTTTTTCTGGTTATTTGCCGCCCCTCCCCGGCGCGTGGCAGCCGGAGAAGAGAAAAAGGCGTCTGAAGCAAAGCCGTATGTCTTTAAATCCGCGCTGACCAGCGGGAAAAAGACAGGCGAGATCATGCTTGGCCGGACCACTTTCGAAGAGGTACAAAAGATGTACCCGGCTCCGCCTTTCGCGGATTACGACGGGGCTTTGCGCCCGGCCGGAAAGAGTGTCTCCGGAGGGTCGCCGGCGATAAAGCATGTTTACAATCCCTGGCAGACGATGTACGCCATTTTTTTTGATGAGCAAAAGAGGGTAGTCATGATCTCGGAACTGTACGAGCTTGGGGCCCTTACCGAAAAAGCCCTCTTGAAGAAGTACCCCGGCATGGTGGAATCCGACAGCGGGCAGGACTCTGTAGAGTATCAGGCCGAGATTGAAGAGTGCACGACCATAATAGCGAGCGTTGAATTAACCGGGCGCACTGTCGAGCAGCTCTCGTACGCCTACACCTGCGAATAACGCCTTTCCCTGAAGCTGCCGATCTTGTATGCTCCCGAAAATTCTTGTTTTTTCCTGACCCAAGTGATAGACTTGTAACACTCGAATAACAATTCCCAGGGCATCCGGCCACATCCACCCCCCGCCACCGCGCCACGACAAGCCGCTGTCTCGGCCCTATCAGGTAATTTGATGAACCTGAAAAAAATAACGCTATCGCAAAAGGTCCTGCTTGCCCTTTTTGTAATTCTTTTCCCCCTTTCTATCTCATTTATTCACAGCTATATCGAAACCAGAGAACAGATAAAGCAGCATACCCTTGACGACATGACGGTAATAGCCGAGGCGTACGAGGGGCAGGTCTATCAATTCCTCGAGATGGTCAAGAGGAGGGCACAGGACTTTTCTACCGACGACCAGATAGTAATCGGGCTTAACCGCGCTCTCAGCGGCAATATTGGTGCTGAGCGGTCCCTTGCCGCCCACTTGAACAAAAACAAACGCCCCCTTGACAGAGCAATCGCCAACATATCCGTCGTTTCAATGGACGGCAGGGTCCTGGCTTCGACGGACGCGTCATTGACGGGGAAGGATGTTTCTTCAGCCAGGTTTTTTACCAGTGCCGCCGGCAAGGGAATGGCAGCGATAGAGGAAAGCGTATCTTCCATAGCTCCCGAGATAATCGCAGCGGCCCCGGTTTTCGGTCATGACGGCGAAAAGATCGGCGTTATCGTCATCGCCCAGCAGCTGTCTGACTTGAGCAAGGTCCTTACGGGCGAACTGAACAGGGAGCTCGGGGCAATCTCCTGGTCAAAGGGCAAGCGCAAGACCATGGAAGCGTACATAGTCAACAGGGACAAACTCATGATAACAGAGTCCCGGTTCATAAAGGACGCGATCTTGAGGCAGCGCGTAGATAACGAGGCTGTGCGCGCCTGCCTGGGCTCTTCAAAGGAGATTAGCGGATTTTACAAGGATTACAGGGGAGTCGAAGTCGCCGGGGCGTCGATGTGCCTTCCTTCCCTGGGCTGGACGCTCCTGCTGGAGGTCGACTCCAGCGAGATACTCGCCCCCCTGCGGGAGATAACAAAAGACGCCTTTATTGCCGCGCTGATAGCGGCCGGGCTCATAGGCCTGGCGTTCATAGCCTTTTACAGGAATATAATATTGAGGCTCGCGGCCCTGTCTTCGGCTTCCTTGAAGATAGCCTCTGGTGAGTACGATTTTGAAGTGTCTGTTAAAGAAGGCGATGAGATAGGGGCGCTGTCAAAGAGCTTCAACAGGATGTCTTCGGAGATAAAGGCCAGGACGATGCTCCTCAAGGAGAGCGAAAAGAAGTACCGGTCTCTTATCGATAATATACCGGACATTACCTGGACTTCTGATGTCGCCGGCAGAATAGTTTATGTCAGCGGAAATGTGCGTGAGATGCTGGGATACAGCCCTGAGGAGGTATGCTCAGATTACAGCATATGGGAGAAGATCATCCACCCTGAAGACCGCGCGAGGGTAATGGCCGCTTTCGAGGCCCTGTTTGAAACAGGAAAGCGTTTTGACGAACAGTACCGGATGATGAGGAAGGACGGGAGCTGGGCATGGGTTTACGACAGGGCGACATCGACCTATGTGAAAGACGGCCGTAGGCTCACGGACGGGGTCCTTACCGATATAACCGAACGGAAGATGTCGGACCTGCTACGCTCGATAACGCTGTATCTGAAAGATACGGACAACTTCGATTCAGCTGTAAGTCTGGTAATAGAGAAGGTATGCGAGCTCACTGGCTGGAGTTACGGCGAGGTCTGGATACCAAGGCCGGATGGTTCCTGCATGGAGCACAGCAGGATCTGGCGCGGGAGCGCCCCTGAGCATGAAAGGTTCGCCGAGGCCAGCAAATCCACTTGCATTTTGCCGGGGTCAGGGGTGTCAGGCCGGGCCTGGCTTGAAAAGAAGCCGGTATGGGTAAGCGATATTACAGTGAACGGTGATCAATTCGTAAGAGCCGGGGCCGCTGAGGAAGCCGGGATCAGAAGCGCCATCGGCGTGCCTGTAATAGAGAACGGACATGCGCTCGCGGTGCTGGTCTTTTTAATGTCAGCGCGCATTGAGCAGGACAGCCGCATGATGAACTTTGTTGAGGCGATAACGGCCCAGCTCGGCTCAAGCCTGCAAAGGAAATTCGCGGAAGTGGCCCGAATCGAGATCCAGCAGAGGTATGAGGGCCTTCTGAACAGCATCACCGTCGGGGTGTACAGGGACACGCTTTCAATGGACAGCCGCCTGCTGGAAGTTAACAGGGCGCTGGTAACAATGCTGGATGGGGATACGGACCAGGAGATACTCTCCAGGAGTTCCGCTGACTTCTTCGTTGACAGGGCCAGGCGCGCTGAGATTGCCGCCAAGCTCTCGAAAGAGGGCTTCATCAAGGGCGAAGAGGCGGAGCTAGTGACGCTGAAGGGCAGAAAAATCTGGGTTTCCGTCTCTGCGGTAAAAAAGACCGGGTCTGAGTGCAGTGAATGCGTTGACGGCATTATCGAGGACATATCCGAGCGCAGGAGGCTTGAAGAGCAGCTCAGGCACGCCCAGAAGCTGGAGGCCGTGGGCCAGCTCGCTGGCGGCATTGCCCACGATTTCAACAACATCCTGACGGCCATGATCGGTTACGGGCACCTCCTGCTCATGAAAAAGGGCGAGGACGAGATCGTCAGGAATTACGCGGACCATATGCTGACCCTCTCTGAAAAGGCCGCGCACCTCACCCAGAGCCTTCTCGCGTTCAGCAGAAAGCAGGTGATGAACCCGCAGCCGCTTGAGCTTACCGGACTCATAAAGAGAGTTGAAAAGATACTGGTCAGGCTGATCGGCGAAGATGTCGAACTCAGGGTCTCTCTTACTGAAAAGAATATCAATGTCAAGGCAGACCCCATGCAGATGGAGCAGGTCTTCATGAACCTTGCGACGAACGCGAGGGACGCCATGCCGGGCGGAGGAGCGCTTGTTATCTCGGCTGAGGTGGTGGATGTAGGTGCGGAGTTCATCATGGCGCACGGCTATGGAGAAACCGGCGACTACGCGCTCATCACTGTTTCAGATACAGGCAGCGGGATGGACGCTGAGACCCAGAAAAGGATATTCGACCCTTTTTTCACTACAAAAGAGGTGGGCAAGGGCACCGGGCTGGGGCTCGCGGTAGTCTATGGCATCATAAAACAGCATAATGGGTACATTAATGTCTACAGCGAGCCAGAAATGGGCTCAATATTCAAGATTTATCTGCCGATAATAGAAGCAAGCGAGCAGGCCCCTGAAAAAGAGCCGCAAGAGGGGTTTCAAGGCGGGAATGAGACGATTCTTCTCGCGGAGGACGAGCGGGAAGTGAGAGAAGTGAACAGGAGCATTCTCGAGGAGTTCGGGTACCGCGTCATAGAAGCCGTTGACGGCGCGGACGCGGTGAAGCAGTTCGTCGAGAACAGGGACGAAATCGACATCATGCTGATTGACCTGATCATGCCTAAAAAGAACGGCAGGGAGGCCTATGAGGAGATTATCAGGGTCAAGCCGGATATCAAAGCGATATTCCTGAGCGGGTACGCAGCTGATATGATGCGCTCAAGAGGGTTGATCGGGGCCGCCACGGAATTCATCTGCAAGCCGGTGGCCCCGGGTGAGCTGTTGAAAAAAGTCAGGGAGGCTTTAGACAGATGAATTCAGAAAAGCCTGGGACAGTAATAGTCGTCGACGATAACAACTTCGTGCTTGAAAGCACTTCTCTGCTCCTCTCCGGCCACGGCTATGGCGTACGCCCGTGCGCGAATGCCGCGGAAGCCGTGACGAAGTTCGCTGATTCCGGGGCGGATGTGGTCCTGACGGATATTAAGATGCCGGGAACATCCGGCATAGAACTGCTGGAGCGCTTAAGGGCCATGAAAAGTGATACGCCTGTCATACTCATGACAGCCTACGCGGAACTGGATGTGGCCGTCAATGCCATTAAAAAAGGGGCTTTTGATTTCATTATAAAGCCGTACAAGCCCGAGTACCTCCTCCATGCCATAGAAAAGGCGGTGAAGTACAACAGGCTCATAAAGATCGAGAAGAACTACAAGCACCATCTCGAGGAGGAGGTCAGGAAGCGCACGAGCGAACTGGCCGCCGCCCTTACGATGGTCAAGGACATGAGCAGCGAGCTGGTCCACAGGATAACATCGGTGGCCGAGTACAGGGACAGCGACACCGGAGCGCACATCGGCAGGATAGGGATTTACTCGGGCGCTCTTGCCAGGGCGCTCGG
>MGPK01000049.1:0-34226 GCA_001795535.1 Deltaproteobacteria bacterium GWA2_54_12
AGCGGCAGAGTGCCACCTTCACACGGTGGAAGTCACAGGTTCAAATCCTGTACCGCCCACCATTTTTAAAATGTCCACACATTCACCCTCTGTTTTCCACTTTGTTATCCATATGAATCAGCCTGGAATTATTATCATTAAATAAGCCTTTATTATTCATATTGACAGTCTTTTTCAAAAGGTCTATAATTTGTTAAATAATGTTTGTATGTCCCCTTCTTGATTAACACCGGGTGACAAAGCACCTCGGCAAATTCTTGCAGCTCCGGCTTTCCCAAAAGCTCCGCTCTCGTACTGAATTGCCCTCTTTGCCACTCTCCTGAGAACGCGGAAAATTGCTTCAGGACCGGTTATCGTGTGACCCTCAACCAAGATGACACAACAAGATAATGTGAGTAAAGGAGAGTAAAATGGGCGTCAGTTATTCAGATATAATAGAGAGGATGAGATGGGCCGGCAAGCTCAAGAACGACTCTGCCGTTGCCAGGGTGCTTGGCGTAACCCCGCAGGCCCTCTCCAACTATAAGAAAAGGGGCGAGATGCCGACCGACCTGGTCCTGAGGTTCGCGAACATCTACGGCCTTTCGGTCGACTGGCTCATCTCCGGCGAAGGCGAGATGTACAAGCCCGGAAGAGGCGGCGAGTTCGCCGCCAAGGGCTATATGATAGCCGCTGAAGAGTCGAGCGCCTACGGCAAGGAAGGCAAAGAGTTCAGGCCTCCTGATTTTGCCTCGCTCTCCCCTGACGAGATAATTTATGTCGGCAAGCTCCTTAAGATCCTCCGCAGCAGCAACAAAAGCACAGCCGCTGCCATCAAGTACAGCGTGGACGCTTTCCTGAAGGCATCCGAGCTGCCGGTTGAGGCGTATGAGCCTGAGAAGGAAGCCGTAAACAAGAATTAAGGTCTAAAAATTGCTCTTTTTCCTGATCTCTTCGTCAGGGCGTAAATAAAAATGCTCACATATTGTCATATAAGCTCCGCTTTTTATTTCCACCCTTCCTCGACCTCAGAAAAAATATCTAATTTTTAGAGTAGCGATAAGTTAAAAGACTCAAAGGCCGCGTCCTGAAAAGGACGCGGCCTTTTTTCATTTCAGGAGCGCCCGGCTTACCATTGTTGACCGGATGGAATCTATATGGTAATTTCACAACTTATGGGAAAAGGCTTCTCTCTTACTGTTCTGGATGGTTGGCTTGCTCCTTCAAGCGAGGCCGCGTCCAGATTGCTCGATGGCTTGCTGGCGCATGAAAAGCTCCTCCTTTTTTCGGAAGGCTCCATGACCCTTGAGCTCGAGCTCTTGACCGGAAAGCGGGTTGATGTGGAACTCAAGCTCAAGGACGAGCGCGCCCTTACCGGAGAGGAAGCTGAATTCCTCGGCGTAGAGCCGGGCGCGCCTGCCATGGAACGGGAGGTCTGGCTTGTTGCCGGAGGGACAAAGCTCCTTTACGCCCACACTCTCATCCCTGTGCAATGTCTCGACAAAGAGGTCAGGCGCGCCCTTGACGAGAAAAGCTTGGAGCCCCTGGGAAGGGTGCTCTCTTCCAGAGGAATACTCTTTGCCAAAGAAAAGCTTGAAGCCGGTTTGGTCAGATGTGAGGCCGCTTCAAAAGACCTTGAACTGAACCCTGAAGCGTCCCTGTACGCGAGACGCTACATACTTTACAACAAGGGGACGCGGAACTGGGTAATAAAGGCCGCCGTAACCGAAGTCTTCAGCCCCACTCTGGTTGGCGCTGAGGGGGCCGCGAAGTGAGCGCCTGCGCCCCTGCCCTGGGGAAGCTGTCCGCAATATCAGACCTCGTGCGCCTGCCTAAACAGCAGGGCACGCTTTTGTTGCTCTGGCCGACAATGTGGTCGCTTTTCATTGCTTCCAGCGGCGCGCCTTCGTGGAAGCACATTCTGATATTCCTGCTGGGCACCTTCTTTATGAGGAGCGCGGGCTGCGCCATAAATGACCTGGCTGACAGGAAGTTCGACCCCGAAGTGGAAAGGACCAGGACAAGGCCCCTGGCAAGCGGCAGACTCAAGCCCGTTGAGGCGCTCTTTGTGTTCGCCCTTCTCACTTTTTTGGCCTTCATTCTTGTCCTTCAGCTCAACACCCTGACGGTCATGCTCTCGCTTGCGGGCCTCGCGCTCGCGGCTGTCTACCCTTTCGTGAAAAGGGTGAGCCACTTCCCGCAGGTCGTCCTGGGCATGGCCTTTGGCTGGGGTTCGGTCATGGCCTGGAGCGCCGTGCGCGGCGAGCTATCTGTTGTGCCGTTTCTCATATTCGTGGGGAACATATTCTGGTCAACGGCATATGACACCATATACGCTCTCATGGACAAGGAAGACGATATAAAGATAGGCGTCAAATCGACGGCCATATTCTTCGGCAGCCATGTTTTCAACGCCCTCGTGGCGCTTTATTTATTGACCTGCCTGGCGCTCGGAGCCGCTGGAATTATCGAAGGGCTCGGCCTTGTTTATCTTGCCGGCCTGGTCATCTGTCTTGTGCTGTTCCTTGCGGTAGTAGGCATGGTAAAATCAAACCCGACAAGACAGACTGCGAACTGGGGCTTTATAGCGAACGCTTTCATCGGCGGGGTGCTGCTTGTTTTCATAATAATCGATATGAATTTATAAAGGTGGCCGATGCCGTACACAGACCTGCGGGAGTACCTCGAAGAGCTTGAAAAAAAAGGGCTCCTCAAAAGGATAAAGACAGAGGTCGACCCTGACCTTGAAGTAGCCGAGATACAGGACAGGCTCGTCAGAAGCGGCGGCCCGGCTGTTATCTTCGAGAAGGTCAAAGGCCACTCCATGCCGATAGTCGCCAACCTGTTCGGCACAAGGGAGCGGGTCGCGCTCGGCCTCGGAGTAAACGAAGAAGACCTCGGCGAGATAGGCCAGTTCATAGCCATGCTTCAGAGGCCCGAGCCGCCAGAGGGGCTCTGGGACGCGGTGAAGAAGATCCCGTTCTTCGGGAAAGTGCTGACGCTCGGCCCCAAGACCGTAAGGAGCGGCCCCTGCCAGGAGGTAGTACATACCGACAACGCCGACCTCTCGAAGATACCTATAATAAAATGCTGGCCCGGGGACGCGGCCCCTCTCATCACATGGCCTCTTGTCATAACTCAATCCCCTGATGGCGGCCCGTACAATGTCGGCGTCTACAGGATGCAGTACCTTGATTCAAAGCGCGCCATCATGCGCTGGCTCAAGCACAGGGGCGGGGCGACCCACCAGAGGCAGTGGGAAGCCGCGGGCAAAGCAATGCCGGTTGCCATTGCGATTGGCTGCGACCCGGCGACCATTATCGCAGGTGTAACGCCTGTCCCCGAAAATGTCGGCGAGTACCATTTCGCCGGAGTTTTGAGAAAGAAAGCTATAGAGCTGGTCGAGTGCAAGACAATACCTCTGAAAGTCCCCGCGACCGCCGAGATAATCATCGAAGGCGAGATAAGGCATGAAGACCTGGCGATGGAAGGGCCGTTCGGCGACCACACCGGCTACTATAACGCGGCTGAGCCCTTTCCGGTTTTCCATGTGAAGGCCATAACGCACAGGAAAGACCCGCTCTACCTGACGACCATAACCGGAAGGCCGCCAAAGGAGGACGCTGTAATCGGCACCGTCCTCAACAAGCTCTATTTGCCGTCTCTCAAGCTCCAGTTCCCTGAGGTCGTTGATTTCAGCCTCCCGATGGAGGCGGTCTCATACAGGATAGCGGTCGTCTCGATTAAAAAAGAATACCCCGGACACGCCCGCAGGATAATGATGGGCCTCTGGGGGATCTTAAAGCAGTTCACTTATGTGAAGTACATAATTGTCGTCGACGAAGACATAGATGTGCACAACTGGGCAGATGTAATCTGGGCCATCTCCACGAGGGTCGACCCGAAGAGGGATAGCTTCTTTGTCGAGAACACGCCGATCGACTATCTTGATTTTTCTTCCCCGCTGGATTCCCTCGGGTCCAAGATGGGAATAGACGCGACGAACAAGTACCCGCCAGAGGTCACGCGCAGGTGGGGCGAGACAATGAAGATGGACAAGGCAACCGTCGAGCTCGTCGACAGGAAGTGGAAGGATTACGGGTTTTGATTTGTGATTGCGAGGAGCAAAGCGACGAAGCGATCTCGCAGTTGGTGTTATAAAAAACGAGATTGCTTTGCTCGCAAAGACAACCAGAGAGAAGAGGACTATGACAACAGACGCCGAAAAATTTGACCAGTGGGGCCGCGAGTGGTGGAACCCGGCAGGAAAGCTCTTCTCGCTGCACAGGATAAATCCGCTGCGCTTCGAGTACTTCTCAAACGCGGCAGGCTCACTTGACGGAAAGGCGGTCCTCGATGTCGGATGCGGCGGCGGCCTTCTTGCCGAAGAGTTCGCCAAGGCGGGCTCTGTTGTGACCGGCATAGACCTTTCGCCGGTGGCGATAGAGGCGGCCAGCAGGCACGCGAATGAGTCGGGTTTATCCATTGATTACAAAGTCGGCTCGCCGCAAACGCTCGCCAAAGAGCGGCAGGTCTTTGACATCATCGTCTGCGCCGAAGTACTGGAACATGTCGACGACCTTGGCGCGTTTTTGAAAGACACCCTTTCCATGCTTAAATCCGGCGGGCTTTTTTTCTTCGGGACGATTAACAAAACGGTAAGGGCGCGCTTTCTCGCGCTGTTCGTTGCCGAAGACCTCCTCGGCATGGTGCCCCGGGGCACGCACGACTACAACAGGTTCGTGAGGCCTTCGGTCCTCAAGGAGCTTCTCGAAGACAACGGCGTGGAGATGAAGGAATTGAAGGGCATGAGCTATGACCCGTTGAAGCTCGAGTTCAGGATATCAAATGACACTTCAGTCAACTATCTCGGTTACGCCGTGAAGAGGTAAAATTTTTTTGATGTTCCTTCTAATGGCCGTCATATTGACTTTTCTTACGGTCGCCGTCCCTCTGCTTGCGACAGCCTGGCTGTGGAAAGGCAAGTACAAGAGCAGGGTCGACTGGCTTCTGCGTGTTTTTGTCTCAACCGCCGTGGTCGTTTTTTTCGTGCTCGCTGGCACATGGGTATTCCTTAGCGTATGGCTCAAGTATGTCGTAAAAGCCCTTTTCATCTTCGCGGTCATAAAGACCTTTCCCAGGCTCGAGGACAGAAAGATATTCGGCAAGAGGGATAGCCTTGGCAAGGTCAGTTATAACGGCCGCATAGCCGTGCTCGTAATATTTGTGGCCCTCGACTTCTTTGTCATAAAGGGCAGGTTCTTCAAGGGCGAAACAATAGACTTGAGCTTCCCCTTGAGGGACGGCAGGTTTCTCGTGGTGCAGGGCGGGGCCAGCCCGATAACGAACTTTTTTCATAACAGCGACCCGTCGCAGAAGTACGCGCTTGATATTGTGAAGCTCAACGCCGTCGGGAACAGGGCCAACGGATTTTTTCCGGAGGAGCTCTCCAGGTACAAGGCATTCGGAGAGGTCGTCTACAGCCCATGCTCTGGCGTCATCGCTGGAGTGGCCGACGGCCTGCCCGATAACAAGCCGAGAGAAGCTGACGCGAAAAACCCGGCCGGCAACCACATAGTAATAGACTGCGGGCAAGCAAGGGTACTGCTGGCGCATCTGATGAACGGCAGCATCACAGTAAAAGCCGGGCAGTTCGTAAAGGGCAGCCAGGTAATCGGCCGGGTGGGAAACTCGGGGAACACGGCTGAGCCGCACCTCCACATACAGGCATGGAAAATAGACAAGGCGGATGAAGCCGTCCCTCTCACCTTCGGCGGGGAATTCCTCGTCATGAACAGCACCTTAAGGAATTAGGGATATGACAGAACGAAAAAAAAATCTTCTCATCTGGACTTTACTGATAATAGCGTCGGCGGTAAGCGCGTGGTTTATCGTGGCTGGCAAGATGGCTTACATGGAAAGGGAGTTCGTTGACTTCGGCGCGGCAAAGGCCGCGGGCGAGTTTGAAAAAGGATGGCTACCCGGCTTCCTGCCTTCGAGCGCGACGGCCATAAAGGCAATAAACAACACGGATAATAAATCCGCTCTTGTCTCTTTCAGTTACGCCGGGGACCTTGATATGAGCGGGTGCAAAGAGTTGTCCCTTCTAGAGGCAACGCTTCCGGCCGAAAGGATCGTCCTGTGGTGGCCCGAAGAGCTTACGAAAAAGGGCACTCAGCAAGCGGGCTACGCCTTCTTTAAATGTGGCGACGGGCAGGCTGCGGTGAACGCGGGGAAAAAGGAAGTTTATTTCTGGAAGTGAGTTTAACTACCCCATTTTTCTAAATGAGGAATGAGGGGGATTAAAATAATCTCCCCTGCCCCTCTTTAGAAAAGAGGGGTTCACCCAGCCTTCTCAATATCTCCCGCTATCCTCTTCGCAGCTTCTACCGGGTCAGGCGCATTTCTTATCGGCCTTCCGACGACTATATAATCAGCTCCGTTTTTAATTGCTTCGAACGGAGTCACCACCCTCTTCTGGTCGCCGGCCGCGTCGTCAGCTGACCTTACGCCCGGCGTCACGATGAGAAAGTCCGGGCCGAACGAATCTCTTATTGCCCTCGCCTCCTGTCCCGAGGACACGATTCCAGCGCAGCCCGCGGCCTTCGCGGATTTTGCCCTGTGAAGGACAAGCGAAGCAGGAGTGAAACTTTTGTCTATCCCGGCTTCGGGGAAGGCGTCAGCGGAAAGGCTCGTAAGGACGGTGACGCCCAATACCTTCGATGCGCCTGCCGCTTCCACCGCGGCCTTCATCATGGCCTGCCCGTCAGAGGTGTGGACTGTGATGAGGTCAACGCCAAGGCTGGACGCAGACTTCATCGCGCCCCTTACCGTCTCTGGTATGTCGTGGAATTTCAGGTCAAGGAATATGCCCCTGCCCCCGTTTTCGCGCACGGCCTTTATTATCTGCGGCCCGCAGGCGACAAAAAGCTCGAGACCTATCTTGAACATGCCGACATGGTCCTTTAAGAGGCCGGTGAATCTGGCGGCCTCTGCTACGCCCGGCACATCAAGGGCGAATATGATGCGGTCCTTCGGGGAGATGGTCATTCAATCACCTTGAGAAAACTTTTTTGTATGTCTTGACTCTGCGGAGATATGGTCCCGGCCCACGATTGTGCGCAAAAAGGCATTTTGGCACAAAGCCTGAAATTGCTTCGCTCTGCTGCCAACGACTTCTGACCAAAAAAAAGGCCCGGCCCTTCAGGGCGCGGGCCTTTTAAGCTCATGCGAATCGATCAGAAATCAGGCTTGTCCTTTGCCGCCTGTCCTTTCTTCGTTTCCTTTTCCTCTTCCTCCATATGCTTCTTGTGGGCTTCCATGAGGTCGGTCATGGTGAAGATCGGGTCTACCTTGACTCCGGTCTCCTTCTCGATCGCCTCGGCCCCGCCCTCTTCCCTGTCAACAAGAGGTATCACGCGCAGGACATTGAAGCCAGCCTCTTTGGCCCTGTTCACGGCCTTTATGGTCGAGGCCCCGGTAGTAATGACATCCTCGACGATGACCACATTGGCCCCTGACTGTACCTTGCCTTCAATGGCGGCCTGGGTTCCGTGGCCCTTCGCTTCTTTCCTCACGATGAAGACATCGAGGTATTTTCCCCTCAGCGTGCACATGAACGCCGCGGCGTAGGCTATGGGATCGGCCCCGAGAGTCATTCCGCCGATGGCGTCGATGGGCGCGAGCTTGAGCTTCTGGAAGTAGGCGTAGCCGATAGGCTCCATCGCCACGGCCGAAAGAGCGGTCTTTTTCACATCTATGTAGACATTGCTCTTTTTGCCGCTCGAGAGGGTGAAGCCCTCTTCGCTGTACTTGAATGAATTGGAATAAAGGGTATGGAGGAGGTCTTTCTTATAGTCCTCCTCCATTATCTGATGGGAGAAATCTTCCATTGTGCCGCTCCTTTGCCTGTTATGGTATATCCTGAATAATATAGTACCAACAGGCTCTGAAATCAAGGACAACGGAACGGAGGTTATTTCCTGGAGCGGAGCTTGAAGGGGATGACATTCCTGCTCCTCTCCCTGTGGAGAACGGAAAGGACGGTCTCGAACCTCTTGTCAGGGTCGACCGCGGCGCTCCTCATTTGCGTAGAAGTAGCCGTAAGCCAGCTCAGGAGATAGTTCTGCTTGTCCGTGAGGCGTTTTGTCTGCGTTATCTCGAAGACCTCTTCCATCGTAGATACTCCAGCTTCCTCCGGGACAGGGAAGATGTCAGGTTTCACCATGCTCCATTTATTCGGGTTCCGTGTAGGTAAATATCTTGTTCTCGTAGTTCCGCAAGACGACCTTGCCCTTTGCCTGGGAAAGGAGGTATGTGGGAGCCACGGGTATCTTGCCGCCCCCGCCGGGCGCGTCCACGACGAATGTCGGGATAGCGTAACCGGTCGTGTGTCCACGGAGCTCTTCTATTATGTTCATGCCTACGGTCACGGGCGTGCGGAAGTGGCCCGTTCCCATCGCCATGTCGCACTGATAGAGGTAATACGGGCGCACCCTTATTTTCAAGAGCTCATGCATGAGCTTTTTCATGGTGGCAGGCCTGTCGTTCACGCCCTTCAAAAGCACCGTCTGGCTGCCGAGCGGTATCCCCGCGTCGGACAGGAGCGTGCATGCTTTCGCGACTTCAGGGGTTATCTCCCTGGGGTGCGAGAAATGGATGCTTATGTAAAGGGGGTGATATTTCTTCAACATGGAGACAAGCTCTTCGGTCACCCTCATGGGAAGCGTTACGGGTACCCTGGTGCCTATCCTTATGATGTCAAGGTGCGGTATGGCCCGAAGCCTTGAGATGTAGTTCTCAAGGATCTCGGACTTCATCATGAGCGGGTCGCCGCCGGAGATGAGGACATCCCTTATTGATTTTTTTGACCTGATATATTTAAGCGCGTCGTCGAATCGGTCGACGGGCATTGGCGGGTGCTCTTCTCCCACCATTCTCTTGCGCGTGCAGTATCTGCAATACATCGCGCAGGAGTCGGTGACAATGAGGAGCGCCCTGTCAGGGTACCTGTGGACAAGGCCCGGCACAGGGGAATGAGAGTCCTCGCCGCATGGGTCTACCATCTCGCAGGGAGCGACGCTGAATTCTTCGAGCCTCGGAATGGCCTGCTTCCTGATGGGGCACTTCGGGTCCTGCCGGTCGATGAGCGAGAAGAAATACGGGGTTATGGCCATCGCGAGCCTGCCGGTGGCCCTCTTGATGCCTTCCTCTTCCCTTCTCGTTAGGGGTATGAGCTCCCTTATGACATCGAGGGATGTTATCCTGTTCCTTAACTGCCATTTCCAGTCGTACCAGCAGTCCGGGCGCGCATCGGGAAAATCGATGTACTCAGAGAGGCTGGACCTGCGGACTGCAAGGTTACTACTGGGCGGTTCAGAGCTTATTGAAAGCCCTTCCATTCGGCTCCTCCTACCTACGCGGGTTTATCGGTTTTTATCAAGCTAAGTTGCGGGTTCTGGATTTCTTCCATAGCCTTTTCATAGGCTATTTTGTATTTGAATCCCTTTTTCAGGTACTTCCAGATGTATTCGACTTTCCTTACATCTTCCTCGGAATATTCCCTGAACTCCTTGTCCCCGATAGTGATCTTCTGGGGCCTGATAAACCCCTTCTGCTCAAGGTAGTAGAGCTTTTGCCGTGGAATATCTATTTTCGCAAGCAGGTCTGGAGTTCGTATGCCCACCCGGTTGTTTACTCCTGTCTGTTGTGAAAAAAGAGTACATTTTTAAGTCTAATATTAATCTTATTACAAGTTTAAACTTATTTTACAATTAAATAAAAACTTGTCAAGTGGAAAACTACTCAAAGCACCCGTTTTTAAAAAACTTTCCAGGGTCCGCAGGGAAGGAACAAGCACTGTAACGCAAATTAAGTCTAAATTTGTTTTTCCAATTCCTTCCTGTTTTATTAAAAACATAGAAATAGGATATATATCAGTGACTTTGATCGAAAAATGTATAAAATAAGGCTGTTTTTGGTTGAAAGACAGCCCTTGTAAACCCTGGGCTTAAACGCCGTAAGGGGGCATTGATTTGGCAAGGGGCTAAAAACATTGACTTTTTTGTTCTTTTTGTTACACTTTAAATTTGTGTGGCCGATAAAAAAGTCCGCGCTGTGAAAAGAGGTATTCAATGAAGAAAACAACCGTCTGGCGTCAGGAGTTTTTCGAAATGGTCGAGCCGATAAGGCTCAGAGAACCGCTTGCCCATATCCTCGGCGCCCAGGATGAAGACGAGCTTTTTGTAATAAACTACACCGACGCGGTCCTGGTCGCCGGACATTCGTGCCCGGCGGTATCAGGGGCCTACAAGGTCACCCAGAAGGCGTTGAAAGCGCTCTACGGAGCCGAGACCCCGGTGAGGGGACAGATAAAGGTGCTCATAAAAGGCGGCCCTGAAGACCTGGCCTACGGCCCGCAATCCCATGTGATCTCGCTCATTACCGGCGCTGCCGGGGCAACCGGCTTCAAGGGGCTGGGCGGCAGGTGGGGCAGGAACAACAGGCTGTTTTTCGATACAGAGGATGTACAGTTCAATACCTTCATCTTCCAGAGGGAAGACAACGGCAAAGCTGTTCAGGTTACTTACAACCCGCAGGCCCTTCCCGGAGACCCGAGGATGAATGATGTAATCCCGCTTGTAATGCGCGGATCAGCCTCAAAGGAGCAAAAGGAGCTTTTCTATTCGCTGTGGCAGGGCAATGTGAAGAGGATACTCCTGGAAGATGAGAAGTATCCCGGCCTTTTCGAGGTAACGGAATTAAAGGACTTCAAGTTTCCCGCTTCCAAAGCGTCTGTTTATTAGAAGATACTGAAAAAAGCCGAATCATGGCAGGTTGCTCAAAAAGTTCCAGATGCTAGAGGCGAGAAGCGAGGAATGAGGCGTTCGTTGTTTGTACGCCGCAATTACGAGCTTTGATGACGACAACGCAGATGGGAAGCTTGAGGCGACCTGAAGGGGCAGGCCCGCAAGGGCTTGCCCCTTTTTTATTCAGAGGAGAGACAAACAACTTCACAAACAATTTTTTCGATATATAATATTGAAGGTCGCATCTTTATTCCGGCTCCATCGCTCAAGGTCAAAATTCGTCCATTAGGAGACTCCATGCCCGTCGGAATGACCCTCACGAAGTTCCTTCACGAAGAACAAATGCGCCACCCTGATTCATCAGGAAACTTCACCTCGCTTTTTTCTGACCTTGTCATCGCGGCCAAGATAATCTCCCGAGAGGTGAGAAAGGCCGGGCTCGGCGGCATAATCGGCGCGGCCGGCACGAAGAATGTGCACGGCGAAGAGGTCCAGAAGCTCGACGAGCTCGCCAATGAGATGTTCGTGCGGACCATGGAACACGGCGGCCACCTCGCGGCGATGGCGTCCGAGGAGATGGACAACATAATCCATGTGGACGGCAGGTACCCCAAGGGGAAATATGTCCTTTTGTTCGACCCGCTCGACGGCTCTTCGAACATCGATGTCAACATATCAGTCGGCACTATATTCTCGATCCTGCGCGTGGAGGACGGCCGTAATGTAACGGAAAAGGATTTTTTAAAGCCCGGCATGGAGCAGGTCTGCGCCGGTTACATCCTCTACGGATCAAGCACCATGCTCGTCTACACTACGGGCCACGGGGTGCACGGCTTCACGCTCGACCCGTCAGTCGGCGAGTTCTTCCTTTCGCACGAGGACATAAAGATCCCGGAGAGGGGAAAGATATTCAGCATCAACGAGGGGAACAGCCGCCACTGGCTTCCCGGCACTGTCCAGTACATGGACAAGATAAAGTCAAACGGCAAGGAGATGACCGCGAGGTATGTTGGCTCGCTCGTGGCGGATTTCCACAGGAACCTGCTGAAGGGCGGTATATTCCTTTACCCGGCTGACAGAAAATCCACAAGGGGCAAGCTCCGGCTCCTGTACGAGGCCAATCCGCTCGCCTTCATAGTCGAGCAGGCGGGAGGCGCGGCATCAACAGGCGAGGGCAGGATAATGGAGGTCGTCCCCGGCGAGCTCCACCAGAGGACGCCGCTTATTATCGGCAGCAGGGCGGATGTCGAGGAGGCTGTCTCGTTCTGTAAGGCGCCCACGGCATAAACCAGCTATCCCATAGAGTTCAAAAACCAAATTTGAGATCAAGCCCCTGGCTAAAACCAGGGGCTTTTTTTTTGAGAGAGTTTTATCTTGGGGCAGGGGGAGAGTAAATTTTCACGGCACCCTGTAGTGGAGCTGAACCAGCCCGCTGTCGAAAGAGGCAGAGTTTACAAGTTCAAGGCCTGTCTCGGTCCATTCGCCGGTAAAAAGCGCAATGCCTCCTCCGAGTATTCTTGGATGAATTGAGATAATGAAGTCATCTATGAGATGCTTAAGGGCGGCAATGGTCTCGGAGCCGCCCACAAGCCAGATATCGCTGCCTGGTTCGTCCTTGAGGCCCTTTGTGAACTCAGCTATATCACCTGAGACAAAGGTCACGGGGCCTGATTTTCCGCTGGCCTTCCTTGTGAAGACATAGCATTGTTTGCCGCTGAAAGGATTATTTTCGAGTGTGAGAGCCTGTTCGTAGGTCTTTCTGCCCGCGACGACAGTGTCTATTGAGGAAAAGAAATCCTTGTAGCCGTAGTCGGCGTCTGTAAAGAGCCAGTCTATCGAGCCGTCCATGCGCGCGATATAACCGTCAAGGCTCGTGGCTATGAAGAGCTTGAGCCTTCTGGCCATTTATGCCGCCGCCCTGAACGCCGCGGCATTATCCCTCGCGAAATCATCGAACGAGAAAGGAGCGCGCCCGGCTATCTCCTCGACAGCCCCTGAGACCCGTTCGGCCCTTCCGTCCCTCTGGAACTCGTAGAGCTCTATCATCGACTCGATAGCCCAGTCCGGCATCCCGGCGGCTTTCATGCCGAGTTTTGCTTCAGCGGGAGAGATGTCCATATACTGGACAGGCCTGCCCGTGGCCCTTGAAATAGCGGCAGCCACGGCGTCCATGGTAACAGGCGCGGGGCCGGTCAACGCATAAGCCCTGTTGACATGCTCTTCCTTGACGCTTCCGGCAAGGAGAGTGGCCGCTACGGCAGCGATATCGCGCGCGTCTATATAGCTCACGGCCGCGTTCTTCAAAGGCAGGTGCAGCCTGCCTGAGGTCCTGATGGAGTCGCTGAAAAAGTTCACGAAGTTCTGCATGAACGAGTTGGGGCGAAGGTGCGTATACGGTATGCCGGACTCCTCTACCCTGGCCTCTGCCATCCTGTGGCCTCGAAGCAGAGTTATGGCTTCGGTTTCAGCCCCGGCGGCCGATTGCCGGACAATATACCTGACGCCTGCCTCAACGGCGCGGTCTATGAAAAAGCCCGCCATCTCGACCTGGCCCGGGCTGAACGGCGTGAGAAGATAGACTTTCTCGATGCCTTTCAGGGCCGCGTCTACTGAGGCCTTGTCAGCGAAATCCATCTCGAAAATCTCTATATTGGCTTCGGCTATCCTGCCTGCCTTTGCTTCCGTATGGACAGCCGCACGCGTAGGCTCGCCCCTTTTAGACAGCTCCCTTACGAGAAAAGAACCCACGGTGCCAGTGGCCCCGGTGACAAGCGTTCTGCTGGGCATAAAATAACACCCCCTGGTTTTTTTGCCTATTTTGAATATATCAGATGAAAGGAGGGTGTCAAACTTCGGAGGTTTTTAAGCAATTAAAGAAAGGAATAAAAAGGCCCCTCCCGCTTGAGGGGAGGGGCCTTGCGGAAAGCGTTGTTATAAGGACTTCCTCGAAGCTGAAAATTGCTCGGCTGTCTCCCTTGATTCGAAGTAAGTCACAGTGCCGTCCTTGTTCCCGATTATGAAGGCCTTTGCCTTGTCGACTTCCTTTCCGGTGACAGGGTCTTTTGAAAAGCGCACTGCCGAATTGTACTTCAATTTACCCACGCACCCGGCGCAGCAGCCGTAATACATCTTCCCGTCTATTTCCACGGGTATCATCTTCATGATGCCGTGCCTGTTCTGTACCATGCAAACGCCAGAGTGCTTGAGGCTCTGGAGCGAGTGCGTTGGAGCCTCTTTCACGGCTGCGGCTTGCATGGCTAAAGCAGGAGCGGCAATTGAGACAAGCACGAGTAAAATGAAAGCCGTTAGTTTTTTCATCATGCGTATCCTCCAAAAGATGAGAACAAAGCAAAAGCATTTTAGCATTTCAGGGCTGGTTTTAAAAGAGCGGCAAAAAGCCTTTTTACTTGCCAATACAGAACGAACTGAAAATTATATCGAGTATGTCTTCGCTTGTCGTCTCGCCCGTTATCTCGCCGAGCGCGTCTATCGAAGAGCGGATGTCGGCAGCGGCAAGCTCTCTCGGCAGGCCTTCGATCAGGGCGGCCTGAGCCCGCTCAAGGCCTTCGAGGCATTTCACAAGGCAGTCCCTGTGCCTGACGGACGCGACAAGCTCGCCGACAGGTGTTTCCATGGCTGTCTTTCCACCGGCTGCTTTTTCGAATAAGAGGTCTTTCAAGGCCTCGATGCCCTGCTCA
Source organism: Deltaproteobacteria bacterium GWA2_54_12 (assembly GCA_001795535.1). Lineage (GTDB taxonomy): Bacteria > Desulfobacterota > GWC2-55-46 > GWC2-55-46 > GWC2-55-46 > GWA2-54-12. The sequence continues at coordinate 14,486 of MGPK01000049.1, forward strand.
GTGGTGGCAGAGATGGATACGACATCAAAGCCATCGAATTTGGCCCTTGCCTCCTGGAGCCTTGCGGAGCCTATATCAACTTTGTTAGCGGCAATTATGGTCTTGTCAAAAGGAAGCCCCGAGAGTATCTCGATATCCGCATTGAGGTCGGCCGTGAGGTCTGCTACGAAGATTATGAGCCCCGCCTCTTCAATCCTGCTTCTGGCAAGGCGTACGCCGATTGCTTCGACTTCGTCGGCGGCTTCGCGAAGTCCCGCCGTGTCCATGAGCCGCACTGGCATGCCTCTGATCTCGAGCGTTTCTTCTATCACATCCCTTGTTGTTCCGGGTATGGGCGTGACTATCGCGCGCTCTTCCTGCAGAAGGACATTCATGAGGCTGGATTTCCCGGCGTTCGGACGGCCCAGGATTAGGACTTTCAGACCTTCTCTCAATGCCCTGCCTTCGGCGAATGTGGAAAGGAGTTTTTCAACGCTTGCGGCAGCTTCGGATATCTTCGAGGCAATGGCTTCGGCCGGAAGCCCGTCTATCTCTTCCTCGGTAAAATCGAGCTCCGCCTCAATATGGGCCAGCAGTTCAACGAGCGGGGTCTTGAGAGCGGCCACCTTTCTTGAAAGTCCGCCTTCGAGCCTGCCCCTCGCCGAAAACAACGAAAGCGAAGTCTGCGCCCTTATGAGGTCTATTACAGCCTCGGCCTGGGAGAGGTCGAGTTTTCCGTTCACAAAGGCGCGCCTGGTGAACTCGCCCGGCCCGGCAGGCCTCGCGCCTGCCTTTACAAAAGAGGAGAGTACTTGTCTTAAAATGAGCGGGCCGCCGTGGCAGTGGAACTCAATGACATCTTCTCCCGTATAAGACCTTGGGGAGGGCATGTAGGCGAGAAAGCCTACATCGAGTCTTTCATCTGCCGGGCCCAGGATGCTCCCGTAGATGAGCCGCCTTTCCTCGACGGGCCCTTTTACGCTGAAGCGCTTCAAAGCTACCTCAAGCGCTTTCGGGCCGCTCAGGCGTATTATGCCGATGCCGCCTTCGCCCTGCGCGGTCGCTATGGCGGCTATTGTGTCTGAAGGGTTTTCTTTCATGGAAGATATTAAAACTCAGAAGAGCGTTCTTTTCAATTGGAATGAGGACTGGGGCATAAAAGGAGCGGCCCCCCTGCCTCTGGCGTGGCAGGGGGGCCTGGCGTTGTGTCAGAGACTGGCCTCTCTAACGCTTCAAGGCTACCTCTAAAAATTGCTCTTTTCCCTGACCTCTGCGTCAGGGCGTAAATAAAAATGCTCACATATTGTCATATATGCTGCGTTTTTTATTTCCACCCTTCCTTGACTTCAGAAAAAATATCTAATTTTTAGAGGCAGCCCTACTTCTGTTATTCAAATATTCAAGGCCTGAACCGGTCATGACAGGACACGCAGCCGTCGAGGAGTTTCTTGGTGACGGCTGTCATGTTCTGACGGTCGCCCTTGTGTGCAGCCGTGGCGAGCGATTCGAGGTTGGCGTGGAAATCCTTGTCCATCCTCTCGAACTCCGCAACCTTTGAGGCGTTCTTCCTGAGCTTCACCTCTCCGGCGTGAAGCGCTTTCTGGGTCTTTTCCATCTTGCCGTGCATGGTCTCGAGCGCCTGGTGGACCCTGTGGCCGTCGCCAAGGGCGACTGCCGAGACGACTTCCCTGAAGACCGCGTCAAGCGCCTTCATCTCTTCGATAAGCGCGCCTGACCCTGCTGAATGGACAGATGCCTTGTGCTGGCTGTGGTCAGCCGAGATTGCGGCGAAAGGCGTAATTGAGATAAACAGCGCCGATATAAAAGCCGCATTCAGGAAAGTTCTCTTTTTCATGCAGTGTTCTCCTTGTTAATCAGTAAAGATATTAACAGAGGCCGAAAGCGGAAAATATGATTTCTGTCACCTGTCTTTATTTCTGAAAAATTCAAAGTACAGAAGCGGCACCGCGGCTAGGGTAAGGAAGGTGGCCGCGACCGCCCCGAACATCATCGATATGGCAAGTCCCTGGAATATGGGGTCAAAGAGCATCACGAAAGAGCCGACTACTACGGCCGCCGCCGTAAGTAGTATCGGGCGGGTGCGTACGGCCCCGGCTTTAATGACGGCGTCTTTGAGCGCCATCCCGGCCTCCTGCTCGCGCTCTATGAAGTCCACGAGAAGGATCGAGTTTCTGACGATTATCCCTGCAAGGGCTATGAAGCCTATCATCGAGGTCGCCGTGAAAAACGCGCCGAAAAGCCAGTGGCCCGGCAGTATGCCGACGAGCGTCATCGGTATTGGGGCCATTATGACAAGCGGGGTTATAAAGCTTTTAAACCAGGCGACGACCAGTATGTATATGAGGACTAGGACAGCTGCAAAGGCAATCCCCAGGTCACGGAAGACCTCGTATGTTATGTGCCATTCGCCGTCCCACTTCATCGAGTATTTGTCTTCGAGCCACGGCTGGGTTGATGAGAACTGCTCAATGGAATAGCCTTCGGGCGATTTCAGTTCGGCTATCTTCGAGCCCATGTCGAGTATGGCGTAAACAGGGCTTTCAGCGACCCCCGCGACATCCCCCGTAACATAAGTGACCGCCTTGAGGTTCTTGTGATGGATTGTCCTTTCGGACGAGGCATCTTTCATAGATACCAGCTCGGACAAGGGTATGAGCTGGCCGGTTGCCGATGGCACGCCCATGGATTTGAGAGAGGAAAGGTCAGCTCTCTGGCCCATGGGCATTCTGAGGAATATCTCCACGGGGTCTTTGGCGTACTCGGCGTGGATAAGCCCGGCGCTCATGCCGGAGACTGCCGTCCTGAGGGAAGCCGCTACAGCCTCTGTCGAGACCCCGCTCAATGAGGCCTTTGTCCTGTCGACTTCGAACATGAGCTTTTTCTGGCTCTCCTCTACATACCAGTCTATGTCGACAACGCCCGGCGTTGTTTCGAAGACCTCTTTTATCTTTCTGGCTACTTCAATGCGGCCCTCTTCTTTCGGGCCGTAGACCTCTGCCACGAGAGTGCTTAAAACAGGCGGGCCAGGAGGTATCTCGGCGAGCTTTATTCTCGCCCCGTACTTCATCGCTATTTCCTGAAGGCCGGGCCTGAGCCTCTTGGCTATGTCGTGGCTCTGGGAATTTCTTTTATCCTTGGCGACGAAGTTGGCCTGTATGTCCGCCACATTCGCCCCGCTTCTCAGGTAGTAATGGCGAACAAGGCCGTTGAAGTTGTAAGGCGAGGCGGTCCCGATATAGCTCTGAAAGTCCGTGACTTCAGGGACGGCCCTCAGATATTCACCGAGGGCCTTTGTCACCCTGGCTGTCTCTTCGAGTGTCGAGCCTTCCGGCATATCGACAACTATTTGCAGCTCGCTCTTGTTGTCGAACGGGAGCATCTTCATGGTCACGGCTTTTAGGGGCACAAGGAGGGCCGCAAGAAGAAGGAGTACGATAACGCCGCCAAAGGCGGCAAGCCTTTTGGACCTGCTCTCGATAAGAGGCGTGAGAAGTCTTGAATACAGGGTGTTAAGCCTTGATGATTCCTCAGTGCCAGCTGCCTCATGTTTAACATTCTTCAATACCTTGTAGCCGAGCCAGGGGCTCACGATAAAGGCTACGAGCAGGGAAAAGAGCATTGCCGCAGACGCGCCAACCGGGATGGGCCTCATGTACGGGCCCATGAGTCCGGAGACGAATGCCATGGGCAGGAGCGCGGCTATGACCGTGAAGGTGGCGAGTATCGTGGGGTTGCCTACCTCGTCGACCGCCGCAATCGCGGTGTCTGTGCTCACTCCCTTCAGCTTGAAGTGCCTGTGTATGTTTTCGACGACCACTATCGCGTCGTCGACAAGGATACCGATTGAGAATATGAGAGCGAAGAGAGTTACCCTGTTGAGCGTGTAGCCGTACAGGTAATTGACGAGAAGCGTTAATGCGAGAGTCACGGGCACGGCGACCGCCACGACCGCCGACTCTCTCGTGCCAAGGGCCAGCGCGATAAGGACTATCACGGCGATCGTTGCGACAAGCATATGCTCAAGGAGTTCGTCCGATTTTTCCTTGGCGGTCTCGCCGTAGTTTCGGGTTGTAGTAATATTTATGCCTGAGGGAACTACGACGCCCTTCAACGCCTCTGTCTTCTCAAGCGCTTTTTCAGCGACTACGCTCGCGTTCGCGCCAGCCTTCTTGGAAAGGGCTATCGTGACCGCTTCAAAGTCAGCCGCCGGGTTTGAGGCAGTTATGCCCTTTTCAGAGGCGGCGGGCCCCAGTCCCATGAATACATAATTCGAAGGCTCCTCAGGGCCGTCAGATACCTTCGCGACATCATTGAGGTAGACGGGCCTGCCATCGTGCACTCCGACCACGACAGATTTGACATCTTCCGCGTTTTCAAGAAACCCTCCGGCCTGAAGCAGGAGTTCGGTATTCGCGGACGGGATTGACCCGGACGGCAGGCTTGCGTTGGCCTGCTTGAGCGCCCCGATTATCTGGAAGGTCGATTGGGAATAAGCGCGAAGGCGCGAGGGGTCGAGCTCTACTTTTACCTGACGCTTCTGTCCTCCGATGACAGAGACCTCTGATACGCTGTCGTCTTTTTTCAACTCATCGGCGAGCACGGTTGCGACCCTTCTGAGCTCAAAGCCCGTGTACTTCTCGCTCCAGAGCGTCAATGCCAGCACAGGCACATCGTCAATTGATTTCGGTTTTACAAGCGGCTCGGTAACGCCGGGGGGTATGCGGTCGTAATTGGACATGAGCTTGTTGTAAAGCCTGACGACCGCATCTTCCATATCGGTACCGACATAAAAGCGGACGATGGTGAGGTTGCCCCCGGAGCTGGCCATTGAGTAGATATACTCGACGCCTTCTACTTCCCAGAGGAGCTTTTCCATCGGAGTCGTAACGCGCTCTTCGACTTCTTTCGCGGACGCGCCCGGATAGCCGACGAAAACATCTATCATCGGTACTTTTATCTGGGGCTCCTCTTCGCGCGGGGTTACGAATACGGCAAAGAGGCCAAGAAGGAGTGAGGCTATGACAATGAGGGGAGTAAGCCTGGAGTGGATAAAGGCCCTGGCTATGCGGCCTGACAAGCCCGTATTCATCTGACGCCGCCCAGGAGCCCGCCGTCAAAAGCGGCCTCGGCTCCTTTTGAAATGACCTGGTCGCCTTCAGTGAGGCCGGAGATGACCTCGACCTCGTCACCATAGGCGCCAGCGACCCTTATAAGAGTGTAGGCAACGACACCTTTTTTATCGACCGTGTATACGCCGGTGAGCTGGCCTTTTGCGACTATCGAGGCGGCTGGCACAATAAGGGCCTGCCTCTCAACGCCGGGTATTGTTACCTTCGCGTAAAGCCCTGTCCGGAGGCCATCGCCTTTTATCGAGGCCTTTACGAGAAAGGTCCTCGTCGCCGAGTCTATTGAAGGGATGACCTCGGTTACCCGTGCGGTGTATTCATTGCCGTCGATGCTGGCGCGCAAATCCATTCCGGGCCTTATAAGTCCAGCGAGCCGTCCGTCAAGGCTGGCCTCTAACACGAATTTGGAGTCGTCTTCTATCGTTATAAGAGGCGTGCCCGGGGCAGTCATGCTGCCCACATCTATTTTCTTTTCAGAGACGACCCCCGCAAACGGGGCCACGACCCTGGCGTAGCCCTTGTACACGCGGGCTTCCTCTGCCCCGGCACTTGCCCTTCTGACTGACTCCTCCATCCCGGCCAGATTCAGCCTCGCGGTATCTCGCTGCAGGGTGATGTTGTCGAATTCCTGGCGGGAGAGGGCGTTTGCCTCAAAAAGTTTCGCGTACCTCTGGTATGTAGCCTCTGTCAGCTGCGCCTGCCTTCTCGCGCTCTCAAGACCGAAACCAGCCTCCTTGAGGCCCGCCTCAGCGCCGGCTACTTTCTGGGCCATGTCGCTGTCGTCTATGGTGAGAAGCACCTGGCCTTTTTTGACCCTCTGCCCCTCTTTGACCATGACAGCGGTGACTGTGCCCATCGCCTTTGAAGAGACAGCCCCTATTGTGGCGGCCTTTATGGTCCCGGCCGCCTCGATGCTCTCCGGATATGTCTTGAAGGTGGCGGTTGTCGTCTCAACGCCGGTTATCGACTTTCTCTGGACCTCGGCTTCGCCTTGGCCTGTTTTCTCAGAGCACCCGCCAAGAAGGAGCGGGGCAGCGAGGATAGTGATGAGAAGCATGCGTTTCATAGATAACTCCGTTTATTCAAGGCCAAGGTCCTTTAATATCGTGCCGGCCTCAAAGCTCAAGGCGGCAAGGCTTGCGGCATGGGCGTTCTTTCTCATGACAACAGAAGCCCTGGCCCCGCTCAGGCTCGCTTCCGCGTCGAGGAGGTCTACAATCGGGGAGAGGGAATTCTCGAACCTCAGCCTTACGAGCCGTTCTCCCTCTTCGGCGCTCTTCAATGCCGCCTCAGTAAGCTCGGCGTTCTTCCTGGCTTCTTCGACATTGAAGTATGCCTGATGGACGCTGAACGAGACGAACTGCTTCATGCCTTCAAGGCGCTCGCCTGCCTCGACGGATTTGAGCCTTGCCCTGGATGCTTCAAAGCTCCTCGTAGAGTCAAATATATTCCACCTCAGGAAGGCCGAGACCTGCCAGCTCTCTCCCTCGCTCCCGAACGGCGTTTCATGGTCGTTCAGAAAATATGAGCCGCCAACGCCTACGATTGGAAAATAATCGGAATTAGCGAGAGAGACCGCGGCCCTGGCGTTCTCTCGCCGTTTTATCATTGATTTAAGGTCGCCTCGTTCCTGGGCAGACGAAAGGTAGTGGCTGACATTATGGAGCGGCATATCAAAGCCCGAAGAATCTGCCTGGGCCTCCTCGTCAAGTCCGAGGAGCAATCCGAGCGACCTTTTGGCAAGCGAAAGACCTTTCTGGGCTGAAACAAGCCTCTGTTCAGATTCTAAAAGGCCTGTCCTGGCCCGGAGCACATCCGAGAAGAGGCCCAGGCCGCCCGTGTGCCTTGCCTCGGCTATCCTGAGGTGCTCTTTGCTGTCATTGAGGCCCGCTTCTGCGGCCTGTTTGAAACCTTCGGCAGTGTTGACCGAAAGAAAGGCGTTCACTATATTGAAGGCGGCCTCTTCGCGGCTACGCGAAAGCTCGTCCCTGCTGGCAGAGTATTCTTCTTTTGCCATGCTGAGGCCGACCCGGGCTTTCCTCGCGTAAACGGGCTGCTCGATCGAAAGCGAGGTCTGGAAGTCGTTTATCGCTTCCGGGCTGTTAAGCGAGTTTATGGCGAAGTCCTGTGATGAAAACCTTTCCTGGTTGAGCTTGGACGAGAAGGCGAAGGTCGGGTTGTTCGTCCTCATGTAGCGCTCTTCGAATGTTATCTTCGGCAGGAGGCGGCCCCTTGCCATGCCTATCTCTTCGGCGGCAGCGCCGGTTGCGGCCGCGGCGGCCCTCAAGCCGTGGTTCTGGTTGAGGCCCAGCTCGACTGCCTCTTTCAACGAGAAAGGGCCGGCGGCTTGCGAGCTTGCGGTTGAGAGAATGATTAATGAGAGTGCGGCGAGGGTATGTTTCATTTTCATGGCATGCGGGCCTTCGATAGATTACGGCGGAGTGGGCCGCCGGGACAAATCCCTTAAATGGCGCTGATAAAGTATACCAGCGCCCGGGAAAAACGCAGCCCATCCATGGAATTGTTCAGCAGGTCTGGCAGCCCTTTACGCCGAGTCTTTTTAGGAAGCTCATCATGGGGCACCAGTTGGTGAAAAAAGACTGGAGAAGGTTGAGCCCCACGAACGCCGTGAAGTAGAGCCAGTGCTCGGAGTGGACCCGTGAAAGGACAAGGGAAAGAAGGATGAAAAAACCGGCTATAAGCCTCAGGTATCTATCGACAGTCATGTGAGCCTCCTTATTTGATTCTGCGGGCGAGCTTTTCGCTCTCCGCGAGCTGCTCCATGAGGACGGACTTCATGAGCGAGCATGCTTCTAGTATCTTGGGGTTGTTTATGTGGTAGTAGATGTTGACCCCGTCCCTTCTGGTATCGACGACTCTCGCCTGCCTCAGGACCGCGAGGTGCTGGGAGACATTGGCCTTGGTTATGCCGAGCCTTTCCACGAGGTCGCCGACAGAGAGCTCGCCGTCCTTCAGCGCGTTTATTATTTCGAGCCGCTTCGGGTTGGCCAGGGTCTTGCAGATTTCAGCCTGTAGTATGAACACTTCTTTCTTCATATTTGCATTATTGCGAAATCTTGAAACAATGTCAAGGGGAAAGTTGGGGGGGGGGGGGGGCATTGCGAGCGAAAGCATATAAACTTCCCCCCTTTCTAAGTGAGGGGGATTATAGTAGGGTGGGCTGCGCCCACCAATTAACTGAAATCAAAAATCCCCCTTTAAAAAAGGGGGAAGCTTAAAAGGTACGGACACGGTCATAGAATTCGGATTATCTCGCTTTACGCGTGCGCCGAGTATCCTCTGGCGCGTATCTTCTGGATGGTTTCGAGGTCGGGCTTGAATGGAAGTTCAAGAGGAGGCGCCGGGAGTTCTATCCTGTAGCCCTGGCAGAACGGGGTCTGCTCGAGTTTCATATTGTGGGCCGTGACCATGAGGGGCTCGAGGTTCACGACATCCTGTATGTTGTAGGCAAGGAGCGTTTCCATGACCTTCGGGTTCCGGCTCTTTCTGTACTCTTTCCAGAGAAGCACGGCAAAGTAGCCGTCCACCCCATCAAGTCCGCCCCTGTCTATTCCTATCATCTTTTCGCAGCCCTTGAGGCCGCCCCTGAAGCCGAGATCGCGCAGCACATACAGGAGGTCTATGTGCGCGTGGGGGAGTTTTATGCCCAGATGGCTCTCAATGAAAGGGATGTCGAAGCACTTGCCGTTGTAAGTGACCAGGACCTTGTACTCCATGATATCTTCCATGAAGTCGTCGAGGTTCTCGCCCTTCACATAATAGCGTATCCTCTTGCCGTCATACAGGGAGATGGCGGTAATGTACCCGTAAGGGCCCATATATCCGTTCGTCTCGATGTCGATATAGGCAATGCTGTCCCTGAAATCGGGGAATATGCGCCAGGATTCCTTTGGAGGAAGGAGCTCCGAAAAGAAAGCAGGTTCTCCCAGCGCGAGCTTCTCGCGGGAGGTATCCAGAAGGGTTCTTATCGCTTCGGCAGAGGCTCTCTTGAGGCGCACATGGCCAAGCGGCGAGTCCCAATCGAGTACGCCGTTGTCCCATAACCTGCGTTCAGTTTTAAGTCCTATGCCGGGCACATGACAGAAGGTATGTTTAAGCATCGAAACATTCTACCATGGAAGTGCGCAAGGTAGAAAGGAAAAGGATGAGGCAGGATGAAAGTTGATGAGATTCTTCTTCGGCGGGCGCAATTATAAACTGAAAGGGGGTGCCTCTGGCCGTTAAAAAAAGGCCCTTACCCCCAGGAGGCTTTCGCCTATGATGAGCTTCTGGATCTGGGAAGTGCCTTCGTATATGGTCGTGACCTTCGCGTCCCTTAAGTATCTTTCGACAGGGTACTGGTTCGAGTAGCCGTAAGCTCCGTGCACCTGTATGGCGTCCACCGCCGCCCTTACAGCCGCCTCAGAGGCGAAATATTTGGCGATTGAAGACTCCGTGGTGTTCCGTAGATTCCTGTTTTTCATCTCGGCAGCCCGGTAGACAAGCAGGCGCGAGGCGTCCCGGTCGACCGCCATCCTGGCGATAAGGTCCTGAACCGATTGGAAGGAGGCTATGGGTTTTTTGAACTGGACCCGCTCCCTAGCGTACTTCACAGAGGCTTCAACGCAGGCCTGAATTATGCCAACGCACCCGGCCGCGACCCCGAACCTGCCGTTGTCGAGGGCCGAAAGGGCGATTTTGAAGCCTTCGCCCTCAGCGCCCAGAAGGGCTTCCGGCGGAAGGAGGCAGTTTTCAAAGAAAAGCTCTGCCGTGTTGGCTGATTTGAGACCGAGCTTGCCTTTTATCTCTTTTGTCGTGAAGCCGGGCGCGCCTTTTTCGACTATGAAGGCCGCTACATTCCTGTGCCCCTCCTCAGGGCTCGTACGGGCGAAGACTATGAGTACGTCGGCCCTGCCGCCGGTTGTTATCCATGTCTTTGAGCCGTTAAGCGCCCAGCCGTCCTTCTTTCGCGTGGCAATCGTCTTTATAGAGGCGGCGTCGCTCCCGGCCCCGGGCTCGGTCAGAGCGAAAGCGCCGAGCAGCCTTCCGTTGCAAAGGCCCGGTATATATTTGTCTTTCTGCTCGTCAGTTCCCCATTTTAAAAGGGAATATTCGACCAGGGAAAGCTGGACTGAGAGGATCGTCCTCAGGGAAGAGCAACCCCTACCGACCTCTTCGAGGATTATGGCCTGGGAGATGTAATCAAAGCCAGCTCCACCGTACTCTTTTGGGACAAGGGCTCCCAGAAAGCCCAGAGGGGCCATTTTTTGCAGAATGTCTTCGGGAAATCGCTCATTTATGTCGTTTTCGCGGGCAGCGGGGACGATCTCCCTGTCCGTAAAATCACGCGCAGCCTCCTGGAGCTTCTTCTGGGCCTCGTTAAGCTCAAAATCCATGGGGATTCCCCTCCTGAGAAGATGTTAAAGTATTTTCCTGTAAGCACGGGTTGTCAAGAAAGGAGGGCGTTTGTGTATTGTTATTCTGAGGAGCCGACAGCAAGACTCCCTCTCCCCTTGTGGGAGAGGGGGATAATGTTCAGAACACCGCTGTAGCCCTTCCTATAATGATGCAGGCGTAAACAGTGCCCGCCCTTAATGGCGAGCGGACAATCAACAGCCCGTTATTCAGGTCTGCTTTTTCTATGACTCCAAGACAAATATCCGAGCCCGCATGGTCCCTGAACGACAGAAGCCTGCCTTCGAGCTCTTCTTCGCCGCCATCTCTCGTGTATCTTACGCCGCACCTGTTCATGTCGACCTCAAAGACACGGGAACCTTCGAAGTAGGCCCTGAACCTTTCGGCCCTGAAACCGGCTCTTCTTGGTATACCTTTTATCCTTGTGAGGGTTGACGGCTTGAGCCTTATTATGACGGGACTTCTCATCAGGGTGTAGGGTGAGATTATGTGTTCGAGCTCGTCATTTTTCTGCACCGCCAGGACAACATCAGGCCGGAGGAGGTCTATCTTATACTGCTTATAGAGCCTGCCGATGGGGCCTGTCACAAGCCCGGTCGTGTCTATTATGAGTTTAGGGCACTTTGCCTGGGCACTTTCCATTAACAGCTTCGCTCCGGTAAGAGATGGCAGCATGTTGCCCGGAGGGCTTAAAGCACCGGTAAAGTAAAAGCCCTCTGCTTTTATCTCCTCCCACCTTTTAAAGCCGCCCTCGACAAGCCCCCACGCGATAGTTGACGGAGGACCGATGTGCGCCTGCCCCATGTCGAGGTCGAGCACTCCGGCCCTGCCTTTTTTTGAAAGGAGGTCCGCAACAATGGCCGCGAGGGCCGTCTTTCCGGTGTCAGGCCCGCCCAGGAGCATTATGCTTTTTGAGCGCGGCGATAAAAGGGCCTCTGTTATGCGCTCTTCCAGGTCCATCCATACCTCGCCTGATTGTATACATTGTCAGGATATCAGAAATAAGCCCGGCAGGTTGCGGGGCAAAAAAACTTTGCCGGAACGCTGGTTTTTTTCTTTGACATTTCCGGACCGTTTGGTAATATTCAAATTGTCCGCAAATACCAATGGAGATTCAAAGGCTTTTTAAGTCTTTTTTGAAACATCTTAGTGCTAAAGAAAACATCATTATATGAAATACATAAGTCACTCGGCGCCAGGATGGTCCCTTTTGCCGGGTGGGAGATGCCGGTCCAGTATACGGGCGTAATCGATGAGCACCTGGCAGTGCGCTCCGCGTGCGGCCTCTTTGATGTGAGCCACATGGGCGAGATCGAAGTCTCCGGCGACAGCGCGATAGACTTCGTCCAGTTCGTGATGACCAACGACATCGAGCGCATAAAGGACGGCCAGTGCCAGTATTCGCCCTTGTGCCGCGAGGACGGCGGCGTGGTCGACGACACCATCGTCTACCGCTTCAACATCGACCGCTACCTTTTTGTCGTGAACGCTTCGAATACCGCCAAGGTTCTTGACTGGTTCAGGCAGGTCCAGAAAAAAGAGGCCTTCCCTGACCTTTTCATAGAGGACTTGAGCGGCATATACTCTCAGATAGCGCTTCAGGGGCCCAAGTCGGCTGAAGTTATTAAGTCGCTCCTCGATTTGGACCCGAAAGAGATAAAGACCTTTTACTTCCACATGGGGCTTTTAAACGGCGAGATAGAGGCCTTGGTCTCCAGGACCGGGTATACCGGTGAAGACGGCTTCGAGATATACCTCGACCCGGCTGACGCCCCGGCTGTCTGGCAGGCGCTGATGGAAGCGGGCAAGCCCTTCGGCATTGCCCCGATCGGTCTTGGCGCGAGAGACACGCTGAGGCTCGAGATGGGATATCCTCTTTACGGGCACGAGCTTTCGGATGAGATAACGCCCATAGAGGCCGGGCTCGGAAAATATGTCAAGTTCACGAAGGACTTCATCGGCAGGGAAGTCCTTGAGAGGCAGTCTGCCAGCGGGACGGAGAAGTCTCTGGTCGGCCTCAAGATGATAGACGCCGGCATACCCAGGGAAGGCTACGAGATACAGGCGAGCGGGAACAGTGTCGGGACAGTCGTAAGCGGCACCAGCTCCCCTTCATTAAAAGCAGGCATAGGGACAGGGTTCGTGACAGCGCCCCATAAGGCCGTCGGCACGGAGCTCGATGTCCTTATAAGGGGGAGGGCCGCGAAGGCCCAGGTCGTTCCCCTGCCCTTTTACAGAAAATAAACAGAGTTTTATTTACAAGTTGAAAGGAGAATCACTATGGAGTTCCCGAAGGACCTTAAGTACACCAAGGAGCATGAATGGGTTAAGGTCGAAGGCAATATCGCAACGGTCGGCATAACCGATTACGCTCAAGACTCCCTTGGAGACGTGGTCTATGTGGAACTTCCACAGGAAGGCGCGTCCGTCACCAAGCACGAGCCCTTTGGCGTGGTCGAGTCCGTAAAGGCGGTCTCTGACCTTTACTCGCCCCTTTCCGGCAGCGTCACCGAGGTAAACGACGCGATAGTCGACAGCCCCGAGGCCATAAACGAAGACCCCTACGGCGACGCCTGGATGATAAAGGTCGAGATATCCAGCGACAGCGACCTGGGCGACCTTCTTACCGCTGACGAGTATCAGAAGTTCATAGAAGAAGAGAAGTAAGCCGCTGTGCCGTACATACCCCATACTGCAAAAGACATTGAAAAGATACTCAAGGCGGTTGGAGCCGGGTCTGCGGAAGAGCTTTTCTCCCAGCTTCCAGCCGCGTCCAGGCTTAAAGGGCCGCTTGCCATCCCCGACGGGCTGAGCGAGCAGGACCTCCTGAGCCACCTGAAGGCCCTGAGCTCGAAGAACTCGACCGTCGAAGAGTACTCGTGCTTTCTGGGCGCTGGCGCGTACAACCACTACATACCCTCGATAGTCGATGCCGTCATATCGAGGTCCGAGTTCTATACCTCGTACACTCCATATCAGCCCGAGCTCTCGCAGGGCACGCTCCAGGCCATATTCGAATACCAGACCCTCGTATGCCAGCTGACCGGCATGGATGTCGCCAACGCCTCGCTTTATGACGGGGCTACAGCCGTTGCCGAGGCCGCTCTCATGGCCAGAAGGATCACCGGCAGGCAGGGGATAGTCCTGGCAAGCGCCCTGCACCCTGAGTACAGGGAGACCGTCGCGACTTACCTGACGGGCACCGGCGACCACCTCTCTCAGGCGCTTTATTGCGCCGAGACCGGCACGACGCTGCCGGAGTCGATTGACGCTGCCTGCGACGATAATACCGCCTGCGTCATAATCCAGCACCCCAACTTTTTCGGCTCGCTTGAAGACATCGAGGCGATAGCCGAGGTGGTTCACAGGAAAAAGGCCCTGCTTGTCGTCGCCGTGACTGAGGCGGTCTCATTCGGGCTCCTTAAGTCCCTTGGAGATTCCGGCTGCGATATCGCCGTCGGGGAGAACCAGTCATTCGGAAACCCCTTGAGCTATGGAGGGCCGTACCTGGGCTTCATGGCTACGAAAAGCGAGTTTGTCCGCCAGATGCCCGGCCGCCTCATCGGCCAGACGGTCGACAGGGAAGGAAGGAGAGCGTTCTGCCTCACCTTCGCCACGAGGGAGCAGCACATAAGAAGGGAGCGGGCCACTTCCAACATCTGCACGAACCACGGCCTGTGCGCCCTGGCGGCCTCAGTCCACATGGTGAGCCTCGGCTCAGGCGGGCTCAGGAAGCTTGCCGCGCTTAACCTCTCCAAGGCCGAGTACCTGAAGAAAAAACTCAAAGAATCCGGAGTCGAAGCGGCGTTCACCTCCCCGACCTTCAACGAATTCACCGTTAAGGTAAAGGGCGGCGCTGAGGCAGCTCTCAAAAAGCTCCTCGACAAGAAGATCATAGGCGGCCTTGCGTTGAAGAGGTACTACCCCGAGCTCGGAGAGCATCTCCTCATAGCGGCAACCGAGATGAACTCGAAAGAAGAGATGGACAATCTGGCCGGTTTGCTGAAATAGAATTCGCCCGACGCCTTTTAAAACCACAGAAAGAAAATTGAATATGGAAGCAAACGGCACAAAGGGTCTGGTTCTCGAAGAGCCACTCATATTTGAAAAATCCTTTCCGGGGCGCGCAGGCATCGGGCCCGCGCCCTCTGATGTCCCGGAGGCTGACCCGGCATCGGTCCTTCCCTCGAAGTTCCTGAGGAAGGGGATAGAAGGGTTCCCGGACATCTCCGAGATGGACGCGGCGCGCCATTACACGAGGCTTTCGCAGTGGAACTTCGGGCTTGACTCGGGCTTCTATCCGCTCGGGTCGTGCACCATGAAGTACAACCCCAAGATAAACGAGACGGCCGCGAGGCTCCCCGGCTTTGCCATGCTCCACCCGTACCAGCCCGAGCACCTTTCACAGGGGGCCCTTGAGCTCATGCACTCGCTCGAAGGCTATCTCGCCGAGATAAGCGGCATGGAAGCGATAACGCTCCAGCCCTCGGCCGGGGCGCACGGCGAGCTCTGCGGCCTTCTCATGATGGCCGCCTATTTCAAGGCCCAGGGAAAGCCCCGCACAAAGATAATCATCCCTGACACCGCCCACGGCACGAACCCCGCGAGCTCGCACCTTGCCGGCTTCAAGGTCGTGCCCGTCAAGACCGAGGGCAAGGGCGCGCTTTCGGTCGAGATGGTCAGGGCAGTGATGGACGAAGACACGGCCGGGCTCATGCTCACGAACCCGAATACGATAGGCCTTTTCGAGCGGAACATAAAAGAGATAGCAGATCTCGTCCACTCAAAGGGCGGCCTGGTGTACTGCGACGGCGCGAACATGAACGCCATCATGGGCCTTGTGAAGCTCGGCGACCTGGGCGTGGATGTAGTCCAGCTGAACCTCCACAAGACCTTTTCCACCCCGCACGGCGGCGGCGGCCCCGGAAGCGGGCCGGTCGGCGTAGGCAAGGTGCTGGAGCCTTACCTCCCCTGCCCGAGGATAAAGAAGGAAGGCGGAAAGTACAGTCTCGATTTCAACAGGCCCGATACAATCGGCAGGATGAAGGCCTTCTACGGGAACTTCTCCATAATGGTGAGGGCTTACAGCTACATAAGGCGCATGGGCGGGGCCGGATTGAAGCGCGCTTCAGAGACGGCCATCCTCAACGCCAACTACATAAAAGAGAGGCTCAAGGGCACTTATCATCTCGCCTTTGACGAGCCCTGCATGCACGAAGCCGTATTCTCCGACAAGTTCCAGCTCGGAAGCGGCATCTCCACGATGGACATCGCCAAGAGGCTCATCGACTACGGCTATCACCCGCCGACGGTCTACTTCCCGCTGGTCGTTCACGGCGCGATAATGATAGAGCCGACCGAGACCGAGACTGTCGATACGCTGGACAGGTTCATAGAAGTCATGAAGGCTATTGCGGAAGAGGCGAAGACAAACCCGCAGCTCCTGAAGGACGCGCCCACCAAGACGAAGATAAGAAGGGTCGATGAGACCCGGGCGGCCAGGGAGCCGATCCTGAGGTGGAAATAAAAATCGCTCTTTTTCCCGATCTCTGCGTCAGACCGTAAATAAAAATGCTCACATATTGTCATATATGCTGCGCTTTTTATTTCCGCTCTTCCTTGATCTCAGAAAAAATAGCTGATTTTTAGGAGCACTGATAAATAGAAAGAAAAAAGCCCGCGAAAGCGGGTTTTTCTATTTTGCGGAGTGAGGGAGATTGATTTTGTCATTCTGAGGGAGCGAAGTGACCGAAGAATCTCGTAATGATGATAAAAGCAGATTCTTCGCTTCTCTCAGAATGACATCAGAACCAACCCACTTCAAAGCTTTCGCTTGCTCCGCCCTGTTACGGGGTATATGTTAAGACAATACAAGAACAAGTCTCGCTTTTGTTTTGTCTTACCCAAACCCCAGGGGGATATCAGAGTGAGCCTAAAGGAGGCCGAGCGCGCGCCTCTTATTTCTAGCGAACGAGGCCGACAGCGAGCCCGATATCCCCCGAAGCGCACGGCAGTGCGCAAAGAGGCCTTTTGCAAAAATATGCTCAGTCAGGTAGGTAGGATGTGCCCACAGTGTAATCCCCTGTTCACTCTTTAAAAAAGAGGGGAGCCAGTAATCGCACCTTTGGTTAAAAAGCGAGATTCTTCCGCTTCTCTTCGCTCAGGGCTTCTCACTTGCTCAGAATGACAGACCTACCTCCCCATTGGCAAATCGATCAGGTGATAAGTGAACTGCCCTTTTATGCTTATGTCGTCGATGCTGAAGTTTTCCGGGAAGGGCGCGAAAGGGGCTGAGAGTCTTACGGCGGTAATGGCGGCGTCATCGAGCATCGGATAGCCTGAGGACCGTTCAAGCGATACATCCGACACTGACCCGTCCCTGTTTATCTTGAAGTTGACCTTGAGGCTCCCCTGCCAGCCGTTTCGCGCGGCGAGAGCGGGGTATTCCCAGTAGAACTCTATCCTGTTCTTCATGTCCATCAGGTACTTCTGGTACTTGAGTTCAGAGGTATTGAGCGACAGGGTCTTGCCGACCTCGCCCTTCGGGGCCTCTGCTTCGTACTTCCTCGCAAGCTCGGCTATGCGGTCGTCTGTCGGGAAAAGGCTCGGTTTTTTGGGCTCTGCCAGGATCCTGGGCTGGGGCCTTGTCTCTTCTTTTGTCGCGGTTTCGCTTCCTTTTTGGGCTGGCTCGGCCCTTACCGGCTCTTCAACAGGGCCGACGCTTTCTTTTACGGTCTTTTCCTGAATACTTCCTTCCTTCAGGGAAGGCCTCGCCGCGGGCCTGCTTTGCTCAGCCGGATTTGACGGCACAGCCGGGGCAGGCAAAAGGACCTTCGGCAAAGGCTCAGGCCAGCTCTCCTTTTTAACGCTCTGCTCCCTTTGGGCGCCGTGGGTCGAAGGCTTTTTTACAGGCGAGAGGTCCTCCGGCGGAAGAGCCGGCAAATCGACCACATCGACAAGTATAGGGGGCGCCTCACCCCTCGGACGAGCCTGCCCGCCGGAGGGCAAAAGCTGCAAGGCTCCCCATATGCCCAGGTGCACAAGCAGCGAAAGTATAAGGAATATGGGGAAGGCGGCTGGCTCGCCTCCGGTTTTGATTGACATGGGCTCTTAATTCTGTCAAGATTTAATGAGAGACACTAAAGATATTCTACACTTTATCGCGGGGTTATACAATGTTCGGGCTCGGGACGACAGAGCTTATAGTAATACTCGTCATCATCATGGTACTGTTCGGGGCTGGCAAACTCCCGGAGATAGGCTCTGGTCTTGGCAAGGCGATAAAGAACTTCAAGAAGGCCTCGAACGAGGACGCCGACGCTCCCAAAGAAGGCAAAGAGAAGCTCGAAAAATAAGCTTCCTATTGCCCCTTTCTCTTTCCCTTTTTACCCCTTTTTAAAAGCAGGTCCTTCGCTATTTCCCTGACCTCCGGGTGTATCGTCCCGTCTTCCGATATCGCGGATAAGTCCTGGGTGAGCATCTTTTCAATCAGCGCTATGGAGACCCTTGGCAAGGTGTACGGGTTCAAGGTCACGGCCTTGGCGACTTCGTACCTTTTCGACCACTTCGGGTGCAGGGCGACAAGCTTCAATATGCGGCCGGAGTTCGGCCTCTTCGAGGCGATCTTGAGGACTTCGGCCTCGGTTATGCGCGGGTTGTCCAGGAGGTTGCCTATGACGACGGGGTCAGGGTCTGAAAGGAGCATGTCTATGCGGGTTTTGAGCTGGCTTTTGGAAAGGGCCCGGCGCTCGCCGAGAGTCAGGTGCTCCATCCTGATGAACTCTTCTTCCTCGTAGCCGCTTACGCCTTTTTTGTGCGGTTCGTACCCGGTAAACAGGCGCGATATCCTGGTCAAGCCGCCCCTGAGGGCGGCAAGATAGATGGAGTTGTACGCGGCGTCCCCCAACAGGCCCTGTACCGCGTCGTCGTCGACCATCAATGAGCGCACGATAGAGGCCTGTCTGTCTTTAATGTCTCTGTTGTAGACGGCGTCCAGAAGGCGGGCGCTGTCTTCCGGTGCAAGCGCCGCGAGGGTCCTGCAGAGCAAGGCAAGCCTCATCCGCTCTTCAGGGAGCGCTGAGATGTCTTTAAGGAGTTTTGCTGCCAGGGCCTCGATGTCGGGCATCAAGAAGACCGGTTAAGTGGGAAGGGCAGGGGAAAAAGTGTCCCCTTACCTTACGATATCGAGGCCGAATTCTGAAAGACCCTCCGGGACCTCAATAAAGAGGACCATGACCGGCACGCTGCCCCTGGGAGGTATGACGCCGCCGGAAGGGTCCCTGAAGGCCCGTTCAAGCTCTTCTTTCTGAAGGTTCCTGACATCGTCTATCGATACTATCCTGCCGGGAGAGACAAACTTTTCGGCTAACACGCCGCCCCTGTCGTTGTATATTACGCCTGTGGCGGCTTTTATCTCCTGAGGCTCGTCGGTGATGTTCTTGACGCGGGCGTCTATTACGAAGAGCTTGCCGAAGTTTTTGTTCTCTTCGTAGAAGCCCTTGATGGACTCTATCTCGACCACCTTGATTTCGGCGGTCGGCATCACGAGGTGCGTGAGCTTGTCTATGACGCCGGTGAAGTATATGAGCCCGCCGCCGAGGACTATTACGAGGACGGCGATTATAAGGCCCATCCTGGGCTGGCTTGTCCTGTGAGGAGCGCGCAAATCTTCTTCCTCCTCTTCTTCCTGTTCGTCAGGGGCTCCAAAGGACAGGGGTTCGCCTTTTTCGACTGCCCTTGAGAGTATTGACTTGAAAGCCTCTTCCTCTTCTTCCGCTGGTCCATCCGCGCCGGGCTTCGGTTGCGCTGGAGCCTTGCCTTCATTTGTATAGGCGGCCGCGGAAAACGGGATGACATTCTCGGCTATCGCGGGTTTTTGGGGCTCTGGCGCTCTGGCTTTGCTTTCATCGCCAGGCCAGGGCTCGTCTGTCTTCGGGCTTTCAGCTGCGAATTCGTCGAAGTTGAAATCGGGTTCAGTCCTGTCGGCACCGGCTTCGCCGCTCAAGTCCTCGCCGGAGTCTTCCCCGGTATCTATTGGCTCGTCCGGCAGAGGCTTTTCAAAAGCCCTTGAAAACGGGTCGTCCTCTTCTTCTGAGGCTTCCCAGCCGTCTTCCTGGTTCTTTTTTTCGTTTGAACGGTCTTCGCTGAAGGAAAAGTCCAGGTCGTTGATGGAGATCTTATGACCTTCCCCCTCCTTTTGC